>NZ_AP019007.1:319756-639512 GCF_009176645.1 Enterobacter oligotrophicus
GACGTCGGCGCGGGAGGCACAAAATGATCCACTACCTCAACGTGTTTTTCTATGACATCTACCCGTATATCTGCGCGACCGTTTTTTTCCTCGGAAGCTGGTTGCGCTATGACTATGGGCAATACACCTGGCGCGCCTCATCCAGCCAGTTGCTCAGCAAACGCGGGATGAACTGGGCTTCAAACCTGTTTCATATCGGCATTCTGGGGATCTTCTTCGGCCATCTGTTCGGCATGTTAACCCCGCACTGGATGTACGCCTGGTTTTTGCCCGTTGCCGTCAAACAGCAGCTGGCGATGATTGCGGGCGGGATTTGCGGTGTGCTGACGCTGATCGGTGGCTCCATGCTGCTGATCCGTCGCCTGTTTAACCAGCGGGTACGCGCCACCTCCACCACGCCGGATATCATTATTATGAGTATCCTGCTGATCCAGTGCATCCTGGGGCTTTCAACGATCCCCTTCTCAGCACAGTACCCGGACGGAAGCGAGATGATGAAGCTGGTCGGTTGGGCGCAGGGTATCGTGACGTTCAAGGGCGGTTCATCTGAAATGTTGAGCGGCGTCGCACCAATCTTCCGCGTACATCTGGTGTTGGGGATGACCATCTTCCTGATCTTCCCGTTCACGCGGCTGGTGCACGTCTGGAGCGCGCCGTTTGAGTATTTTACCCGTCGGTATCAGGTGGTGAGATCGCGCCGTTGATTTTGTCGGGTGGCGGCTGCGCCTTACCCGACCTACTCAAGCACCTGTAGGCCCGGTAAGGCGCAGCCGCCACCGGGCTATTTCCCCGCCTGCGGATGCGTGTCAAACCCTGCCATTACCGCCGTCAGTTCCGCCAGCGTAAAGCCATGTTTTGGATCGTCCACACCCAGCCCAAACCGTTCCTGCATCAGCTGATACAGCGCCTCTGCATCCGGCAGATGGATCTGCTCCTCCACATGGCCATTCTGCCAGTGGGTAAAGTTGAAGTTGGTCAGCGTCAGCTTGCCACCGTCCGGCAGATGACGACACATCAGCAAATGGTGACGAAAATGCGACTGCGGCCAGTGGGCCGACCAGAAGTTCCCCATCACGTAATCGGTAAAATACTGCGTCGCCAGGTCAAAATGATACATCGACTGCCAGTGCTCATGGTGGCGGAACTGCAGTACCCAGTCGTTACCCTCGCTCAGGAGGCGATAATGTCCGTGCGGCGTGGCCTGTTCTTCGTTTGCGATTAAGCGTATCGGTGCCGTCAGCGTCTGCCCGCCAAAGCCAACGTCAGCAATCCAGCGCTCGCCGTTAAGCTCAACCAGCAGCAGCCGGTGCGTGCGCGGCGGCATTTGCGGCGGATTCGCCAGAACCACACGACCCAGCACGCTGCGTACCGTGAAGCCGACCTCGCGCAGCACCCGCTCAAACAGGCCGTTTTGCTCGAAACAATACCCGCCGCGGCGCGCCGTCACCAGTTTGTCGACCAGACACTGATCTTCAAGGTGGATCTCACGCGGCAGAACGACGTCGATATTCTCGAAGGGGATCGCACAGTTGTGGTGTAGATGCAGCGCTCGCAGGGTATCGATATCAACCGATGCGGGCTGTGTCCAGCCCGTACGGGAAAAATAGGCACTCAGAAATGGGGACATGATTCGCTTCCTTGAAGTGATATTCCTTGTTTATAAACTATTTTGTCGTACTGAGATGCGCAAAAGTGCTTTTTAAGGCCGGGCGTTGCGCTGCAGGATACCGAATGCGCTCAGCATTAACACCAGCCCGGTGATGAGCGTCAGTGTCGCCATCGCCATTCCTTGTCCAACAGAGCCTTGCTCGAACTGACGCCAGATAAAGACCGACACCGTCTGAGTCCCCGCGGGTGCCAGTAACAGAGATGTCACCAGCTCACGCGAGGCAATCGCGAACACCATCAGCATCGCCGCCAGCAGCGCAGGGGAAACCAGCGGCATCACGATAAACCGCAGCACCTGGAACGCGGATGCCCCGTGTACGCGCGCGGCAGGTTCCAGATTACTCCCCAGTTGACGCAGCGCACTGCCGACGTAACGCACCGGCCACGGCAGTAAAAGACAGCAATAGGAAAGTAACAGAATAACCCAGGTATTGTAGGGCGAGAGCGGCCAGAAAGGACGGTTCCAGAGCAGGATTAACCCGACACCGACTACGATACCCGGTAGTGCGGCTGGCATCAGCGAGAGCGCGTCCAGTATGCTGCGCCCTTTTATCTTTTGCACTACCGTCAGCCATGAGACCAATAACCCTGACACGCCGGTTATGCACGCCGTAGCCAGCGCCAGTGATAAGCTGGTGCCCAACGCTGACAATGCATCGCCCTGTTGATTAAACAACGCAGCGTAATGTGACAACGTCACGTTAGATATTGCCACACCGCCGGACAGGGTTCTTAACACACCCGACAACGCCATCGACAGCCCTGGCAGGATCACCGCGATGATTCCTGCGGATGCCATCAGGAGCACAATCGGCAGCGTGAATACGCCCGCCTCTGCCCCCGTATTCTGCATCGGTTTACCGGTAATGCTGGTGACATCATGATGTCCGGTCAGTTTTTTCTGTACTCCCCAGGCGCTGAGCGCAATCATCACCAGTACCACAGAAAGCATTGAAGCCCCGGACAGATCGACCGGCCAGTCTGCCAGCTTCTTTTCGATGTCGGTAGTCAGCATCAATACACCTGCTCGCGTTCCCAGTGCGGCAGGCACACCGAACTCCTCAATCGCCAGCGTGAATGCCAGCAGCATCCCCGCCGCCAGCGAAGGCGATAGCATCGGCAGCGTAATGTGCCAGAACGCCCTTCCCGCGCTCGCGCCGTGTACACGGGCAACCAGCGCCAGGCGTTGTCCACTCGCCAGTAAACTGCGCGAGACAGCAAAATAGATCACCGGAAAAATGTTCAGCGCCATCACCAGCACAATGCCGGTTTTGCTGAACAACACATCATTCAGGTTGATACCCGTTAACTGCTGCAAGTAACCATTGGTTTGCAGCACCAGCATCCACGACAGCGCAGCAATGTAGGGCGGCGTTAAAAATGGGATCAGGAACAGCAGATCCCACAGGCGTGGCAGCGGCAGGTTCAGCAAACCCCGCGCCACGCCGAGAGGAAAACCGATCAGGGCGCTGACCAGCGCAACACCGATACCGACCTGAAGCGTTCCTCCCAGCATACCGGGCAAGTGTGGCTCAGCCAGTAACGCCTGAATACCGCTAAATGCCCCCGTCAACTCGCCTGCGCTGAACTGCGGAAATACCGCCTGCAGAGCAATAAAGGACAACGGAAACGCCACCAGAATAATCAGCAGCGCCAGCGTCATAACCGACAACGTTCGTTGATTCACAAGGCAATCCTGAAGACGGGGTTGCCCCCGCCGGGTGAATTACAGGGAGAAAAGCGTGTTGAAGCGCTTAAGAATATCGCTGCGTGCGTGAGTGCCATCGCTTTTGGTCGGCAGGATATTAAGCTCGTTCAGCAGCGGACGCTTCGCCTTGACGTCACCACGCGCTGGCATCAGCCACGCGTCCGCCACCATCGCCTGACCTTCCGGGGAAAGCACATAATCGATAAAGGCCTTCGCATCATCCGGATGCCGGGTTGTTTTCAGGATCATCATCGGACGCGGAGCAATTACCGTACCGCTCGCCGGGAAGATCACCTTCAGGGATTCGCCCTGGCTGATGTTGCCATAAGAAACATAATCCACCGCGCCAAACACGGCTGCTTTTGCCCCCTGCATCACTGGCGTCACCGCTTGTGCGTTCGGACCGCTTACCACCATGCCGTTCTTTTTCAGCGCATCAAACAGCGTCCAGGCGTTGTCACCCATGCCGTTTTGCAGACCGATCAACAAATCCAGTGACGCACCCGACAGCGACGGGTTCGGCGTGGTCACTTTGTCTTTAAACGCATCGGTCGTCAGATCCTGCCACTCTTTCGGCTCCGGCGTACCGCTTTTGGTATTCCAGACGATCCCCAACGCCGAGACGCCCTGCGCCACATAATCCGCAGATTTCAGTTCGGCAGGAACTTTTTCAGCGTTAGCACTCTGGAACGGCAGCAGCCAGCCGCGTGCGTGCAGATCTTCAGCCGTGTCCCAGGAGGCGGAGATCAGAACATCCGCCTGCGGGTTGGCTTGTTCCGCCTCCAGGCGCGCCATCACCTTCCCGGTCGTTGCCTGGAAGATATCAACTTTCACACCGGTTTTCTTTTCAAAGCCGGTCGCCAGATTTTTGGCAAGCGATCCCGGCCCGGCGGTGTACACCGTCAGCGCATGGGCACTGGTGATCATGACAGACGATAACGCCATGGCGAGCAGAACTCCTTTTTTCACAGACATGGTGGCTTTCATGCAAACTCCCCTGAGGATGAAATCAAACGATCGGCAGCGACGCTGCCTGCAGACAAATGCACGATGCGATCGGCCAGGATTTCAGCCTCCCGGCGGTCGTGGGTAACATACACAGCGGTTGTCCCGAGCTGACGCAGCAGCGTGGTTATCTCCTGACACAGTGATTCACGCAGTTCGCTGTCGAGATTAGAGAGCGGCTCGTCAAAAAGCAGCACGCGAGGTTCAGCGACGATCGCCCGAGCCAGCGCCACGCGCTGCTGCTGCCCGCCGGATAGCCCGGCAGGTTTGCGGTCAGTAAAATCGCTTAACCCGACACGTGAAAGCGCCTGAGCAACGCGGGTATCGCGCTCCTGACGAGGGATATTGCGCATCTTCAGGGGAAAGGCCACATTCTGTGCTACCGTCATATGCGGCCACAGCGCATAGTCCTGAAAGACCATGCCGATATCCCGCGCTTCCGGCGGCAGCGACCAGCCCGCTTTTGCGACCTGACGTTCGCCAAAGTGGATTTCTCCCGCGGCTGGCTGCGTTAACCCCGCCAGCAGCCGAAGCAGCGTACTTTTCCCGCAGCCTGATGGCCCCAGCAGCGCAACCACGCTGCCCGCATCAATGTGCAGATCGATTTGATTCAAAACGGTATTCGTCCCAAACGCGTACGAGACGCCTTTGTGCGTAATGGAGGTCAGCATATTGTTATCCTCTTTGGGATTTACTGTCCGCCACTGTAGGGAGACTGTATGACGAACACATGACGCTACTGTTGCGTCTTGATTTCACCCGCCCTTCAGTCGTTTAATGCCGTAAACCCTGCAAAGAGGAATGTCTATGCATCCGTTTCGCCCCGTCGAGTTAAAGCATGCCAGCCGTTTGTTGAACCATGGCCCTACTGTTCTGATTACCAGCCGCGATGAATCCATTGATCGCCGTAATGTGATGGCGGCAGCCTGGTCAATGCCGGTTGAATTTGAACCGCCGCGTATCGCGATCGTGGTGGATAAAAGTACCTGGACGCGTGAGCTGATCGAACGCAGCGGGAAGTTTGGTATCGTCATTCCCGGCGTGGCAGCGGCCAACTGGACCTGGGCGGTGGGCAGCATCAGCGGACGCGATGAAGACAAATTCAACTGCTACGGCATTCCAGTAGTGAATGGTCCAGTCCTCGGCTTGCCGGTGATTGAAGAGAAATGTCTGGCGTGGATGGAGTGCCGTTTACTGCCAGTAACCTCTGCGGCAGAGAAATATGACACGCTGTTTGGTGAAGTGGTTTCTGCGGCAGCCGATGAACGCGCGTTTGTCGAAGGGCGCTGGCAGTTTGACGGCGATAAGCTGAATACACTGCATCATCTGGGGGCCGGGACATTTGTGACGAGTGGGAAGATAGTGAAGGCGCTGGATTAATTTCACTGATTCTATTTGGCTTAATTATCATGATTTTGTATGGCATTTTATGTTTACCATGACGGTATAAAACGGAGGATATTTTCGGAGTTGTTGCATCAGCAATTTCTCCTTAAGGAAATATTTATGTCATGGAATAAAAGCGAAGCCGTTTCATATGCCCGTAGTCACGCTCACCATGAAAGTATGGGTTATTGTGCCCGCGCTGTGGCCGCGGCGATACGCGCTGGCGGATTGAAAATTGAAGGTGCAGACGCTAAAGATTTTTGGCGCTCTCTAGAAAAGGCGGGTTTCAGTAAAACCTACGGCACACCCATTGAAGGGGATGTTGCAGTTATAGATGCATTACCCGGTGATAACCAGCATGGACATACCTGCATCTATGACGGCTCCGGTAACTGGTATTCTGATTTTAAACAAAGGACACTTTACCCCGGTCCAACATACCGAAAAATTCAGCCAAAAATTACACTCTACAGGCATCCATGATGAAAAAAATATTACTTTTACTCTGCATGCTGTCACCTATTGTTAATGCCAGTCAGTCCAGTCCGGCCAAACAAGCCGAGGAATTCAATAAATGGTATGTTGGCCAGATAGCAAAAGATATTTACCCGATCATTACCGGTCGGGAGATCGATAAATACGTCACAGCCTCAACAATGAAAAAACTTCGTCATACGCAAGAACCAGGATATGGAGAAGAAAGTGACGTATTTTACGATGCAGATTTGTTTTTAAAGGCCCAGGATATTCGCGATGATTGGCTCTTGAATGTCACTGCGATCGCAGTAGACACCGATCCAGTGTGCGTGAACGTATACATCGCATTCGGAAAAAAACAGGATCATATTGTCATTGATTGTATGGTCAAGGAGAACGGAGACTGGAAGGTGCAATCAGTCGCTAACGTTGAATTTTCACGAAATATGAAAAATTAACAGAGCGACCATATGTCACGGGGCCTTTACGAATCCCTGTCGTAGCAATAAAAGCACATGGTAGCCCAACGACTACCATGTGTGATTAATTAACTCTTCACTCGCCGCGCAATAATCTCATCCGCAACATTACGCGGTGCTTCCGCGAAATGATGGAACTCCATCGTATACGTCGCGCGCCCCTGCGACATCGAGCGCAGCGTGGTGGCATAGCCAAACATCTCCGCCAGCGGCACGTCCGCACGAATAATCTGGCTGCCGTACTGCTCTGCCATCCCCTGCACCATGCCGCGGCGGGAGGAGAGATCGCCCATAATATTCCCGGCGTACTCTTCCGGCGTTTCGACCTCAACGTGCATTACCGGCTCAAGAATAACCGGGTCCGCTTTGCGCGCGCCCTCTTTAAAACCGAGGATCGCCGCCATGCGGAAGGCCATCTCTGAGGAGTCCACGTCGTGATACGAACCAAACGTCAGGGTAGCTTTCACATCAACAACCGGATATCCCGCCAGCACGCCGGTATTCATGGCTTCGCGCAATCCTTTTTCTACGGATGGAATATACTCACGCGGTACCACGCCGCCTTTGGTGGCATCTTCAAACGTAAAGCCACTGCCGGGTGCTGTCGGTTCAAGGCTCAGTACCACATGACCGTACTGCCCTTTACCACCGGACTGGCGGACAAATTTGCCTTCAATATCTTTCACCGCTTTACGCAGCGTTTCACGGTAGGTCACCTGTGGACGACCAATGTTCGCCTCAACGCCAAACTCACGCTTCATGCGGTCGACGATAATTTCCAGATGCAGTTCCCCCATCCCGGAAATAATCGTCTGTCCGGATTCCTCGTCAGTATGGAGACGGAACGACGGATCTTCCGCCGCCAGACGCTGCAACGCGATACCCATTTTTTCCTGGTCGGCCTTCGTTTTTGGCTCGATCGCCAGGGAGATGACCGGGTCCGGGAACTCCATCCGTTCAAGGGTGATCACGGCATTCGGGTCGGTCAGGGTATCCCCCGTGGTGACATCTTTCAGCCCCACGCAGGCCGCGATGTCGCCCGTTCGCAGTTCATCCACTTCATGACGATCGTTAGCATGCATAAGCACAATGCGTCCGATGCGCTCTTTCTTCCCTTTCACCGGGTTATACACCGCGTCGCCTTTTCTCAGCACGCCGGAGTAGACGCGGATAAAGGTCAACTGCCCGACGTACGGATCGCTCATCAGTTTGAAGGCCAGCGCCGAGAACGGCTCGTCATCAGACGGGTGACGCTCTGCGTGCTCCCCTTTTTCATCCACACCATCAATAGCAGGCACATCCAGCGGCGACGGCATCAGCTCAACAACCGCGTCGAGCATCCGCTGTACCCCTTTGTTTTTAAAGGCACTGCCGCACAGCATCGGCTGGATTTCACCGGAAATGGTCCGAATACGCAGCCCCTGGATAATTTCAGCCTCGTCGAGATCGCCCGTCTCCAGATATTTATCCATCAGGGCCTCACTGGCTTCTGCTGCGGCAGAGACCATTTTTTCCCGCCATTCCTGGGCGGTGCTGAGCAGCGCGTCAGGCACAGGAGCATAGCTAAACACCATGCCCTGCGTCGCGTCGTCCCACACGATGGATCGCATCTTGATCAGATCCACCACGCCGGAGAAGTGATCTTCTGCGCCCACCGGGATCACAATCGGCACCGGATTGGCTTTCAGACGCTCCTGCATCATCCGCACCACGCGGTAAAAATCGGCTCCCGGACGGTCCATTTTATTCACGAACGCCAGCCGCGGAACGTGGTATTTGTTCGCCTGACGCCAGACGGTTTCGGATTGCGGCTGCACGCCACCCACGGAGTCATACACCATCACGGCACCGTCGAGCACACGCATGGAACGTTCCACCTCAATGGTGAAATCCACGTGCCCTGGCGTGTCGATAATGTTGATCCGGTGCGGTTCAAAACCTCTGTCCATACCTGGCCAGAAGCAGCTGACAGCCGCAGAGGTGATGGTGATCCCACGCTCCTGCTCCTGCGCCATCCAGTCGGTAGTTGCCGCGCCATCGTGTACTTCACCCAGCTTGTGGCTCATCCCGGTGTAAAACAGGATGCGCTCAGTGGTGGTTGTTTTACCGGCATCGATATGCGCGGAGATACCGATGTTGCGATAACGTTCGAGAGGGATGGGTCGGGGCATAATAGATCCTTAGTCATTAAGACATCTGTGTGACGACCGGGATGGTCGCGTGTTCGTTCGTTTGCTATAATAGTCCCATTGTACGAGTATTATCGAACTATTTTTTAACACCATGCCTATTGTTGATATAGCTCAATCTGACTTTTAACGCAGGAAAACGATGACCCCAAACCACCCGGAACCTGAACAAATACTGCTGGAAAATGTGCTTTTCGCGCTCGGTAACCCGCTCCGCCTCTCGATTATCCGCAGGCTCGCCGATGGCAGTGAGCTAAGCTGCAACGCGCTACGCCCGGACGATGTGGTGAAATCCACCATGACTCACCACTGGCGCGTATTGCGTGACAGCGGCGTGATCTGGCAGCGCCCGCAGGGGCGAGAGAATATGATTTCACTGCGCAGAGACGATCTGGATGCCCGTTTTCCAGGGCTAATGGCGATACTGCTGAAGGTTCGGTGATCATGCCGGGCGATCATTCTGGCGTACCCGGCATAAACCGCCTTACATCGAATACCCAGGCTTTTTAATCAGCTCATCCAGTTTGGGCCCAATCTCCGTATCCCAGACCTGCGCTTTCCAGTCTTCCGGCTGCACCTGATTCAGGGCAACAGACACGGAACTGTCTTTGCTGTCGAAATGGCGAATAATCACCTTCGCGATATCTTCCGCCAGCGCGGTTTTTTGTTGGTCATTCAGATCGCGGGGGAAACATTTAATATCAACGTGTGGCATGTGCAGGCTTCCTGTTGTGAGTGAGCGTTCCACGTTATCAGATTATCTCGTTGGCTTTTAACACCTTGTGCAGTTCAGGAAGCTGACAAACCGTGTCCGCAATGGCCGTTATCTTCGGTGTATTTACCGCAAACCATTCATGCCGTGGCCCCCAGGTACGCGCCACTGCGATATAGACGTCAAGCAGGGTCAACCGTTCGCCAAACGCAAAGGGCGAGGCTTTCAGCTGACTGTCAAACCAGAGATAGAGTGACTTCCGGTACTCAATGCAGTTTTTCTGTAGCTGTTCCGGCGCATCGGGCACCCAGCGTTCCGGGTAATCGGCATAGGTAAAGGTGGGATAGACGTTCGCCACAAACCAGATGAGCAAACGCTGAAACTGCTGGCGCTCGGCCTGCCCCACAGGTGGTGCAAGATCCGGGCATCTGTCCAGTACCATCAGGGCAATCGCCGCTGTTTCGGTCACGATCGCCCCGTTCTCCAGCTCCAGAGTCGGCACCTGACACAGCGGATTGAGTTTTTGCAGCAGCTCGCGCTGCGGGCCGGGCTGATCAAACCCATCCACGTTGATAAACTGGTAAGGAATGTCTGCCAGGGTCAGCATCACTTCACTGATTGCCGAGCCCCAGCCGGGTACGCCATAGAGTTTAATCATGTTGCCCCCTCAGGGATGAAAACCCTAAGTGTAGAGCACGATTAGTAGGTTATCCCTGGCGGGTTAACGTCCGATGTTGCCACCGCTTCGCCCTGCTCGCCCCAGCGCGCCAGCACCTTCTGGTACTCTCCACGCTGAATCGCACCATCCAGCGCGGCCTGCAATGCGTACACCAGTCCGTTGCCTTTTTTGGTTGTCGTGGCGACATACGCTTTCTTCGGCCCTAGGCCCACCACGCGGGTTTTACCGGTCAGCGCCGCTTTATAGGCGGAGACCGACTGCGGCCCGAAGAAAACATCCGCCCTGCCGGACTGAATGTACAAATTGCCTGAGGCATCATCGGTAAGATAGACCGGCAACGCAGGCTCACGCCCGGCCTTTTTGTTCTCTTCGTTCCAGCCCAGCAGAATGCGCTCCTGATTAGTGCCGGAGCCTACAATCACCTTTTTACCCGCCAGATCTTCAGCGCTCTTGATTGACCGGACATCGCTGGTGGATTTCACCGAAAACGCCAGCGAATCGACGCGGTAGGTCGCAAAATCAAATTTCTCTTTGCGCTGTTCGGTGACGGCAATGTTCACCAGCGCCACATCATAGCGTCCGGATGTTATTCCCAGCGGCCAGTCCTCCCACGCCGTTGGCACCAGTTTCAGCTTCAGCCCTAAACTGCCCGCCAGTAAACGGGCGATATCCGGGTCGCTGCCGATGCGCGTGCGGTTATCGCTGGCGAGCAGCGCCAGCGGCGGTGAGTTAAGCGCTGAAATGGCGACCGTGAGCGTGCCCGGCTCAACAAATTTGTAGTTCGCCGGGATCTTCGCCACCGCCTGCGGATCGACCGTTACCGGCAGCGGCCGTTCGTTGGCATTCAAATCGATACTGGCATAGCTCGCTGTGGTAAACACCAGACCAGCCAGAAGTCCATATTTCATCTGCACTCCTTACAGCACTTTAGAGAGGAACTGGCGCGTTCGCGCGTGTGACGGACGGTTCAACACCTCGTCGCTGCTCCCCTGTTCAACAATTTTACCGTCGACCATAAACACCACCTGATCCGCCACTTCACGGGCAAAGCCGATCTCATGGGTGACCACCACCAGCGTGGTGCCGGAGCGGGCGAGCTTTTTAATCACGTCCAGCACTTCACCAACCAGTTCCGGGTCGAGTGCGGAAGTCGGCTCATCAAACAGCATTACGCGGGGACGCAGCGCCAGCGCGCGGGCAATGGCGATACGCTGCTGTTGACCACCGGAAAGATGGCGCGACCAGGCGTCGGCCTTATCGCGCAATCCCACCACATCCAGCAGACTGTATGCCCTTTCCACCGCCTCTTTTTTGCTGAGTTTCTTATGCGCGACAGGCGCTTCAATCAGGTTTTCCAGCACCGTGAGGTGCGGAAAAAGATTAAAGTTCTGGAACACGTAGCCCACATTGACGCGCTGTTTGAGGATCTCTTTCTCTTTCAGCTCGTAGAGTTTGTCACCCTGACGGCGATAGCCGATGTAATCCCCGTCTATCTGGATAAATCCCTCATCGACGCGCTCCAGGTGGTTGATGGTGCGCAGCAGCGTCGATTTTCCCGAGCCGGAAGGCCCGAGGATCACCGTGACCGATCCCGGCGGGATCTCAAGCGAAACGTTATCAAGTGCTTTGTGACGGCCAAAAAACTTACTGACCCCGGTAATGGAAATGTGTCCTTCAGGAGAGGCTTGCATGGACGGGCTCCTGTGTTTGCGTGTTCGGGACGGTGCGGGTACGGCTTGGCGAACGGCTCTGGTTCACCGCCGAACGGCGTTCACTGCGGGCGAGCCCGCGCTCGACAACATGCTGAATGGCAGACAATACGGTGGTAATGACCAGATACCACACGGCACCGACCATCAGCAGCGGGATCACCTCCTGGGTGCGGTTGTAGATCATCTGAATGGTATAGAACAGCTCCGGCATCGCCAGCACGTACACCATCGCCGTACCTTTTGCGAGGCTGATAATCTCATTAAAACCGGACGGCAGAATGGTGCGCAGCGCCTGCGGTAAAATGATGCGCACGGTGCGACGCCAGGCAGGCAGACCGAGCGCGGCGGCGGCTTCATACTGACCGTGATCGACGCCGAGAAAACCGCCGCGGATGATTTCTGCGGTATAAGCGCTCTGCACCAGCGTCAGCCCTACGACTGCCGTGGAAAACTGCCCCAGCACGTTGATGGTTTCAAAACTGCCCCAGGTAATACCCGTAAACGGCACGCCGAGGGAGAGCGTGTCGTAGAGATAGGAAAAGTTGTAAAGGATGATCAACACCACAATCAGCGGCAGCGAACGAAACAGCCAGATGTAACCCCAGGCCAGGCTGCTCAACAGCCACGATGAGGATAATCTTGCCAGCGCCAGCATGCCGCCGAACGCCACGCTCAGCACGGTGCCAATCAGCGTTAACAGCAGCGTCTGCCCCACGCCCTCCAGGATCACCGGATCAAAGAACCAGCGGGCAAACACCGCCCACTCCCAGCGTGGGTTAAAGGCCACGGACTGAATCACGACCGCCAGCACAAACAGCGCCACCACTGCACCAACGGTTCGCAGCGGATAACGCGCCGGGACCACCTTAATGGTTTCAACGTTGCTCATCGTCGTTCCTCATGCGGTTTTGCTGAACGCTTCGCGTACCAGCGTTTTGGTGAAACGCAGCCGACCGTCAAACGGCGGCAGGCTGTACTCTTCCGGATCGCGCTCAAGATCGAACTGCGGCTGATACCCCTGGCTGATATAGAGCCTGACCGCTTCCGGCTGACGAAAACCGGTGGTGAGGTAGATTTTGCTATATCCTGCCAGCACCGCCCTGCGCTCCAGCTCCTGCACCACGCGGGCAGCAAGCCCCTGCTGACGCAGGGATTTATCCGTCCAGATGCGTTTAATTTCGGCTGTCTGTTCATCAAAGGGTTTGTATGCGCCAGTGGCGATAATTTTCCCGTCGCGCTCCAGCACGATAAACAGCCCCTGCGGCGCTAAATACCACTCGGTGAGTTCCACTTCCGCGTCTTTAGAGAAGTAGTCTCCGTAACGGGCCGCATATTCACCGAACAGCCCCTCAATAATGGGCTGGAGTTCGGCATCTTCCGGTGAAACATCGCGAAATTGTTCATTCATGGTGCCTCCTTAGTCTCCCAGGCCCGCCGGGTTCACTTCTGATTGAGGAATGCGCTCAACGCCTTCCCCCCAGCGGTTCAGCACTTTGTCGTAATCCCCGTTTTTGATCACCCCGTTAAGCGCGGTTTGTACCGGCTCAACCAGTCCGCTGCCCTTTTTAAGCGTCACCGCGATATGCGCCGCTTTCGGCCAGCCGCCATCGACGCTGCCGACCAGTTTGGTTTTCCCGGTTAATGCTGCTTTCCATGCGCCAATCACGTTCGGACCAAAGTACGCATCCGCACGGCCTGACTGAAGCGCCAGCGTTTGCGCCGCATCGTCTTTGGTGTAGACAGGGGTAAAGGCTTTGAGACCTTTTTTGAGGTTCTCGTCATTCCACGCCAGCAGGATCGCTTCCTGGTTGGTGCCGGAGCCGACGATAATCCGCAGCCCGGCGATGTCTTCTGCCTTCTGGAGCGACGCGATCGGGCTGGTCGATTTCACGTAGAAACCGAGGGAGTCTTTACGGTAGGTGGCGAAGTCAAACTTCGCTTTGCGCTCTTTGGTGACGGTGATATTGCTGATGGCCGCGTCATATTTGCCGGATGCCACGCCCAGCGGCCAGTCCTCCCAGGAGGTGGGTACCACGTTCAGCTCCAGCCCCAGGCTGTCGGCCACCAGGCGGGCGATGTCGACTTCACTCCCCAGCAGCGTTTTGTTGTCATCGGAGAAAACCGTCAGCGGCGGTTGATTCAGACCCGCCACCGCGACGGTAAATTTCCCCGGTACGGCAAAGCGATAATCTTTCGGCAACTGTGCGACCGCATCGTTATTTTTGGCGGTATTGACCGGCATTTTATTCGCCTCAATGCTCACACCCGTTCCGTTAATATTCACATTCTCTGCCCAGACGGCAGGCGTAAAGGCCAGCGCGAGCGCCAGAATAAGCGAGGTTTTCTGCATAGCGGTGTTCTCTTTTATTGTTGTGTGAACTGATTTTTCGGTTCGTCTAAGCCCAGGCTTTCGCGCAGCGTGGTGCCAGGGTATTCGGTGCGGAACAGGCCACGGGACTGCAGAACAGGCACCACCTGCTCAACAAAGCGCGGGAAAGTATCCGGCGTGCCGCCCTGAATGATGAAACCGTCAGCCGCATAGTGCTCAAACCAGGCCTGCAGCCCATCCGCCACCTGCTCTGGCGTGCCGGAAAACCGCGGGCGCGGTGATGCCGCTTCAAGCGCGACCTGGCGCAGAGTTAAGCGGCGCTCACGGGCATTGCGCTTAATTTCATCGGTAGTGCTGCGGAAGCTGTTTTTACCCAAATCGCCGATGTCCGGGAACGGTTCGTCGAGCGGATACTGACTGAAATCATGATGTTCAAAATAACGCCCGAGGTAATTCAGGGCATCCTTAATCGACACCAGCGCCGCCGTGGTTTGATACTGGTTTTCCACGTCATCGGCGTCTTTACCCACAATCACGCTCACGCCCTGGAAAATATGCAAATCAGACGCGCGACGGCCATTGATTTCCAGTTGCTGTTTCACATCGCGATAAAAGGCTTTTGCCTCGTCTAACGTTTCATGATGGGTAAATATGGCGTCGGCGTGTTTCGCGGCCAGCTTTTTCCCGTCATCCGACGCGCCAGCCTGAAATACAATCGGGCGTCCTTGCGGGGTACGGCCAATATTCAGCGGCCCGGCGACCTGGAAGAAATCACCGTGGTGATTGAGAGTGTGCAGTTTTGCAGGATCAAAAAACTGACCACTCTCCTTATTTCGCACAAAGGCATCGCCCTCCCAGGAATCCCACAGCCCTTTCACCACTTCCAGATACTCATCCGCAATGCGGTAGCGCAGCGCATGCTCCGGGTGTTTATCGCGCGAGAAGTTTTTCGCTGATCCTTCCAGTGGCGAAGTCACCACATTCCAGCCAGCCCGCCCGTTGCTCAGGTGATCAAGGCTGGCAAACTGGCGTGCCACGGTAAACGGCTCGCTGTAGGAGGTGGAGAGCGTCCCGACTAAACCCAGACGCGAGGTAATACTGGCCAGCGCGGATAATACCGTCAGCGGCTCAAAGCGGTTTAAAAAATGCGGTATAGATTTCTCATTAATATAGAGACCATCGGCTACAAATAAAAAATCGAGTTTTCCCTCTTCCGCTTTTAACGCCGTCTCTTTGACGAAATCAAAATTGATACTGGCATCTGCGACGGCCGCCGGATGACGCCAGGCAGACATATTTCCGGATGCACCATGCAAAATGGTTCCCAGCCGCAATTGTCGGGTTGCAGACATATTCACCTCTTATGAATTAAATGTGTTGCAGTGCTTTTTCCGCGAGCTGTGCAAAATAGCGGGCAGCGGGTTCAATTAATGCTTCGTCCGGGTTAAAGGCCGGATGATGTAAACCAAACGGGCTATTGCTGCCAATGCTGACAAAGGCTCCGGGGATATTTTGCAGATAGACCGCGAAATCTTCCCCGCCCATATGCAATTCGGCGTGCCGGGTTTCATATCCCACTTCACGCGCCACCGACGTGGCGAACTCCGCCCAGCGCTCGTCATTCACCAGGGCGGTTGGCCCGGCGTACCAGGTAATATCAATCTGAGCGTTAAAGGCGCTGGCAAACCCGGCGGCAATTTCCCCCACCCGCACTTTTACGTTCTGCTGCACTTCCATGCGGTGCGTGCGCAGCGTGCCTTCCAGCTCAACGCTTTCGGGCAGGACATTCCAGGTATTACCACCGGCAATACGCGTTACGCTCAGCACCACAGAATCCAGCGTATTGACGTTGCGGCTGGCCACACTTTGCAGCGCCGTCACCAGCTGGCTCGCCAGAACAATCGCGTCGTTGCCTTCGTGTGGACGCGCCGCGTGGGCACCTTTGCCGGTGATGCGGAACACAAACCGGTCGACATTGGCATAAAAGGGACCACCGCGGGTGGCAAACTCGCCTACCGGCAGCGACGGCTCGTTATGCATCCCGAAGATTGCGCGAACGTCATGTAACGCACCGGCCCGCACCATGCTTTTCGCACCACCAAAGTTCTCTTCCGCGGGCTGGAACAGAATGCGCACGCGTCCGTTAAGCGAGGCGGCGCGCGCTTTCAGCCTCAGCGCCGCACCGAGGATCACGCTGGTGTGGATATCGTGTCCGCAGGCATGCATTACGCCGGGCCGCTGCGAGCTAAATGGCACACCGCTGCGCTCCTCAATCGGCAAGGCGTCAATATCTGCCCGTAGCGCAATCAGCTTTTTACCGCTCCCGATTTCCGCCACCAGACCGGTAGAGAGTTCGTAAGGCAGCGGCGTGATACCCGCGTTTGTCAGCCAGTCGCGCAGACGCGCAGTGGTTTCGACTTCCTGACCAGACAGCTCAGGGTTCTGGTGCAGCTCGCGACGCCAGGCGATCAGTTGCTCAGCAAAACTCATGCAGAAACCTCCTTGCTGAGTCGTGCCTGCCCCAGCAGACGCAGTGACTGTACGCGCGTCGCCCCCTCCGACACTGGTGTATCGATAATAAATTCGTCGATACCCCACTGTTGATGCAGGGCATCGAGTTGCGCCAGCACCGACTCCGCCGTCCCGGCCAGTAAAGATTGCGCCCGGCGGGCAATGCGTACCGGCTCACTGCCAGCCTGACGCGCAAAGGCGTAGGCTTGTTCTTCGCTTGCCACGGTGACGCGCTGTCCGTTTGCCAGTTCCACGCCCCATACTTCCACCTTTTGTGCAAGCGCATCCGCCTGAGCCTGTGTCGCGGCGACGATAACCTGCACCGCCACAATGACGTCGTGGGCACTGTTTTCACGCCAGGTGGTGATAACCTCGCGCAGCAGTTCCGGATCGCCATTCAGGTGAGCGGCAAAGACAAAGTGCCAGTTGAGCTTTGCGGCCAGCAGCGCGCTTTCGGTGCTCGCGCCCAGCAGAAAACCCTGCGCAGGTTCGGGCGGCAGCGGCGTGGCGCGCGCGATCTCCTCCGCTGAGTGATTTTCAGGTCGCAGCCAGCGATTCAGTTGCGCCAGTTGTTCGGCAAAACTGCCCTTTTCCTGCTGATTCAGTCCGAGTTGTAGTGCGCGGGTAGAGAGCGGCAATCCGCCTGGGGCTTTCCCGACACCCAGATCCACGCGACCCGGTGCCAGCGCAGCCAGCACGTTGAAGTTTTCAGCCACTTTGTAGGGGCTGTAGTGCTGGAGCATGACGCCGCCCGATCCCACGCGGATACGCCTGGTTTGACCCAGAACCCAGGCAATCAACAGTTCCGGTGAGGGGCTGGCCAGTTGCGGGGTGTTGTGGTGTTCGGCAATCCAGAAGCGGTGATAGCCCAGTGTTTCCGCCTGTTGCGCCAGGCTTAAGGTTCGCGCCAGCGCATCGGTCGCCGTTTCGTTTTCAGCTATAGGGCTTTTATCCAGAATGCTGATTCGCCAGGACATGTTGCTTTCTCGTTTGACTTAACATGTCGTCATTATTAAAGGTGGATTTCACCTCTGAGAAACAATTAATTTACATTTGGTTTGCCAGAAATCAGAAATGCAAAGCCGGGTGGCTTCAAAAGAGAGTGGTTTCAACCCTGTAAATGAAACCATACGTCGGTTTGCCAGTTTGCCTGAAAAGTGCATTTCTCACTTTTTATTTCACTTAAGTGATTTGTTTTCGTTGACGTTAAAAATATCTCACCTTGTTTATTTTCAATTTTATTACACTGACTTAATTAAACCGCTAAAAATTATTTAATTCAGGGTATTTCACACAACATAATATTCAGAGAGAATATGCCCACGGTAAAACAAAAGAATAACGTTTTAATCTTGCTTGAATTTTTATTGGCGGCTTCTTTTTACTTATACATCACCATGGAGTTACTCATGAGGCGTAACACCCCCGTTACACAAAACGAGTATTTGCTTAACGAAGGTACGACGTTAATGTCGACAACCAATACGCAAAGCCATATTACCTACGCAAATTCAGCCTTTATTAAAGCCAGTGGATATCATGAGGACGATCTTCTGGGTGAGCCTCATAATGTTATCCGCCATCCTGACATGCCTGCCGGGGCCTTTGGCGATATGTGGTTTACTCTTCAGCAAGGCGAGAGCTGGACGGGGTTGGTCAAAAACCGTCGCCAGAATGGGGATCACTACTGGGTGCGGGCCAACGTCACGCCGGTGTATCAACATGATGCATTAACTGGCTATATTTCAGTACGTAATATTCCTGCCCGTGAAGAGATCGATGCCAGTGAAAAACTCTACCAGAAAATTCGCAACAACGAATTAAAGCAGTATCGTTTTTATAAAGGATTATTGGTGCGTAAGGGGATATTTTCCTTTCTGTCACTGTTTAAACGTCTCAGCACCCGCAAACGGATCAATTATGGCATCGTGGTTACCGCCCTTCTCTCCGGCTCACTGATTTATTTATTGCCTGCAGGAATAACTCAAATGTGTGGGCTGGTCGCTCTTTTTATTGCGCTGGCGTTTTATTTGCACGTTCAAATCTCAGGCCCACTTAACACCATTGTTTGCCAGATGCAGCGCATCGTTTCTGGCCGTAAAACGGACTACGTTCATTTTAACCGGGTCGATGATATTGGCCTGATGATGCGGCTGGTGAATCAGTCCGGGTTAAATCTTAGCTCACTGGTAGACGATGTCGGCACGCAAATCAGCGGTATTGGAACCATTAGTCAGCAGGTGGCGAAAGAAGGTACCGCATTACAGGCACGCTCTGAAGAGACTGCCGATGATCTCCGGCAAACCGCAGCGGCGGTTGAAGAAATTGCCAGCGCCGTACAGCAGACGGCAGAAACAGCCAGGGAAGCAATGCAGATGGCGGATCGCACCCGCGCCAGTGCCCACAGCGGCGAAGCGATGATGAAAGAGACTATTGGCATGATGCAGTCGGTGTCGCGGGATAACAGCCAGATTGTCGATATCATCGGCGTGATTGACCGTATCGCCTTCCAGACCAATATTCTGGCGCTAAATGCCGCCGTTGAAGCCGCACGCGCAGGTGACGCCGGACGAGGTTTCGCCGTTGTGGCAGCAGAAGTGCGTAACCTCGCGCAGCACTCCGCAACAGCGGCAAAAGAGATCAAAACGCTTATCGAGAAGAATGTCTCCAGCGTTAATTCCGGCGTGGAAATGGTGGAACAAACCGAAACGCAGTTGACGGTGATGATTGGCAACGTCCTGCGGATGTCTTCCCTGATTAAAGAGATCGGCCATGCCACGCAGGAGCAAACGCAGGCCTTAGCGCTCATCAACGCATCCATCTCCCGCATCGGCATGATGACGCATAACAATACGGGGATGGTAGATAGCGTCACCAGCGCCGCCAATCACCTGACGCAGCGCACCACGCGTCTGAAACAGGCCATTTCGGTCTTTGGCGGTTAGCGGTTCGGATACTGCTCGTCGGTCACTTTTTCCAGCCATTCAACCGGGCTGCCGTTTACCGCTTCGGCGATGGCAATATGCGTCATCGCCGTTTCGGCGCTCGCCCCGTGCCAGTGTTTAACGCCAGGCGGTATCCACGCGATATCGCCCTGATTCAGCGGTTCCGCCTCTTTGCCCCACTCCTGTAACCAGCCGCGCCCCTGGGTAACGATCAGCGTTTGTCCGAGAGGATGCGTGTGCCACGCGGTACGTGCAGCCGGTTCAAACGTCACCGTTGCGCCCCCCACTTTTGCAGGCTCTGTTGCCTGAAACGGCGCATCAATACGCACGGCACCGGTGAACCAGGCTTCCGGTCCCTTAACTGAAGGTAATGAACCGCTACGGATAATTTTCATGGTGTACTCCTTCGTTTGCTGTTGCGCTAACAGTAGCGCAAAGGTGCCGTAAGCATTAGACTGCATAATCAGAAAGGAACCATGAATACAATTCATGAATGGGTGAATCCACGATGCTAAAAGACAATTTTAACGACCTGCTCTCTTTTATGGTGGTTGCCCGCGAGCGAAGTTTTACGCGTGCGGCTGCGCAGCTCGGCGTGTCGCAATCTGCGTTGAGCCATGCCATGCGCAATCTGGAAGCCCGGCTGGATGTCCGTCTGCTGACCCGCACCACCCGCAGCGTTGCGCCCACCGAGGCTGGTGAACAACTTTTCATGCGCTTAAGCCCGCATCTGCTGGAAATCGAGCAGGAACTGACGGCCCTGCGTGATACGCGCGATCGACCGGCGGGAAATATCCGCATCACCGCAGGCGAGCATGCGATGTCCGCCGTGCTGTGGCCCGTGCTTAAACCGTTTATGGCGCGCTATCCCGACATCAACGTCGAAGTCACGGTGGATAACGGTCTGACGGACATCGTCGATGGGCGTTTCGACGCCGGGGTGCGTCTGGGTGAACAGGTGGCGAAAGATATGATTGCCGTGCGGATCGCGCCGGATATGCGTATGGCGGTAGTGGGCTCGGCGGATTATCTTGCCCGTTTCGGCGTACCCGAGACTCCCGAGCAGCTTAACGCGCACCGCTGCATTAATATGCGCCTGCCAACGCGCGGGGGACTGTACGCCTGGGAATTTGAACGTGACGGCCGCGAACTGCGTGTACGGGTTGAGGGTCAGCTCACGCTGAACAGCCTGCCACAGCGCATTGACGCCGCAGAAAATGGTCTGGGGCTGGCCTATGTACCGGAAGACACTGTCCAGGACGCGATTGCGAAGGGGCGGTTAATCCGCGTGCTGGAGGCGTGGTGCCCGGCATTTGACGGCTATCATCTTTACTACCCAAGCCGCCGCCAGCACACCACTGCGTTTGCTTTGCTGGTTGACGCACTGCGCAAACCGTAATCGGGATACTGAACGTTATTTGTGACAACGTCACGTTAACCGCCTCCCGTTTCTCGCTGAGTCGATGCTTGATACCACCGTGTGATCATTAAGCAAAGCTGATGATTAAAGCAGCACCTTTCTCGCCGTTTTGCCTAAAAAAACGCCACGATTCAGCGCATTGTGATCCCCGTCTGCTCTGACCACACAATTTCCTTCGACATGCATCACTTTCGGCACGGTTATATTTTGCGTCGCTTATCGATTGCGGGTAGGATGCCTCGCCATGTTTCGCCTTATCCATACGCAGAATGACTGGAAAGGCAGCATGTGTCTGCGCAGAGGCAATCGTTTGTTTCGCCCCTGCCAGGGACGACTATCATGACTATGGTTCAGACAGGTAACTCAATGAAAACAAGCAATAAAAGCGCAGCCGATCATCATGCTGCGAAACGTCGCTGGTTGAACTCTCACGAAGAGGGCTATCACAAAGCGATGGGCAACCGTCAGGTTCAAATGATCGCCATCGGCGGCGCTATCGGTACGGGTCTGTTTTTAGGTGCAGGCGCACGACTGCAGATGGCAGGCCCTGCTCTCGCCCTGGTTTATCTGGTGTGCGGGATTTTCTCTTTCTTCATTCTTCGTGCGTTGGGCGAACTGGTTCTTCACCGCCCTTCCAGCGGCAGCTTTGTCTCTTACGCCCGCGAATTCCTCGGTGAGAAAGCCGCTTACGTGGCGGGCTGGATGTACTTCGTCAACTGGGCGATGACCGGTATCGTCGACATCACCGCCGTTGCGCTGTATATGCATTACTGGGGCGCGTTTGGCGATGTGCCACAGTGGGTGTTTGCCCTCGGTGCGCTGGCAATCGTCGGGACCATGAACATGATTGGCGTGAAGTGGTTCGCTGAGATGGAGTTCTGGTTTGCGCTGGTGAAAGTGCTGGCGATCGTGGTGTTTCTGGTGGTCGGTACGGTATTCCTCGGCAGCGGTAAACCGCTGGATGGCAATACCACAGGCTTCCATTTGATAACCGATAATGGTGGTTTCTTCCCGCACGGCCTGCTGCCTGCGCTGGTACTGGTTCAGGGCGTGGTGTTTGCCTTTGCGTCGATCGAACTGGTTGGTACGGCTGCAGGTGAATGTAAAGATCCCCAGACCATGGTGCCAAAAGCTATCAACAGCGTGATCTGGCGTATCGGCCTGTTCTACGTTGGCTCCGTGGTGCTGCTGGTGCTGCTCCTGCCGTGGAACGCCTACCAGGCAGGACAAAGCCCGTTTGTCACCTTCTTCTCTAAACTGGGTGTGCCTTACGTGGGCAGCATCATGAATATCGTTGTGCTGACCGCTGCGCTCTCCAGCCTGAACTCCGGCCTCTACTCTACCGGCCGTATTCTGCGCTCCATGTCGATGGGCGGCTCCGCACCGAAATTCATGTCGAAGATGAGCAAGCAGCAGGTGCCTTACGCCGGTATCCTCGCCACGCTGGTGGTGTACGTTTTCGGTGTGTTCCTGAACTATCTGGTGCCATCTCAGGTGTTTGAGATCGTGCTGAACGTTGCCGCGCTGGGCATTATTGCTTCCTGGGCCTTTATCGTGGTCTGCCAGATGCGCCTGCGTAAAGCGATTAAAGAAGGGAAAGCGGCGGATGTGAGCTTCAAACTGCCAGGCGCGCCCGTCACGTCATGGCTGACCCTGCTGTTCCTGTTCAGCGTACTGGTGCTGATGGCGTTCGACTACCCGAACGGCACCTACACTATCGCAACCATTCCACTGCTGGCTGTTCTGCTGGTTGCTGGCTGGTTTGGTGTGCGCAAACGCGTCTATGAGATCCACAGCACCGCGCCTGTTCATCCTGATGATGAAAAACAGGACGGCCCGCTGATTGAAGAGACCTCGCGTTAATAAAAAAGCCGGGTGGCGGCTTCGCCTTACCCGGCCTGCTACTCATGGTTTTTGTAGGCCCGGTAAGCGCAGCGCCACCGGGCAATCCCCACATTAGAGCACGATACGAATCACATCGTCAGGCTGAGTGGCTTCCTGCTGACGGGTGGATTTCTGCTTCACCGTCACGTACAGGGTTTTACCATCGGCAGAGAGCGCCAGGCTGTTCGGGTAGACCGGCGTATCGTAGGTTTTCGTCACTTTATAGGTTTTTGCGTCAATCACGCTCACCTTGCCCGCTTCGCGGTGCGTCACATAGGCTTCGTTACGTGCCGGGTTAAACAGCACCGCCAGCGATTCTGGCGCAGCGATTTTCTCGATGACGCTGCCATCTTTCAGGCTGACCACCAGCACTTCCGGCTGTTTTGAATCGGTAATAAACGCACGCTGTCCGGCGGTATCCAGGCTCAGGTTCAGGTAGAAGTGCTCTTTCCCGTCATCCTGCACTTTTTTACGGCTCAGAATTTTATTGGTCGCTGTATCAATCGTTACCAGCTCGCCGTCCGCATTGGTGGTATAGAGGCGTTTTGCCTGCGCATCCAGCGCCAGACCGGTGCTGTATTTACCGGTATTGGCAATCGTGTCCTTCAGCTTCAGCGTTGCGCCATCAACCACCCAAATCACGCTCTCGTTACCGATACCGGTGATGTAAACGGTATTGGTGGTGTCATCCGCCACCAGCTCGCGTGGATGCAGGGGTTTGACTGTGTCACTGCGTTTGCGGTCATCCAGCACCAGACGCCCTTTCACATCACCCGTTTTGGCATCGATGGCGGTCACGGCGCTGTTAGTGGTGTTACCAAACCACAGCGTCTGCGTCGCTTTGTCGATCGTGGCACCAAACGGTTTGAGATCGTTATGAATGGCCTGCGTCACTTCCAGCGTGACTGGATCAAGACGATAGACAATACCGCCCTTGTCGGTTTTGCGGCTTTGCGATGTCGCGACCCACAGCGCATTCTCCTGCTGGCTCACGGCCATCTCATAAGCGCCTTTTCCTACCGCTTTGCGCAGCATGTCTTCAGCAGCATGAACCTGGAACGATCCGGCAAACAGTAAAGAGCCTACCAGCAGAGAGCCACGCAGGCGCGGCGAGCACAGATGACGTAAAGACATAACAATTCCTTTTTAAAAGAGGGGATGTACTACTGACATTGCTTCCGGCAGGCGAAGTCATGGCTTCGCCGCTATTTTAATGAGAATAGTAATCATTAATCGCATGAATGTGGAGTTTTTCTTTCCCTGAACACCTTTCATTAACGCAATGTGCGGTTATAGTTTTCAAAAGATTTACAAAAGATTTAACATGTATGCACATGTTCCATTTGGTTCGTTTCTTTTCCTTAACCGGTTTACTTCATGAAAATCATTTCTGCCCATAAGGCAACTCTCCCGCTGTTGCTGGTTCCTGTCATTTTTGGCCCTCTGAGTGCGATGGCCGCAGAAGAACAGACCATGATCGTCAGCGCCACGCCGCAACCCGTCTCGGAGCTGGATACACCCGCAGCGGTCAGCGTGGTGAATGGCGACGATATGCGCCAGGCTGCACCGCGTATTAACCTTTCTGAATCCCTCGGCAGCGTCCCTGGCCTGCAAATTCAGAACCGCCAGAACTATGCACAAGATCTGCAGCTCTCAATGCGCGGATTCGGTGCGCGCTCGACCTTTGGCGTGCGCGGCATCCGCATGTATGTGGACGGCATTCCGGCGACCATGCCGGACGGCCAGGGGCAGACGTCCAACATTGACCTCAGCAGCGTAGAGAGCGTTGAAGTGCTGCGCGGCCCCTTCTCTGCCCTCTACGGCAATGCGTCAGGCGGCGTGATTAACATCAACACGCAGACCGGACAACAGCCGCCAACCCTTGAAGCCAGCAGCTACTATGGCAGCTACGGCACCTGGCGTTACGGTATGAAAGCGACCGGTGCAATGGGCGATGGCACACACGCGGGAGATGTGGATTACACCGTTTCCACCACCCGCTTCACCACCAAAGGCTACCGCGATCACAGTGGCGCACGTAAAAATCTTGCCAACGCGAAGCTGGGCGTTCGCATTGATGACGCCAGCAAGCTGACGCTGATCTTCAACAGCGTGGACATGAAAGCCAACGATCCGGGCGGGCTGGATTATCAGGAGTGGCGGGATAACCCGCGCCAGTCTCCGCGCGGCGATCAGTACAACACCCGCAAGACCATCAAGCAGACGCAGGCCGGACTGCGCTATGACCGTCAGTTGAGCGATCAGGACGATCTCAGCGTGATGATGTACGCCGGTGAGCGCGAAATGACGCAGTACCAGTCGATTCCTTATCAGCCGCAGCTGAAGCCGACCCACTCCGGCGGCGTGATTGATATGCAGCGCCACTATCAGGGCATTGATACCCGCTGGACACACCGTGGTGAGTTGCTGGTTCCTGTGACGTTTACCACCGGTCTGAACTACGAAAACATGAGCGAAGATCGTCGCGGCTACGAGAACTTCGTGATGGACAACGGCGCACCCGATTATGGCGTTAAGGGCGACAAACGCCGTAACGAACGTAACCTGATGTGGAACGTCGATCCTTATCTGCAAACAAGCTGGCAGCTCACACAAAAACTGTCGGTAGATGCGGGCGTGCGTTACAGCTCGGTCTGGTTCGATTCCAACGATCATTACATAACGCCAGGTAATGGCGATGATAGTGGAGACGCGAGCTACCATAAATGGCTCCCGGCAGGCTCGGTGAAATATGCGGTCACTGACGGCTGGAATCTGTATGCTGCCGCAGGACGCGGTTTTGAAACGCCGACCATCAACGAACTCTCCTACCGTTCTGACAACCAGGGCGGACTGAACATTGGTCTTAAGCCATCCACCAACAACACGTATGAAGTGGGCAGTAAAACCCGCATCGGCAATGGTCTGCTGACGGCGGCGCTGTTCCGCACTGATACTGACGATGAGATCGTCGTGGATGCCAGTTCCGGCGGCCGTACCAGCTACAAAAATGCCGGTAAAACGCGCCGCCAGGGTCTTGAAGTGTCTCTGGATCAGCAGTTTGCAGAAAACTGGAAGCTGAAAATGGCCTGGACTTACCTTGACGCCACCTACCGCACCAATGTGTGCAGCGATGCAGACTGTAACGGTAACCGGATGCCAGGTATTGCCCGCAACATGGGTTATGCCTCGTTTGGCTGGCAGCCTGAAGAAGGCTGGTATGCGGGAACTGACGTGCGCTACCTGAGCGATATCATGGCGGATGACGAGAACACGGCGAAAGCGCCCTCTTACACCGTCGTCGGCCTGAACAGCGGGTATAAGTTTAACTATGGCAACTGGGGCATGGATGTCTTTGGTCGCGTCGATAACCTGTTTGACAAAGAGTATGTGGGCTCTGTCATCGTAAATGAATCCAACGGACGTTATTACGAACCGGCCCCTGGTCGTAACTACGGCGTTGGCGTGTCAGTGTCTTACCGATTTGAGTGAGTTAAAAACCGGCTACGGAAGTGGCCGGTTTTTTTATGGTGAAAATAATAATTTCCCCCGGAAAAAATGCGCCGGGAATTAGCCACCAGATTATATTAAAAATATAAATACGCGCCTTGCTAAATAATTCCTTAACTAAAATATTGCCGTTGTAAAAGTAGATTCGCTTCATCAATGGCTTTATCTATCGCCTTTTGGCTGGCTGCCACATCCCTTCGCTCAAGCGCGGAGAGCAAATCCGCATAATGATAAGTCGCGGCGGGTACGTCTTTCAGCTCTTCATGCAGATAGTTAATGCACGGACCAATCCGCACCCACAGTTGTTCAATTAATGCACTGAGGGTGGGCATTTCAGCATATTGGTAAAGCGTAAACCGAAACACACGGTTGGCGTGCAACGCTTTCTGTACATTTCCCTGACGCATGGCCTCATGGAAAATATCCGACAGTTCGCGCAGCGTCGCCAGTTTGCTCTCCGACATATGCTCGCAGGCCGCGGCGACGGCCATCGGTTCAAGCTGCTTTCTGATGGCATTGATCTCGTTATAGCGATCCAGTGTCACCTCGGGCACCAGGAAAGCCTGGGCCGGTGTGGCATGCAGAGCGCCAGCAGACACCAGACGTAAAAGCGCCTCCCGGACAGGTGTGATGCTGGTGCCTAATTTATCTGCAATCTCTTTGGTGATCAGCCGGGCCCCCGGTTTAAGCGAGCCCGTAATTAACGCGCCCTTCAAACTGATCTCCACTTGCATGGTGAGGCTGACCCTTTGAGCTTTTTCTAAATGATCCAAATCAAGCATGTTTAATTCCCGTAGCCAAAACAAAATGCTATTTACAGCGTCAGTTTAAAAAACGACGCCGGTTCGATATATCCTGTATCGTCATGCCTGGTGATGAGGAGTACGCATAAAACGCAAATGCTGCACATTTTATTTTTCTTTTACTCTTCGGCCCATCTGTGCTGAGGGTGCGTAAAGTTTAGCTGATTTAATTAAAGACAATATATCGTATCTTCACAAATAATTATGGCGGAGAACCCGCCATATCCGTTTAATCAGTTATCTGTCGCGACGCGTATCACCACTTTGCCAAAATTTTTCCCTTCCAGCAGCCCGATGAGTGCCTGTGGCGCATTTTCCAGCCCATCCGTAACCTGCTCACGATAATGGATTTTGCCCTCCTGTACCCAACGGCCCATTTGCTCCTGAAACTCACTGATTCTGTGGCCGTAGTCCTGCCCGATAATAAAACCTTGCATCCGGATACGTTTCTTCAGGATTGTCGCCATCAACAGCGGTAAACGGTCCGGGCCATCCGGTAGCCCCGTCGCGTTGTAGCCACTGACCAGGCCACACACCGGCACGCGCGCGGAGGTGTTCAGTAACGGCAACACGGCATCAAACACTTTCCCGCCGACGTTTTCATAATACACATCAATACCTTGCGGACAGGCTTTCGCCAGCTGTTGTGCGAAATCAGCCGCATGGTGATCCAGACACTGGTCAAATCCCAGTACCTCAACCGCATGGCGGCATTTTTCTGCGCCACCGGCAACGCCAATGACCCGACAGCCTTTAATTTTGCCGATTTGCCCCACCGTTGCCCCAACCGGCCCGGTCGCCGCCGCGACAACCAGCGTCTCACCGGCTTTCGGTTGCCCGATATCCAGCAGCCCCATATAGGCCGTAAAGCCCGGCATTCCCAGAATGCCCAGCGACCACGAAGGGTGAGACGGATTTTCGCCCAGCTTCACCAGCCCTTTACCGTCAGACAGTTCGTATGTCTGCCAGCCGCTGTAGCCAAGCACCCATTCCCCCTCTTTATAATCAGGGTGACGTGATTTTTCGACACGGCTGACCGTCCCGCCCACCATCACCGCGTTAATCTCAACCGGCGGTGAGTAGGATGGCGCATCGCTCATTCGGCCACGCATGTACGGGTCCAGCGACAGCCACACCGTGCGTAACAGCACCTGTCCCTCTGCGGGCGCGGGGATCGGCTGTTCTTCAAAGCGGAAATTTTCTGCCACTGGCGCACCCTGTGGGCGTGAGGCCAGCACCCAGCGACGATTTTGCGCTACAGATTGACTCATAGATCGCTCCTTACTTGTGCAAATGTCATTAGAGACTAGTCCTTGATCCGGCAGGCCGCTTTATCATTACGAGCCAGACTGGTTAAGCCGCACGACCAGATACACGCACGATTCATTCGTTTCATTAATAAAACGGCAGTCATTCGGCGGCCCCAGCTCCAGACAATCTCCGGCCTTCATTTCATGGCGGGTATCCCCTTCCTGAAACACCAGTTCACCGGACTGCAGCCAGATCAGCTGACGCGCAAGCGCGTAAGATGAGGCGGGCATCGGCACATCGCGACGTGGCGGAAGCTCTACCTGCACAAGGTCAATCGGAAGATCGGTACGTGGCGATACATGGCGACGCAGGTAGTGCGTCTGTGGATCGCGCCAGACGGGCTGGTTAGCCAGGCGCAGCAGTTTGCCCTCCTGCATTTCTGCCCGCGCAATCAACGTAGACATGCTGATACCAAAAGCACCGGATAAACGTGCGAGCAGCGTCGCCGTCGGGCTGCTGTCTCCACGTTCAATTTTATGGATCATGGCGCGTGAAACCCCCGCCCGATCGGCAAGTTCGCTTAATGACCACCCGCGCGACTCGCGCTCAAGGCGAATTCGCGCACTAATCCGTTGATTCATATTGTCTGTCATAGTGTTCATGACGTCATACTATAGTGTATGAACGGCATTTCAATGGCGTTTTCATAACAAAAAAATATGGATTATGCCGTAGCAGAGTAATTCCAATACTCTGTAATATAGTGTCAGTTTCGTAACACTATAGTGAACAACACATTCAGGGGATCAGTCATGATTGTTCGTCATGCCAGCAAAGAAGATTGCGCCGCTATCGGTGAAATATACAACCACGCGGTATTACATACTGCGGCGATCTGGAACGATAAAACCGTCGATACCGATAACCGCATCGCATGGTTTGAAGCACGCACGCTGGTAGGCTACCCGGTGCTGATCAGCGAAGAGGACGGCGTGGTGACGGGTTACGCCTCCTTTGGCGACTGGCGCGCCTTTGATGGTTTTCGCCATACGGTGGAACATTCGGTCTACGTTCACCCGGATCACCAGGGCAAAGGGATTGGCCGCCTGCTGATGAACGCGTTGATCGTCGAAGCCCGTAAGATCGGGAAACATGTCATGGTGGCCGGGATCGAGGCGCAAAACCATGCGTCGATTCATCTGCACGAGACCCTGGGCTTCGTCATCACCGGCCAAATGCCGCAGGTGGGAACCAAGTTTGGCCGCTGGCTGGATTTAACCTTTATGCAGCTGCAGCTTGATGAGCGCAGCGATCCGGACGCTATCTCATGAATCAGTCATTAACGCTGGCTTTTCTGGTCGCCGCAGGTATTGGCCTGGTCGTGCAAAACACACTGATGGTGCGTATCACCCAGTCCTCTTCGACCATTCTTATCGCCATGCTCCTGAATTCGCTGGTTGGTATTGTCCTGTTTGTCAGCATACTGCTGATTAAGCAGGGTACTGCGGGAGTCAGCGAACTGGTCTCGACGGTACGCTGGTGGACGTTGATCCCCGGCCTGTTGGGGTCGTTTTTCGTTTTCGCCAGTATTAGCGGTTATCAGAATGTAGGAGCGGCAACGACAATTGCCGTACTGGTGGCAAGCCAGCTAATTGGCGGGCTGGTGATAGACGTGTTGAAAAGCAACGGCATCCCTCTGCGCGCGCTGGTTGGGCCGGTGTGCGGCGCAGTGATGCTGGTGGTGGGTGCCTGGCTGGTCGCAAGACGCCAGTTTTAAGGCCTAAAGGATGGTGCCGCCCTTCGTCAAATGCTCGTGGCGCGCTTCCATCTCCTCTTTATGCTGTTTGCCGTGATGCGAAATCGCGGTACGCAGACGCTGCTGCTGGGTGTAGCGATCTTCCCGGCTCAGCTCGCTATCATCACTCAGTTCAATCAGCAGTTCGTTCATGTGGGCGATCACGCTCTCTTCAATGGCGGCATCCACACGGCCGATCACCTCGTTTAAATGTGACATTGTCACTCCTTTTCAACTGCCCGGTGGCACTGCGCTTACCGGGCATTAAATGCTTAGTTCAGCTTCGTTTTTGAGAAATCACTGCCCATCAGGCTTACGCTATAGCCCGTCACGTTGCTGCGGGTGGCGTAAAACGTTTTGCCATTTGCCAGCGCAATCCACGGTGCCTGCTGGTAGAAAATCTCCTGCGCCTGGCTGTACAGCTTCGCACGGTCAGCCGGGTTGCTGGTCAGTTTAGCTTTTTGCACCAGCTCATCATAACCCTTATCGCACCAGCGCGCGGCATTTGAGCCGGTTTTGATGCTGTTGCAGCCCAGCAGCACATCGGCAAAGTTATCCGGGTCACCGTTGTCAGACATCCAGCCAAACAGCGCCGAGTCATGCTCGCCTTTACGCATACCGGAGAGGTATTCGCCCCACTCGTAAGAGACAATCTTCGCCTTCACGCCCACTTTCGCCCAGTCGCTCTGGATCATCTCCGCGATACGACGTGAGTTCGGGTTATACGGACGCTGCACCGGCATCGACCACAACGTCACTTCCGCGCCGTTTTCCAGCCCGGCCTGTTTTAGCAGCGCTTTGGCTTTTTCAGGATCGTAGCTGTAATCCTTCAGCGCTTTGTTGAAACCGAGCATATTAGGCGGAATCGGTGATTTCGCCACCGTACCGGAGCCCATAAAGACCGCATTTACGATGGCTTTTTTATCCGTGGCATAGTTCAATGCCTGGCGCACCAGCACGTTATCAAACGGTTTTTTCTCGGTGTTAAACGCCAGATACCCCACGTTCAGGGCATCGACAGAGTGCAGCGTCAGGTCTTTGTTGTTCTTAATCACATCAAACTGCACCGGCGACGGCGCAGGAATGATCTGGCATTCGTTGGTCTGCAGCTTCGCCAGACGGGTTTCCACATTCGGCGTAATGGAGAAGATCAGGTGTTTGGTCGGCACTGCGCCATCCCAGTAGTTTGGGTTAGCGACGTAGCGGATCAGTGAGTCCACTTTATACTGCTGCAGCACATACGGTCCCGTACCGATCGGCCAGGTATCGACGTTTTCTGGCGTTCCCTTTTTCAGCATTGCATCTGCGTATTCCGCTGAAAGAATTGACGCAAAGTCCATGCCCCAGTCAGCCAGGAACGCCGCATTAGGTTCGCTCAGGGTGAACTGGACATGATAATCATCGACCTTTTTGACATCCTGAATCAGCTTATCCAGCCCCACGTCGTTAAAGTATTCGTAATTACCCTGCGAGACATTGTGATACGGGTGCTTAGGGTCTTTCTGACGCATGACGGAAAAAATCACATCGTCGGCATTAAAATCACGGGTCGGCTTGAAGTATTTATTGCTGTTGAACTTCACGCCTTTACGCAGCGTGAAAGTATAGGTCTTGCCGTCTGGTGAAATCGTCCATGATTCCGCCAGCGATGGAACCGGCGTATTTTTCACCGGGTCAAAATTGATCAGGCGGTTATAAAGCACCTGAGAACTGGCGACAAAAGACGGGCCGGAGCTGGCAATTTGTGGGTTAAACGACTCGGGTGAAGCCTCCGAGCAGTAAATAATGGTGTCAGTATTTGCCGCCCATGCAGCACCTGCCGGTATAAGAGCGCTCAGCGCGAGGGCGAGCAGCGTTTTCCCTGTAGACATGGTTATAACCCTTTCGGTTTTATTATTGTGGACAGTAATAACAGCACAGCCGCTATAGCCTGGCAAATAACGAAACACTATCAGGTTATTCTAATCCCGTTTTTTTCGCTGGTTTTATCACCCGTGCCCGAACGTTGATTTGCCTTAAGTGCCATTATTCGTCAAGCCCAAACGTCAGGATCAATGCCGCAAGAAATCGGTCCTTTTGGCGTCTCTTCCGCCGTTTGCTTGCTTTCCGGTTTCGTTAAAGTAATGGCGTGAAGAAGTCTATGGGATCAAATCGTGGCAAAAACACTTTTACGCAGCGGTAATCTGGATGATTTTCAGGCCGTTGGCGGCGGCGGACAGGCCGTGTTTGAATCAGCGTTGCAAATCCGTGAAGCGCTCCGGTTACGCAAACAGCAGGCGATCGTCGATTGTCTGGCCATTCCTCAGGTTAACGACGGCGGCGATCGCGTCGACTGGTATTCTCCCGTCGACGGGCAGGTCGTAAGCTGGAAAACCGCCGATGAAGACGCCCGGTTTCGTGCCCTGCGCTATCTGGAAAATACCGTCGCCAGCGTTGAGTCGCTGAGTAAAAAGTGTCTCCAGTCACCTAAAACCGCGCAGCAGCTGTTTGGTTCCCTGCTTTCAAAAGCATTTCAGTTCCCGAATGAGAACTTCCTGTTTCTGATTGAGGGCAAACCCGTGATTTGCTTCTGGGGGTTTGTGAACCTCAATGCGAATGCACGTGACGACGTACTCGACTGCCTGCGCGAATCACTCATCCCTGAGCCTGTTGTTATTGACGATCCCGAACCAGAGCCGGAACCGACGCCAGTTATCACCTTTGAACAGGCCGATGAACCGCTGATTACGCCCGTGACCACAGTACGCATCACCGAAGATGACCTCTATGCGCCAGAGCCTGCTCCGGTCATTGTTGAGCCTGTGGCAGAAGCGCCAGCACCTGTGGTTATAAGTAAGAAACGTCGCGTACCGCTGTGGTCACTGCCTGCCGCCGCAGTGATCGTCGCCGCCATTGCCACGCCCCTGCTGTGGCCAAAACCGGCACCCTCCGCCGGGCCTGCTCCCGCGCCGGTTGTCATTACCCCTGCACCGGTCAAAACGGTGGAAAAACTGGTGATGAATCTGCCATTGCATCAGGCCGAAGTTCTGGAGCCAAAAGTAAAAGAGCCCGCGCCTGCTCCAGCACCGGTGGTGATTGCTGCGATCCCGAAAGATGCCATGGTGATGGAAGCAAACCAGGTAAAAGCCGGTTCAACCCGTTTCCTTAACGGAACCTGGCGCGCCATCCTTGACGTGAAAGATCCGGTGACCGGCAAGCCGCCGTCACTGCGTTATCAGATCCAGAATAACAAGGGCACTGCCCGCGTGGTTCACGGTGACAATATCATCTGCCGCGTCGATGTATTCTCCGGGCTGCACAGCAACGGTGAGTTGATGATTAAAAGCCGCGGTAATGCACGCTGCACGGACGGTTCACGTTATCCGATGCCGGAGGTCTCCTGCAAAGCAGGCACCAGCGATGTGGCGGAATGTAGCGCACGTTATGATGCCAAAACCGTTGTTCCTTTGACGTTTAAAAAAGCAGGTGCCTGACCTTATGCTGGTAAATCTTTGCGACTACAAACAGAGCGTCACGCTTATTGCCAACAGCGGCGTGCAGTTCCTTGATTTTGGCCTGACGCCGCAGGATACCGCCAGCAACGGGCGTTTCGTGCGTAAAACTGCCAATGGCCCGCTGCTGCGTCTGGATTTCGATCTGATCAATGGCCGTTACACGCTCCCCGCAACGGGAGGCGGTCAGCCGGAAGTGGTGAAGCCGGAAAGCACAATTCCGCTGCACCAGTCCCTGACGGTGCTGGACGGGGTCTGGCTTCCGATCCCGTTCCTGCGCTTTAATCCGCCGCGCACCTTTGTTGATGGCCCGGATAACTGGGCACGCGTTCAGGTGCGTAAACTGGACGCGCCTGACACAGCGGGCAATACGCACCGCGTCACCCTCGCGCTCGACAGCCAGATTGCGGAGCATGCAACCTCTGCGCTGTCGCCAGTCGAAAACGATATTCTGAACGGAACACGCTTTGCGCTCGCCTGGCGCGATGACGAAGTGGAAAACTTCCTTGACCAGACCTGGATTGATGGCTGGTTGCGCGAGGCTTTTACCCAGTTTGCAACGGGCGTTGAAAACCGCTCCGAACGCGATCTCCATCAGGCTATGCGCAGTTTTGAGTACCAGGCGCACTGGCTCAACCTGTTGTCTATGCTCGGTGAGCAACTCACCGTGCCTGAAGTGAAATTTGTCACCCACACGCTCAGCACGCCTGCTATTCCGGTCGACCTGATCCTCGACGTGGGTAACACCCATACCTGCGGCGTGATTATTGAAGATCATGGTGATGCGAACGATGGGTTGCGCCAGACTGCCGAGCTGCAGGTGCGCTCCTTAAGCGAGCCACAGTTCCTGAATGAGCCTCTCTTCACCAGCCGCCTGGAGTTCTCGGAAGCGCGTTTTGGCAAGCAGCACTTCTCGGTTGAAAGCGGCCGCGAAGATGCTTTTGTCTGGCCCTCTATCGTCCGTGTGGGCGATGAGGCGCGTAAACTGGCAATGCAGCGTCTCGGGACCGAAGGCAACAGTGGGATCTCCAGCCCCCGGCGCTACCTGTGGGATGAAACCCCGGTGGTGCAGGACTGGCGTTTCAGCCAGATGAACAGCAAAACCCAGCGTGAACCGCTGGCGACAGCCTTCCCGCTCATGAATCTGATGAATGATGACGGTGAGCCGCTCTTTACCTTGCCTCAGGACGAGCGCCTGCCAGTCTTTTCGCCGCAGTACAGCCGAAGCACCCTGATGACACACATGTTGTGTGAACTGCTGGCGCAGGCACTGGGGCAGATCAACAGCGTTGCCACGCGCTTGCGTCTGGGCTTCCCGGCGTCTCCACGCCAGTTACGCACACTCATTCTCACCCTGCCTTCAGCCATGCCGAAACAGGAACGTGAGATCTTCCGCCGTCGCATGTTTGAAGCCATTGCTATCGTCTGGAAAGCGATGGGCTGGCACCCGCAGGATGAAGATTTCTCCAGCCGCAAGCAGCAGGAAAAAAGCGTGGTGCCGGTTCCTGACATTCAGATGGAGTGGGACGAAGCCAGCTGCGGCCAACTGGTGTGGCTGTACAACGAAGCAATTTCCCATTTTGGCGGTCAGACGGAAGCCTTCTTCGCCTCCCTCGCCCGCCCGGACCGTGAGCCAGAACCGGGGGTTCAGCCAGGGCGCTCGCTGCGCGTTGCCTCTATCGACATCGGCGGTGGTACAACGGATATGGCGATTACGCATTATCAACTGGACGATGGCTCCGGTAATAACGTCAAAATCACGCCACAGCTCCTGTTCCGCGAAGGGTTTAAAGTGGCTGGCGACGATACACTGCTGGACGTGATCCAGCGTTACGTACTGCCTGCGCTACAAACTCAGTTGCAGAAATCAGGGATTGCGGACGCCTCCCTGCTGATGGCATCGCTGTTTGGTGACTCCGGGCGCATTGATACCCAGGCCGTTTTGCGTCAGCAGACGGCGCTTCAGCTCTTTATGCCGATCGGTCATGCGATCCTGGCGGCGTGGGAATCCAGCGACATTGACGATCCGCTGGCTGGCCTCCACGCCACATTTGGCGATCTCCTTACGCAAAAACCGACGCGCAATGTGATGAATTATCTCCAGCAGGCGATTGATCACGCCTTGCCTGCCGGTTCAGAAAACTTCGATCTGTTTGCCGTACCGCTGCATGTCAATTTCCGTGAGATGCAGGATGCAATGCTGGCAGGTCAGTTCACGCTGGCCTCGCCGCTTCACGCGGTGTGCGAAGCCATTTCACATTACAGCTGCGATATTTTGCTGATCACCGGCCGTCCGGGTTGTCTGCCGGGTGTCCAGGCCTTGATTCGTCATCTGCAGCCTGTTCCGGTCAATCGCATCGTCTGGCTGGATAAATATCAGGTTCATGAATGGTATCCGTTCAGTCAGCAGGGACGCATCGGCAATCCGAAATCCACCGCGGCGGTGGGAGCGATGCTGTGCAGCCTGGCACTCGATTTACGCCTCCCGCGCTTTAACTTTAAAGCGGCCGATATCGGCGCGTACTCAACGGTGCGTTATCTGGGGGTGCTGGATAACACCATTAATACCCTGCGTGAGGAGAACGTCTGGTATCAGGATATTGATCTTGATAAACCCGGCGCAAAACTGGATGCCCGTCTGCATTTCCCGCTGCGCGGAAACGTCACGCTCGGCTTCCGTCAGCTGGCAAATGCCCGTTGGCCCGCAACGCCGCTGTATACCCTCAGCATCAACTCCGCCGAGCTGGCAAAAGCCATTGCGGGCGATGGCGTGCTGAATGTGCGCCTGAAACTGTGTGGTGGAAATAAACAGGAAGGCCCGGAATCCTTTGAACTGAGCGACGCCTGGCTGCAGGATGGTACGCCAGTTCCACCCGACGCCCTGACCTTTAAACTGAATACACTGGCCGATCGCCGTCATAGCGGTAGCCATTACTGGATTGACAGCGGGAGCGTATACCTGAAATGACTGCGACGACGGCCACCACTCAGGCTTTAATCGGGTGGATTAACGAGACGCGCCTGCACGCCCCGATGCTGGATAACGAAGCCGATGCCCTGCTGGCGAGGCTGAATGCAGCACAGGCACGTGAGCAGGCTATTGACCGCGCCCTTACAGGCCCTGGCAGTATTGGTCTGTACGGCCATTCTCAGGCGGCGAAAGCGCACCTGCTCTCTTCACTGTGCGGCAGTGGAAATGGCCGCCTCAACGTCACACCAGGTCAACGCACGTTCGACTATTTTTCGCATATTAACCCCGGACACGCGCTAACCAACATGGCTGTTCGCTTCTCCGGAGAGCGCCAGGACATTGTCGATGAGGCGTTTCCGCTGCGTCTGAGCCTGGTGACAGAAGCCGAACTGGTGCAACTGTTTATTACGCGCACGACCCTGCATCCGCAAATCCGCCCGGTGGAAAAATCGGTTATCGAAACCCGGCTTGAAAAATGGCGTGCGTTGCGCCAGCCGCAGGGTGTGCCGGGGATCACCGCACAGGACGTGGGTGCAATCGCGCGTTTCTGGCAAAGCACCGTACCGGGCGCGAAACAGCAAATTGATGATGCGCTGTGGCATCAGTTTGCGTTGCTGGTTCCGTCGCTTGATCTCAGCACCCGTGCCAGCGTCTGGTCACTGCTGTGGGGCGAGCAGCAGGAGCTAACCCAGCAGTGGCTTAAGCTCGCACACGTTCTGCATCAGACCAGCCACGCGAGCGCGATCGCTGCACCACTCAGCCTGCTGGTGGATAACTTTGGCCTGCCGGGTGAAGGGTTCCTCACGCACGGTGCATTGACGTCTCCTGAAACACAGGAAACCCTGCTCCATCCGTTGAACAACGGCGAGATGCTTAACGCGATCAGCGTACCGCTCGACGTACTGGCATTTCTGACCCGCGAACTGGTGCTGCCGGTTGAGAATTGCGTACTGGATAACGTCGATATTATTGATATCCCCGCGTTGAACGATAAAAACGCTCCGCTGCTGACCCAGGCCAAATGTTTATGGTTGCCTGAACATTATCGTCAGCAGTTCCAGCCGGATGTTCTGGTGATCTGTAACGCCACCGCGCAGCACGAGCAAACGGCAAAAACCGCGAAAGTGCTTCTGAACTGGGTTAAAGAGACACAGCCTGCCGAAGAATCTGCCCTGCCGGGGCTGGTCTGGGCTATTACGCCACACGATGCGCGGTTTACCACGAAACAGAATCTCGACGAAGCCGTACAGCAACTTCTGGGAAAACCGGGCCAGCGCTGGGGCACTCTGCAGGCACTGGACAGCCATAGCATGCAGCGCGTGATCGAATGGTTGTCGCAGGCCACGCTGCCCGCACAACGCCAAAAGCGCCTTCACGCGTTGCGAACGCTCCTGGCACATGAGGTGTCGGTGTTGATGCACACATATCTGGCACCGATCGCTCAGGCTGCGGGAGCCAGACGTTCTCAGGCCGAAAAGATGGTGCGAATGCTTCAGGGAAGCGCTGCACGTCACGGTGAGTTGCTTGAAGGGTTGCTGCCCCCGTTAAAAGCGTTTGAAGCGCTTCTGGCGGTACAGCAACCTCGCGAGGAGCAGGTCAACGGGCTGTTTACCGATGTGATCGACCTGTTCGCGGAAAATGCGCCGGAGAGTACCACCGCATTCCAGACCAAAGACAAAGCCCGTCTCGCGCACAAAGTGTGGATCAACCACCTGCGCCAGTGGAGCCGCAGCGATGCCGCCAGCCGCTTGGGTCTGGAGCCCGCGGTGTTACAGCAAATCGCCGATGTCCTGATTGTGACCAGTTACCGCCTGAACCTTCCTCAGCAGTTGCAACATATTGTCGAGACGGATAAAAGCAGCGCAGCACAACTCCATGCCGTGTTGGGTAATTTCGTTGGCTGGCTCGGTTATGAACGCTCACCTGTTGCTGAACGCCCGGCAAGCCGCGTGCGTAAAGGCCAGCCGATTTTTGTCACGCCCGTGGTCAATAGCGCCACACCGCGCCTGACGCGCCTGGGTGAGCAGCCTGTCCATGCGGCAACGGTCTATGTTTATGACTGGCTGGTGGCTCTCTACAGCAGGGCAATCGAGAACATAGATTACCAGCACCCGCACGACGTGCAGCCTGCCGCCCGCAAAGCCCTTCATGATATTTTGAGTTAAGACATTTCAGCCCGCAGTAATGCGGGCTATTACCTTTTCGCCAGGCACTCCGCCAACACCTTTGCCAGAGCTGAAGGGTTTTCCCAGGACATCGAATGTCCGGCATCAGGTATGATTTTTACCTCCACGCCCTTCTGCTGAAGCTCATTAACATCAGAATCAGGCAGTGACCATTCTCCAAAAATAAGCGTAACCGGGCAGGTGAGCGCCAGGAATTGTTCTGCCCATTCGGGCTCAACACCCGCTACCAGGCTCGCTGCACCACGCCATACTGCATGTGGGGCGTTGCTTTGCAAACTTCCCGCCCATGCAGATTTCTCGGACTCAAGTAACGCTCTATAACCTTGTTCAACAAAACGGCGCTCTGACTGTGCGGCTATTGTGCGGCTGAACATACCTCCACCTGCATGGAAATTAGGTTCAGATACTATCAGCCCCTTAACACGTGTTCGCAGTAAACCTGCGGTTTCAATGGCGATACTGCCGCCCATGCTGTGTCCGTATAGCCAGAAAGACTCGAGGTTAAGATGCGTCAACAACTCTGCTATCACCTCAGCCTGCTTGCTGGTGCGATAGCTGTAATCAGAGGGTTTATCGCTGTAACCGCTGCCGGGGAGATCGATAAGAATAGCCCTACGTGCACCAAAATTGGGCTCGTATACGACTCGGGGGTATTCATAAGAAGAGGCGCAGCCAAGGCCGTGAATAAACACAACGGGATCGCCGACGCCTGGCAGATTTTGCCAGCGCACGATACAACCGGCTACCTGCGAATAAAAACTGTTCATAAGCACTCCATTAATGATGAACTGTTTATTTATACAGTCATTGCATCAGGAATGCTATGTTCATCTTTCAAAACGGGAAGCTCGCTTCAGAAAAGCGAGATCAGCAGCGCGACAGGAAAGCTCATTGGCCAGGTTGAACCCACCAGGAACGCGCTCAGCAGGCGGATACGTTTTTTATCTTTTGACAGGAACCAGGTAATAAGTGCGCAAATGGACGCCATAATTGCGTAAAAAACCAACATCTTTTGATACAACGTCATTCTGTTTACCTGAGCCAAAAAATAACCGCACGCAATATGCGTCATACGTTGACACAGATCAAGTTTTTTCGTTACATCATAACCACTTAAATATTAAGGATAATAACAACTGAGTACGTTGTATAACAAACCCGAGGCAACCGCAGTTATCCGTTTTAATAACACGCATTTTAAATGCACATTTTGCTAAATTCCCCTCTGCAGAAAGCAGTCTAATAAAGGCAGGCTTTCATGGGAGGAAACATGCTACGCATTCCGCAGAGTTGTATTCACACCCGTTCCACCCCTTTCTGGAACAAAGAGACCGCCCCCGCCGGGATTTTTCAGCGACACCTCGACAAAGGCACCCGCCCAGGCGTTTATCCTCGCCTTTCGGTGATGCAGGGCACAGTCCGTTACTTAGGCTATGCTGATGAATTTACGCCTGAGCCAGACAGCGAGCTGATTATCGAAGCGGGTCATTTCGGCGTTTTCCCGCCGGAGAGATGGCACCACATCGAGGTCATGACCGACGACACGCTGTTTAATATCGACTTCTTTGTCGAACCTGATGTTCTGAAGTCTCTTTAAGCGGCTGACGCTGAGAAGGAAACCATTATGCTACGTATTCCTGAAAATTTTGTTCATACCCGTTCCACTCCGTTCTGGAATAAAGAGACCGCACCGAAAGCGCTCTTTACGCATCACAATACCAAAGCGGGTGTTTATGGCCGCCTGTCCGTGATGCAGGGGGCTGTACGTTACTTTGGCTTTCCGGACGCGACCGCGACCGAGCCGGATCTTGAGCTGGTGATTGAAGCCGGTTCATTTGGTATTTCCCCGCCACAGAAATGGCACCGCATTGAGCTGTTGACCGACGATACTTACTTTAATATCGATTTTTTCGCCGATCCTGACGTCACGCTCACCGGCGCTGGCATTGGTAAAGTGGTTAACACACATAAGGAGTAACCCATGGGCAAGGCAACTTACACCGTAACCGTCACCAATAACAGTAACGGTGTCTCGGTGGATTATGAAACAGAAGCCCCGATGGAGCTGTTGATCCCGGATGTTGCTGCGGACGTGGTGAAAGATCTGGTGAATACCGTTCGTGCGTACGATACGGAGAATGAACACGACGTGTGTGGCTGGTAGTAAACAAGCCCGGCGGCGCGCTCGCCGCCGGGCAATTTCGCTTAGTGCTTAATCATCACATGGCGCACGACCGTATAATCCTCAAGCCCGTACACCGACATATCTTTGCCGTAACCTGACAGCTTCATCCCGCCATGCGGCATTTCACTGACCAGCATAAAATGGGTATTAACCCAGGTGCAGCCGTACTGCAGCCGGGCGCTGAGCCGATGAGCACGGCCCACATCTTTTGTCCATACGGACGAAGCAAGGCCATACTGCGAATCATTCGCCCAGGCGAGGACCTGCGCTTCGTCGTCAAATTCCGTAATGCTGACTACCGGACCAAATACTTCGCGTTGCACAATCGCATCTTCCTGTTTTGCCCCGGCAAGCAGCGTTGGCTGGAAATAATAGCCCGCCCCCTCCTGCTTGCTGCCGCCTGTCACCACACGGATATGGCTTAGCGCTTTCGCCTCCTCAACCGCGTGACTGACGCGAGATAAGTGTGCAGCGGAGCTGAGCGGCCCAAGCTCAGTTGATGCCTCTTCCGGCGCGCCCATCTTCAAGGAGGCAACGGCAGCTCCCAGTTTTTCCACCAGCGCAGCGTAAATGCCTTTCTGGGCATAGATGCGGCAGGCTGCCGTACAGTCTTGCCCGGCATTGTAGAAGCCAAAAGTACGCACGCCTTCCACCACGGCATCCAGATCCGCATCATCAAAGACAATGACCGGCGCTTTGCCCCCCAGTTCCATATGCGTGCGTTTCACGGAGGAGGCCGTGTGGCTGATAATATGCTCCCCGGTGGCAATTGAACCGGTGAGCGAGACCATCCGCACTTTCTCGTGCCCGGTCAGCGGGTCGCCCACGGTCTTACCGCGTCCAAACAGGACGTTCAGCACGCCTGGCGGGAAGATATCTTTCGCCAGTTCAGCCAGTTTTAACGCCGTCAGCGGCGTGATTTCAGAGGGTTTGATCACCACACAGTTTCCGGCTGCCAGGGCGGGTGCCAGCTTCCACGCAGCCATCATCAGCGGATAGTTCCACGGGGCGATTGACGCCACAACGCCTACCGGATCGCGGCGGATCATAGACGTATGCCCCTCAAGGTACTCTCCGGCTGCCAGCCCGTTCAGGCAGCGCGCCGCGCCGGCAAAGAAGCGAAACACATCCACCACGGCCGGAATTTCATCCCCCAGCGCACAGTGCAGCGGCTTACCGCAGTTAAGGGATTCCAGACGAGCAAACTCATCAGCATGCGCTTCAATGACATCGGCCAGCTTCAGCAAACACTCTGAACGGCTTTTTGGCGTTGTTTGCCCCCATTCGACAAAAGCGCGGTCGGCTGCCAGCACCGCGGCATCGACCTGAGCCGCAGACGCCTCAGCGATCTCCAGCAATACTTCTCCGGTGGCAGGGTTATAGACAGGCTGTTTTTCCCCGTCGCCGGGAATGAGTTCACCATTGATCAGCAGTAGATTTTGCATAGCATTGTCCTGTTGAAATCGATGTTATTTTCCGCTACCAGCGATATTTTCGCCGTCGCGGGTTAGCCACCAGGCTCCCAGAATGGGGATAGTGGTGACCAGCATCACCAGCAGAGCCACCACATTGGTGACCGGTACGTCGCGCGGGCGTCCAAGCTGGTTAAGCAACCACAGCGGTAACGTGCGTTCGTGTCCCGCCGTAAATGTCGTGACGATTATTTCGTCAAATGACAGCGCAAACGCCAGCATGCCCCCCGCCAGCAGCGCCGAGCCAAGATTCGGCAGCACCACATAGCGGAAGGTTTGCCAGCCATCTGCACCTAAATCCATCGACGCCTCGACCAGGCTCCATGAGGTACGCCGGAACCGGGCGATCACATTGTTAAACACCACGACCACACAGAAGGTGGCGTGCCCGACCACGATAGTGAAAAAGCCGGGTTCAAGGTTGATGGTTTTGAATGCTGTCAGCAGCGCCAGCCCGGTGATAATGCCAGGCAAGGCGATCGGTAACAGCAACAACAGCGAAATGGCGTTTTTGCCAAAAAACTCACTGCGCCACAGTGCGGCTGCAGCAAGTGTGCCAAGTACCAGCGCAATCGCAGTAGACAATGCCGCAATCTGAAGTGACAACGTCACGGAATCGATGATATCTCCACGCGCGGCCGCCACGCTAAACCACTTCAGCGTCAGCCCCTGCGGCGGGAAGCTAAAGGCGGCATCTTCTGTGTTAAAGGCATAGGTTGCGATAATCAGCAGTGGAAAATGCAGGAAGATAACCCCGCCCCAGGCAGCTACTTTCAGGAACAACGGTGCGCGTTCAGAGTGCATCGAATGCTCCCAGACGTTTCACGAACGCCAGATAGAGGGAGATAAGCACAATTGGCACCAGCGTGAACGCCGCCGCCATTGGCATATTGCCGATAGCACCCTGCTGGGAGTAAACCATGTTGCCAATGAAATACCCCGGCGGCCCCACCAGTTGCGGAACGATAAAGTCTCCCAGCGTCAGCGAGAACGTAAATATCGATCCCGCCGCAATGCCAGGAATGGCCAGCGGAAGCACCACGTAGCGGAAGGTCTGACGCGGACGCGCGCCGAGATCGGCTGATGCCTGCAACAACGAGGCAGGCAACCGCTCCAGCGCCGCCTGGACAGGCAGGATCATAAACGGCAGCCAGATATAGACAAACACCAGAAAACGCCCCAGGCCGGAGGTAGACAACGTGTTGCCACCTATTGCCGGAACCGTAAGCAGTGACGTCAGGATCGGCTCCAGCCCCATATGGTTCAGGAACCACTGCGCCACACCGTCTTTCGCCAGTAATAATGTCCATGCATAGGCTTTAACGATATAGCTCGCCCACATGGGCAGCATCACCGCGATATAAAAAAACGCTTTCCATTTGCCGCGGGTGTAACGCGCCATATACCAGGCCATCGGAAAAGCAAGGATTGCGCTGGCGACAGTCACGGCGATAGCCATGACCAGCGTGCGAAGGATGATGTCGTAGTTGGCCGGATTAAAAAGTGCCTGAATGTTCGCAAACGTCAGCTCAGGCGTGACCGACATGGTGAAGTCGTCGAAGGTGTAGAACCCCTGCCACAACAGCGTGAGCAGCGATCCTAAATAGACAATGCCAAACCACATCAGCGGCGCAAGCAGGAGCAGGAACAGCCCGAACGACGGTTTGCGCCAGAACAGCGCAGCGATCCGGCTTAGCCTGCCGTGCGGCGCGGGAGTGTGTGAAACGCTCATCTCCATTTCACCTCTCCTCGTGCAGCGGCACCATGGCCTCGCGTGACCAGGAGGCCAACACCTGCTGTCCTGGCTCTACACCCGCCGGTATCGTTGCGCCACTCAGGTTGGCCTGGCTCACCAGCAGTTTTGCGCCGTCTGCCAGCCGGAGTTCAAAACGCGTCGCCGCCCCCTGATACTGAACGGCCTGAACCACACCCTGAACCTGCACTTCTCCGCTTTCGTTGAGGCGAATATGTTCCGGGCGCAGCGAATAGATGCCCTCCATCCCGCACACGTGGCGGGCTACGTCCGCCTCAAACACGTTAGACGTACCGACAAAGCTCGCCACAAACGGAGTGCGCGGGCGCATATAAAGCTCGCGCGGAGAATCAACCTGCTCAATACGGCCGTTGTTAAACACCGCCACCCGGTCTGACATCGACAGGGCTTCACCCTGATCGTGCGTGACGAAAATAAACGTGATCCCCAGCTCTTGCTGAAGTTTTTTCAGCTCGAACTGCATCTGCTCGCGCAGTTTCAGATCGAGCGCGCCCAGAGGTTCATCCAGCAGTAACACGCGGGGCTCGTTGACCAGCGCACGCGCAATTGCCACACGCTGGCGCTGGCCGCCGGAGAGCTGTGACGGCTTACGGGAAACCGCAAAACTCAGCCCGACCTTTTCCAGCGCCTCGCGTGCCTGAGCATGACGTTTTTTCTTGTCGATGCCTTTCACCATCAGGCCGTATGCTACGTTATCGAGAATCGACATATGCGGAAACAGCGCGTAATCCTGAAACACGGTGTTGACATCGCGTTCCCACGGAGGGAGTTCACTGGCCTCTTTACCGAAGATTTTTATCGCGCCGCCGCTGAGCTGTTCAAAACCGGCGATCAGGCGCAGGCAGGTGGTTTTGCCGGAGCCAGAAGGCCCCAGCATGGAGAAAAATTCCCCGTCACGAATACCAATGGTGACGCCGTCTACCGCCCGCACGTCACCGTACAGACGGGATACGTCATTAAACTCAACCGCGTACGTCATGTTCTGCTCCCGGCGATTAACGGCCGCCCATGATGGCGATGTAATCCTGCGTCCAGCGGCTGTAAGGGACATACTTGCCCCCCTCGGCGATTGGCGTTTTCCAGAACATGATTTTGTCAAAGTAGTTATAACCGTTTGTTTCACAGCCTTTATCGCCTAAAAGCGTGCTGGCTTTGCACCCTTCTGCAACCACCGGGAGCGAGCCAAACCATGCCGCCAGGTCGCCCTGCACTTTTGGCGTTAGCGACCAGTTCATCCATTTATAGGCGCACATCGGATGTTTAGCGTCCGAATGCAGCATGGTGGTGTCCGCCCAGCCGGTGACGCCCTCTTTCGGGAACACGGTCGCAACAGGCTGGTTGTCCGCTTTCAGGGCATTGGCCTGATACGGCCATGCGCTGGAGGCGACGACACCTTCGTTTTTAAAATCGCTCATCTGGACGGTAGTGTCATGCCAGTAGCGGTGGATTAAGGCATGCTGGTCGCGAAGGACCTTAAGCACGGCGGCATACTGTTTTTCCGTCAACTGATAGGGATCGGTGATGCCAAGCTGTGGCTGGGTGGCTTTAACGAACAGTGCGGCATCGGCGATATAAATCGGGCCATCATAGGCCTGAACGCGGCCCTGGTTGGTTTTCCCGTCCGGCAGGTCTTGTTTAACGAAAACCACTTTCCAGCTGTCGGGCGGCGTCGGGAAAGTTTTGGTGTTATACATCAGCAGGTTCGGCCCCCACTGATACGGCGTGCCGTACACCTTTCCACCGACGTTAAACCACTCGCCTTTGACGATGCGCGGATCGATAGTTTTCCAGTTCGGGATCAGGTCTGGGTTAATCGGCTGTACGCGTTTACCCATGATCAGGCGCAGCGAGGCATCACCAGACGCAGTGACCAGGTCATAGCCCCCTTTCGCCATCAGGCTGACCATCTCATCCGAGGTGGCGGCGGTTTTGACGTTGACCGCGCAGCCGGTCTCTTTTTCAAACTGCGTGACCCAGTCATAATTTTTATCGGTTTGACCACGCTCGATGTAGCCCGGCCAGGCAATAATATCCAGTCGTCCTTCCCCGTCGCCGATAGCCTTTGGTGGCTCGGCGGCTTGCGCTGTCATGATCGTCATGCCGAGCGCGCACAGGCTGCTGCGGGCAAATTTTTTGCTCATTAGATTTACTCCTGTCGCAATGAAATTTAGCGGCAGCCGTGCCGTAAAAATATCTCCCTTACTAAACGTAGACCGCGCAAATGCGCCGCACCGTGCGGCTTAAGGAAATTTCATCAAGGTGTGACCGAGGGCGCATTCCCCGTTAACTGGATTATAGACAAGGAGTTAGCGTTGAGAGGCAGTATGCAGATTTCCTATGATGCGCTACCGCAAATGATTCGCCGTACCGTTATTGTGATAAGGCGAGATTATTGAAAATCATGCTTCCAGCATTTCGTTAATCAATTTCCCCAGTTGAATAACGGCCTGTTCTTCCCGCTCGCCCCATGCCCAGGAGGTGTTAAAACGGAAGAATGGCGTCCAGGCATCCGAGGTAGAAAACATCTTGCCAGGCGCAATGCTGATATGGTGATTCAGGGCTTTTTCGCTTAACAGCCCGGCATCCAGCCGCGCGGGCAGTTCCAGCCATAAAAAGTAGCCGCTGTCATTATGATGAATTTTGACATCTGCAGGCATGTGGCGCAGCAGCGCCTGCCAGGCCTGTTGTTTGCGCTCGGCGAGGGTACGCCGCAGGCGGCGAAGATGAGCGTCGTAACGTTTGGTCGCCAGATAATCCACCAGCGCCAGCTGCATCGGGGAACTGGTCGATAACGTGCTCATCAGTTGCAGTTGCTGAATGCGTCGCGCATGTTTACCGGCGGCTACCCATCCGATGCGAAAACCGGCGACAAGGCATTTCGAAAAGGAGGAGCAGTGCAACGTCATGTCCTGTTCATCCCAGGCTTTCGCCGGAAGCGGTTTTTCACGACCAAAGTAAAGCTCGCTGTAGACATCATCCTCAATCAGCGTGACGTTGTGTTTTGTCAGCAGAGCGACTACATGTGCCTTTTTTTCTGCACTGAGCGTGAATCCAAGCGGGTTTTGGCTGTTAGTCATTAGCCAGCAGGCTTTTACCGGGTAATCATTCAGTGCCTGCTCAAGCGCGTTGAGGTCAATGCCTTCCCGCACATCCGTCGCTACCGACAAGGCTTTCAGTTTCAGGCGTTCAAGCGCCTGTAGCGCGCCGTAGAAACAGGGGTTTTCAACAATCACCCAGTCGCCTGGTTCGGTGACCGCCTGCAAACTGAGGTTCAGCGCTTCAAGCGCGCCTGCGGTGATGACGATCTCCTCCGGGGAGATATTCATCCCCTGCTGTGCATAGCGACGGGCAATGGCGTGGCGTAAGTCGACGTTACCCGGCGGCAGGTTTTCAATCACGCTCATTGCGGTGGCGGTTTTACTGACATTTGCCAGCGAGCGGTTAAGCTGCTGAAGCGGGAAAAGCCGGGGATCGGGAAACGCAGAGGCAAAGGGCACAACGGAAGGATCGCGGCTGGCCTGTAGCACATCGAAGATATAGGTGTTGATATCTACTACTTCGTCGCGCATCACCTGAGCCGGGGGTGCAGGCTGTTGTGCGGTCGGGCGCGAGGCAACGTAGTAGCCCGACTGCGGCCTGGCGACAATGCGCCCCTGGCTTTCCAGCATCTGATACGCATGGCCCACGGTCATAAAACTCATGCCGCTGCTCGCCACCTGCTCCCGCAGCGAAGGCAGTTTATCGCCGGGCAGCCATACGCCAAGCTCAATCTGCGAGATAATTTGTTGCGCCAGACGCTGGTATTTTTTCATCAGATTCTCCTTATGGCCGACAGTGTATATCAGCAGGAGAAAAAGAGAAGATTTTGCTAACTGTTATGGTTGGCTGTTAATTACTTACGGAACACGCTGACGTTGCTCTGTGCAAAACGCGCAGCCGCTAAATGATCGAGCGTTACCATCGGCGATTTGCAAAAGATGCATTTCGCGCCGTAAGGGTTTTTCTCAGACACATCAAAAGCTGAGGTACGGTACTGCGAGCCATGACAGCATGGGCAGCGGAAATGGATATAAGAAGTCATAAGATTCTCCTGTAAACGTAAAAAACGTAAGTGCTAATGGGCCTTTCAGGCGACAGTGGTTTGAAACAAAAACTAATCGGAGTGTAGAAAAAGACCCAAGAGAGGCTGCGGAGAGGCACAACGTGATGAGAACTGCTTTATAAACCTACGTCAGATATTTATTTGGACTCAAAACCAGAAAACCATTAACGCACTTCGATGACGACAAAGCAAGCGGTTTAATGCGTAAAATTCATAAAAATAATTTTTTTATTCATCTATAGGCAGAGTATTAGTGGTTATTGAAAGCCATTTGTGAAAGGTCATGCAGGAGCAAACTGTTATAGGTAAATAACACAGGTCTGTTTCTGCAACCCAGCGCTGGCGCGGCTTAGAATTGCATCGACTTATTAACACTGCGGAGTTTTGCATGTTTGGTTTAGATGCTTTTCATCTTGCGAGAATACAGTTCGCATTTACCGTCTCCTTTCACATTATTTTCCCGGCGATCACCATCGGGCTGGCGAGCTATCTCGCCGTGCTGGAAGGGTTGTGGCTGAAAACAAAAAATCCGGTCTGGCGCTCGCTGTATCACTTCTGGTCGAAGATCTTTGCCGTTAATTTTGGTATGGGCGTAGTGTCCGGGCTGGTAATGGCGTACCAGTTTGGAACCAACTGGAGCGGATTTTCTCAGTTCGCGGGCAGTATTACTGGCCCGCTCCTCACCTATGAAGTGCTGACCGCCTTTTTTCTTGAAGCAGGGTTCCTCGGCGTAATGCTGTTTGGCTGGAACAAAGTTGGGCCTGGGCTGCACTTCTTTGCCACCTGCATGGTAGCGCTGGGGACGATCATTTCAACGTTCTGGATACTGTCTTCAAACAGCTGGATGCAGACTCCCCAGGGATATGAAATCGTTAACGGACAGGTTGTCCCGGTAGACTGGTTTGCCGTGGTGTTTAATCCCTCCTTCCCCTATCGTCTGCTGCATATGTCGATCGCGGCATTCCTGAGCAGCGCGTTGTTTGTCGGCGCATCGGCGGCCTGGCACCTGCTGCGTGGCAACAACACACCCGCCATTCGTGCCATGTTCTCCATGTCACTCTGGATGACCCTGATCGTGGCCCCTATTCAGGCGCTGGTCGGGGACATGCACGGGCTAAATACCTTAAAACACCAGCCAGCAAAAATCGCCGCCATTGAAGGTCACTGGGAAAATCCACCCGGTGAACCGACGCCGCTGCTGCTGTTTGGCTGGCCGGATATGGAACAAGAGCGTACCCGTTTTGGGCTGAAGATCCCCGCGCTGGGTAGCCTGATCCTGACCCACAGCCTTGAAAAACAGGTTCCGGCACTCAAAGCGTTTCCGAAAGAAGATCGGCCTAACGCCACTATCGTCTTCTGGTCGTTCCGCATTATGGCCGGGTCAGGGATGTTGATGCTGTTGCTGGGCGTGGTGGGGGTCTGGCTGCGCTACAGAAAACGGGTGTATTCCTCACGCCCCTTCCTGTGGTTCGCCCTGGTGATGGGGCCGTCCGGGCTGATTGCCATTCTGGCCGGATGGATCACAACCGAAGTGGGCCGCCAGCCGTGGGTGGTTTATGGCTTACAGCGCACAAAAGACGCGGTTTCCGCGCATGGCGATCTGCATATGAGCGTGAGTTTACTGGCCTTCTTCGTGGTCTACACCTCGGTATTTGGTGTGGGATACAGCTATATGGTGCGGCTCATCAGGAAAGGTCCTCAGCCACATGAAACCTTCGCTACGGAGTCCGATGGCCGCCCGGCGCGCCCGCTTTCCGCCGTCACCACTGAATACAAGGAGCAGCCATAATGGGCATCGATCTTTCCCTTATCTGGTTCGTCATTATCGTCTTCGCCACGCTGATGTATATCGTGATGGATGGTTTTGATCTGGGGATTGGCATTCTGTTCCCGGCCACGCAAAACCCCGACGATCGTGATGTGATGGTGAACAGCGTCGCGCCTGTCTGGGACGGTAACGAAACCTGGCTGGTGCTGGGCGGAGCGGCACTGTTCGGTGCCTTTCCACTGGCGTATGCGGTTATTATTGATGCGCTCACCATCCCACTGACATTAATGCTGATCGGGCTTATTTTCCGCGGCGTCGCCTTTGAATTTCGTTTTAAAGCGACCCCGGCTCATCGCCCGTTCTGGGATAAGGCCTTTACTGGCGGTTCAATTCTGGCAACCTTCACTCAGGGCATAACGGTTGGTGCAGTGATTAACGGATTCGCCGTCACTGGCCGCCATTATAGTGGTGGGCCATTTGACTGGTTTACCCCGTTTAATCTCTTTTGCGGCGTCGGCCTTGTCGTAGCGTATGCGCTATTAGGCGCGACGTGGCTGGTGATGAAAAGCGAAAACGCGCTGCAGCAGCGTATGCGTCAGGTATCGAAACGCCTGCTCATTGTTCTGCTGGCCATCATCGCGGTGATTAGCGCCTGGACACCGATGACCCATGCAGCCATTGCCGCGCGCTGGTTTACGTTACCAAATCTGTTTTTCCTGTTGCCCGTCCCGCTGTTCGTCGTCATTTTTAGCGTCTTTCAGTGGCGCTGCCTGAACAGCGCCGACAGCCATAACCGGCCTTTCCTTCTCACGTTAGGGTTGATTTTCCTTGGCTTCAGCGGGCTTGGGATCAGCATCTGGCCGCATATTATTCCGCCGTCGATCACCCTCTGGCAGGCGGCTGCACCAGCACAAAGCCAGGGCTTTATGCTGGTGGGCGCGCTGTTGATCATTCCCGTGATTCTGGTCTACACCTTCTGGAGCTACTACGTATTTCGCGGAAAAGTACAGCATGGGGAGGGTTATCACTGATGCAACAACCTGTCTGGAAACGACTGATGTGGCTGGCCATCATCTGGGGTGGGAGCGTACTGGCGCTGGCCTGCGTGAGCATGTTCTTCCGAATGCTAATGACGGCGGCAGGCTTTAAATCTCACTAAACGTGCGTACCGGGCGCAGCGCTGCAGCCCGGTCTCTTCTCGCACTTTCGGATAAACCCCATTAACTCACCGGAGCGTATCGTTACACTGAAAATAGATTCACAGTATTGATAGTTCGAGAAGAAAAATGAAAAAGTATGTTGCGTTATGTCTCATTAGCCTTGCACTGACTGGCTGCGTCAATCCGGGTAAGGCCTCTGTTCAGCCTGACCAGTTACAGAATCATCGCTTTGTTCTGGAAAATGTCGACGGCAAAGCCGTTAAGGCCGTGACAACGCAGCCTGAGATTCGCTTTAGCGCTCAGCCCGATATTAGCCTGGTTAACAACATCGCCGTCTCAGGCATGATGTGCAACCGCTTTAACGGACAGGGGAAATTGTCCGAAGGCGAGCTGAAGGTCAAAACGCTGGCGATGACCCGAAAATTATGTACTGATCCACAGTTGAACGAACTGGATCAGACCATCGGCGACATGCTGCGCAAAGGCGCGCAGGTCGACCTGACGGAAGACCAGTTAACGCTGGCGACAGCAGAGAAAACGCTGATGTTTAAGCGCGTCAAGTAATCAGTAGCTACCGCATGAACCCACGGCAAGCGACTGCTCACTGCACCGTTTGCCATTGGGTAAGGCGCACATTCCGATGGCAGAGCCGTCAAGTTGACGGGCGACAGACAGGGAACCACCAATCATCGCGCAGTTGGCCTGTCCTGAACTGGACATCGCCGCTTTCATACCTGGCGTAACGTGTGCAGCAGTCGCCTGCTGAACAGGTTCATTGCTGCAGGCCGATAACAATAACGCGGCACATCCTACCCAAAACGCTGAACGCATGCTTTAACCCCCCTAATGAATACGAAACCTATGCATAATAGGCATCACCTCCCGTGTCGTCGAGAGCGGAAGTGCGTATTTATGCGCTCCGGAAACAATTTCTCGCAATTTTTCCACTCAAAGTTTGATCTACTCATTGATGGCGAGAATACCCAGGAGACAAAAGCGAACATTGAAGTTAACCCGCAGCAGGTCACGAAGTGGATTAACGATGAATGGATCGTAGCCGGACACATACCTTACAGCCCGCGCCGTTCAGTTCCGGAGAATGGTGCCTGACATTCCCCTACCCTCAAATTATCATCACTGCAAATGATCACTTAATCATTATCAATCATACAGATAGTGGTTAATCCCAGGTCACTATTCATTACAAAAACGCGTACCTAATCGGCGTAATGTTTCCCTTACTAATCATATTTATAAGGGAAGCATCATGTGGAGTGCTCATAAAGCTGTTGTGTTCGCCAGACATCACGCTGGCCAGCATAGTCAGAAAAGATGTGCTGAGTTTGTATCTAATGCCATTCGCGCTGGCGGTGCGAATTTACATAACACGCATTACGCGAAAGACATGGAAAGTAATTTGATTCTGGCTGGCTTTCACCAGGCTTACGGCGAACCTATCGAAGGTGACGTGGCAGTTATTCAGGCCACCGCCCATCATCCCTATGGGCACGCTTGCATATATGGTGGAAACGGTGTCTGGTACTCTGATTTTGTTCAGCGGACAATGTATCCGGGGCCGGAGTACAGAGCAGTTAAACCGGCATATGCGATATACAGGCACAACTGACATGAAAAAAATACTCCTGACAGCCCTGCTCCTGCCATCACTTGCCTCTGCAGCGCAGAAATTCCCCCCAGAAGCAACCGCCGCATTGAAGTTCAACCGGTGGTACATTTCGCAGATAATGAGCGGTAAAGAACCCCTCACAGATTATGCCGCGTTAAGCCGTTATGTAACCCGCGGGACAATCAGCAAGCTAAGAGCCATGGATAAACTTGACCCTAATGAATATGACGCACCCGACGCCGATATGTTCATAAAGTCCCAGGGCTATGAAGATGACTGGGGCACCGTCAGTGCCCGTGCGCTCGATTACGATGCCGCGTGCGTGCAGGTGTATATCTCTTTTGGCAAGAAACGAGATCACACCGTGATTGACTGCATGGTTAAAGAAGATGAGGTCTGGAAAATACAATCCGTTGCGGGAGCGGAAATAATGGACAACCTGAGCACCGAATGAAAACAGTGATATGACAGGGATACTGATGCAATAATCTCCCTGCCGAATCGGGCACCCTTAAGTGCGGCTATAAATCGCTCCAGCACGTCATCAACCTTTTTGAATCGCCAGCATGCCTGTGCGCGGTTTACTGATCGCTCACTGCCGGGGCGAACCCATCGTTTATTGCAGGTCAGATGGGCCATGCAACCGCGAAAATGATTTATGCGGTCTACAGCAAGTGGATCGGAGAAATGGGTAAAAATCAGGTGGATATCATCAACCAAAACTTGCCTGCGGCTCTGCCCCCTGGATCAATTTGTGCACTCGAAAGCCTTATAACTTCAATGGAATAGGGGCGCGTCCTATAATAAGGGAATAATTATCAGGGCTCGTCGCCGTTTCACGGGTCCCTCTTTTTTGCGCAATGTAAGGGTGTTGTCCTATGCAAACTATTGACGGTAATGGTGCGGTCGCGTCTGTCGCGTTTCGTACCAGCGAAGTTATCGCCATCTACCCGATCACGCCAAGTTCCACGATGGCTGAACAGGCAGATGCCTGGGCCGGGAACGGGCTTAAAAACGTCTGGGGCGATGTCCCCCGCGTCGTTGAAATGCAGTCGGAGGCCGGGGCGATCGCCGCTGTGCATGGCGCGCTGCAGACTGGCGCATTATCAACGTCGTTTACCTCTTCTCAGGGATTACTGTTGATGATCCCGACGCTCTACAAACTGGCAGGTCAGTTAACGCCCTTTGTTTTGCACGTTGCTGCCCGTACCGTAGCCACGCACGCCCTCTCCATTTTTGGCGATCATTCCGACGTGATGGCCGTGCGCCAGACCGGTTGCGCCATGCTCTGCGCCAGCAGCGTACAGGAAGCACAAGACTTCGCGCTGATTTCGCACATCGCAACCCTTAAGAGTCGCGTACCGTTTATTCATTTCTTTGATGGTTTCCGCACCTCTCACGAGATCAATAAAATCGTTCCGCTGGCAGACGACACCCTTCTGAACTTGCTGCCACAGGCGGACATCGATGCCCATCGCGCCCGCGCGCTGAATCCGGAGCACCCGGTGATCCGCGGGACCTCAGCTAACCCTGACACCTACTTCCAGTCCCGCGAGGCGACAAACCCGTGGTATAACGCGGTTTATGACCACGTCGAACAGGCGATGAACGATTTTGCGGCGGCGACGGGCCGGGAATATAAGCCGTTTGAATATTACGGTCATCCGCAGGCGGAGCGCGTCATCGTGCTGATGGGCTCCGCGATCGGCACCTGTGAGGAAGTCGTGGATGCACTTCTGACGCGCGGGGAAAAAGTAGGCGTGCTTAAAGTCCGTCTCTACCGCCCCTTCTCCGCAAAGCACTTACTCTCTGCCCTGCCGGAAAGCGCGCGCACCGTGGCGGTACTCGATCGTACCAAAGAGCCAGGCGCTCACGCCGAGCCGCTCTATCTGGACGTGATGACCGCCCTGGCGGAAGCGTTCAATAACGGCGAGCGCGAAACGCTGCCGCGTGTCATTGGCGGGCGCTATGGTTTGTCCTCTAAAGAATTCGGCCCGGACTGCGTGCTGGCCGTATTTAACGAGCTGAGTGCAGCAAAACCGAAGCCGCGTTTTACGGTCGGCATTTATGATGACGTCACCCATCTTTCCCTGGCCCTGCCGGAAAATACCCTGCCATCGAACGCAAAACTAGAAGCGCTCTTCTATGGTTTAGGCAGCGACGGCAGCGTCTCGGCAACCAAGAACAATATCAAGATCATCGGGAACTCAACGCCGTGGTATGCGCAGGGTTACTTCGTCTATGACTCCAAAAAAGCAGGCGGACTGACCGTTTCCCATCTGCGCGTCAGCGAGCAGCCTATCCGCTCAGCCTATCTTATTTCACAGGCGGATTTCGTTGGCTGTCACCAGCTGCAGTTTATCGATAAATACCAGATGGCAGAGCGCCTGAAGCCTGGTGGTATTTTCCTGCTTAACACACCATACAGTGCAGATGAAGTGTGGGCGCGGCTACCGCAGGAAGTACAGGCGGTGCTGAACCAGAAACAAGCACGGTTCTTTGTGATCAATGCCGCGAAGATTGCCCGTGAATGTGGCCTGGCGGCGCGTATCAATACCGTTATGCAGATGGCTTTCTTCCATCTGACCAATATTCTGCCGGGCGACAGCGCGCAAATGGAATTGCAGGGTGCCATTGCAAAAAGCTACAGCAGCAAAGGCCAGGAGTTGGTCGAGCGTAACTGGCAGGCGCTGGCGCTGGCTCGCGAATCCCTGTTCAACGTTCCGCTGCAGCCGGTTAACGCCGCCAGCCCGAACCGTCCTCCTGTCGTTTCTGATGCGGCACCTGATTTCGTTAAAACCGTTACAGCAGCCATGCTCGCCGGACTGGGTGACGCCCTGCCCGTCTCTGCGCTGCCGCCGGACGGCACCTGGCCAATGGGCACGACCCGTTGGGAAAAACGCAACATCGCCGAAGCGATCCCCATCTGGAAAGAAGAGCTGTGTACCCAGTGCAACCACTGCGTGGCGGCCTGTCCGCACTCGGCTATTCGTGCCAAAGTGGTTTCGCCGGAAGAGATGGAAGCGGCACCGGCCAGCCTGCACTCACTGGATGTGAAATCCCGCGATATGCGCGGCCAGAAATATGTTCTGCAGGTCGCGCCAGAGGACTGTACCGGCTGTAATCTGTGTGTTGAAGTCTGCCCGGCGAAGGATCGCCAGAACCCGGAAATCAAAGCCATCAATATGATGTCGCGTCTGGAGCATGTCGAAGAAGAGAAAGTGAATTATGACTTTTTCCTGAACCTGCCGGAAATCGACCGCAGCAAGCTGGAGCGTATTGATATTCGTACATCACAGTTGATTACGCCGCTGTTTGAATACTCTGGTGCCTGCTCCGGCTGTGGCGAAACGCCGTATATTAAACTGCTGACGCAGCTTTACGGCGACCGTATGCTGATTGCGAACGCGACCGGTTGTTCGTCTATTTACGGCGGTAATCTTCCTTCAACCCCTTATACGACGGACGCCAACGGGCGCGGTCCGGCGTGGGCTAATTCGCTGTTTGAAGATAATGCCGAGTTTGGCCTGGGCTTCCGCCTGACCGTCGATCAGCATCGCGCGCGCGTGATGCGCCTTCTTGAACAGTTTGTCGATAAGATCCCGGCTGAACTGAATGACGCGCTGCATGCAGAGGCAACACCGGATGTTCGCCGTGAGCAAGTGGCTGAACTGCGCAATGCCCTTCAGGGCGTTGACGGTGCAGAACAGTTGCTGAGAGACGCCGACGCGCTGGTCGAGAAATCCATCTGGCTGATTGGGGGTGATGGCTGGGCCTACGATATTGGTTTCGGCGGGCTGGATCACGTACTGAGCCTGACCGAAAACGTCAATATTCTGGTGCTGGATACGCAGTGTTATTCCAATACGGGCGGCCAGGCATCGAAAGCGACACCTTTAGGTGCTGTCACCAAATTTGGTGAACACGGTAAACGCAAGGCACGTAAAGATCTCGGTGTCAGCATGATGATGTATGGACACGTGTATGTCGCTCAGATTTCACTGGGGGCACAGCTCAACCAGACGGTGAAAGCGATTCAGGAAGCAGAGGCGTATCCTGGCCCGTCGCTGATCATCGCCTACAGCCCTTGCGAGGAGCACGGCTATGACCTGGCCCTCAGCCACGATCAGATGCGTCAGTTGACCGCCACCGGCTTCTGGCCTCTCTACCGGTTCGATCCACGTCGTGCGGATGAAGGAAAATTGCCGCTTGCGCTGGATTCACGTCCGCCGTCAGATGCGCTTGCCGAGACGTTGATGCAGGAGCAACGCTTCCGTCGTCTCAACGCTCAGCAGCCTGAGGTGGCAGAACAGTTGTGGAAAGATGCGGCAGCCGACCTGCAAAAGCGTTATGACTTTCTGGCGCAGCTGGCCGGTAAAGCGGAAAAATCGACCAGCGAATGATATCCACTGCCCGGCTTGTCCGGGCATTTTTGCCATAAAAAAAAGCCCGATGTATTCACATCGGGCTAATCCAGATTATCAATGAATATCAATTAACAAAGTAAATCATATTCACGCGAATTATGGATGAAGAAATCTTAAAGGCATATAACAGCGCAAAGGTTACCTGTTTTGGCGCGGAATTAATAATTTTTATTTCATATAATTCTCAATAAAACATTCACCCTATCAATCATCATTTCCTGCGTATAATCCGGTTTAGATTTTACTTAATTCGTAACAATTATATTTTATTACTCTTTAGCGGGAGTGATTTAGCATGGGACATCTTTCCACACTGGAAAGTTCACGTAGTTAATAAATAAAAACAATTGCAAAGGAATAAACAAATGCAAAGAAAAGTACTGGCAATGGTTATCCCCGCTCTGTTAATGGCTGGCGCAGCACATGCAGCTGAAATTTATAACAAGGATGGCAACAAACTGGATCTGTACGGAAAAGTAGATGGTCTGCACTACTTCTCTGATGATAAAGGTGCCGATGGCGATCAAACTTATATGCGTCTGGGCTTCAAAGGTGAAACCCAGATCAATGACATGATGACCGGTTACGCACAGTGGGAATACAACATTCAGGCCAACAACACCGAAGGCTCTGAAAACCAGTCCTGGACGCGTCTGGCGTTTGCCGGGGTGAAAGTAGGCGACTACGGTTCATTTGATTACGGTCGTAACTACGGCGTACTGTACGACGTTGAAGGCTGGACCGATATGCTGCCTGAGTTCGGTGGCGACTCCTACAGCAAAGCCGATAACTTTATGACCAACCGTGCAAACGGCGTGGCAACCTACCGCAATACTGATTTTTATGGTCTGGTGCAGGGTCTGAACTTTGCGCTGCAGTACCAGGGTAATAACGAAGAGGCGAACAACAACCAGGAAGGGACGAACAACGGTCGTGACACTCGCCACGAGAACGGTGACGGCTTCGGTATCTCTACCACCTACGATTTCGGTATGGGCTTCAGCGCGGGTGCCGCGTATGCCTCTTCTGACCGTACCAATGACCAGGTCACCAACACTACCGCAGGCGGCGACAAAGCGGATGCCTGGACTGCTGGTCTGAAATACGACGCCAATAATATTTATCTGGCAGCAATGTATTCAGAAACCCGCAATATGACGCCATACGGTAATAATGAGAATGCCGTTGCAAACAAAACCCAGAACTTTGAAGTTACCGCGCAATACCAGTTCGATTTCGGTCTGCGTCCGGCGATTTCTTACCTGCAGTCAAAAGGTAAAGACCTGGGCAAAGGCCAGGACGATCAGGATCTGGTTAAATATGCTGATGTTGGCGCAACTTACTATTTCAACAAAAACATGTCCACCTATGTTGATTATAAAATCAACCTGCTGGACGAAGACGACCAGTTCTACAAAAACAATGGCATCGGTACTGATGATATTGTAGCGTTAGGTCTGGTTTATCAGTTCTGATTTGCATAGCCCGCATATTTTTGCGGGCTAACTCTTTTTATACTTTACACTGCACACGTCATAATACTTTCAACTTGCACAATTGAACCCTCCTGTAAGATGATTACCTTCTGTCACAAGCGGTAAGGGGCATCGCCATGGTTCATCATCCTGTCAAATCTTCACGTATTGCCTCCATCGCCTATGATGAACAAAGCGCCACGCTTGAGGTTCGCTTTCGCGACCGTACCACGTTGCAGTATCAGCGCGTTCCGGCCCGCATATTTTCTGATTTTTTGAGTGTCGTCTCAAAAGGCCGCTTCTATGATGGTGTCGTGAAGGGCAAGTTTAAGGAGATCAGGGTGCGGTGACGTCATCCGTTAATCCCCCTTTTCTTTACGAAATGAAAGATAGCCCAACACGCCACTGTCCCCGTCCATGGGGTGGTTAACGCCATCCATCACCACCACGTCAGCAAAATCGAAGGGTGAGACATTTTCGAAACACGCGACGTTGACACCATACTGATTTGGGTTGGAACGTCTCTGATGAAATGTATAAATACCGCAGACCGAGCAGAAAAAGTGCCGCGCAGTACCCGTGTTAAAACGATACTCGGTGAGTTTATCTTCGCCTTTCGTGACGATGATCCCCGACAACGGTGCGGAGACCGCAATGGCTCCGCGCATCCGACAATAAGAACAGCTACAGCGACGCGCGGTATTAAAACCGTCCGTCAGCTCCACGGTGAACGTCACCGCCCCACAATGACATTGCGCATTACGTTTTTCTGCCATCGTTCATACCCCTTTTCTCACCAGTTCAGCCGCTTTAACAAAAACCTCATCCTCGATGCCATCGCCTTTCTGCCTCCCGAGTCTGACCAGTTCAGCAACAATACTTTCACGACTGATGTGCTTCTGTGCAGAGACCAGCCCGATGACCGCAGCACCAATCGCCAGCCCCACTAATCCTGTTTGTTCGTCTTTATTCTTCATGTTAATGCTCCCTCATACCCCTAAAAAGATTAGCAGGAGTACTGTAAAACGTGCTGGTATTCGCCGCCGCAATCCGTACCATAATGCGAAGTTGGTGCCTTGATGGTCATTCTTGCCCTGCCGGTGCCCCATTTGAGATTTGAGTAAATTATAAATGTCGCAAAATCAAGAGATTAACAAGAAAGAACAATACAACCTGAATAAACTGCAAAAGCGACTTCGCCGTAACGTGGGTGAAGCCATTGCAGATTTTAATATGATTGAAGAAGGCGATCGCATCATGGTTTGCCTGTCAGGTGGTAAAGACAGCTATACCATGCTGGAGATCCTGCGCAATCTTCAGCAAAGCGCACCGGTGAATTTTTCTCTGGTGGCGGTCAACCTTGACCAGAAACAACCGGGTTTCCCTGAGCATATTCTGCCGGAGTACCTGGAAAATCTGGGCGTCGAGTACAAAATCGTAGAAGAGAATACCTACGGTATCGTGAAAGAGAAGATCCCGGAGGGGAAAACCACCTGCTCACTCTGCTCTCGCCTGCGCCGTGGCATTCTGTATCGTACCGCAACTGAACTGGGTGCAACCAAAATTGCACTCGGTCACCACCGTGACGACATCCTGCAAACGCTGTTTCTGAATATGTTCTACGGCGGAAAAATGAAGGGAATGCCACCGAAGCTCATGAGCGACGATGGCAAACATATCGTCATCCGCCCACTGGCCTACTGCCGCGAAAAAGACATTGAGCGTTTTTCTCAGGCCAAAGCATTCCCGATCATCCCATGTAACCTGTGTGGCTCACAGCCAAACCTGCAACGTCAGGTGATCGGCGACATGCTGCGTGACTGGGATAAACGCTATCCGGGCCGGATCGAAACAATGTTCAGCGCGATGCAGAACGTTGTACCTTCACATCTGGCGGATGTTGAGCTGTTCGACTTTAAAGGCATCAACCACGATTCTGAAGTGGTGAATGGCGGCGATCTGGCATTTGACCGTGAAGAGATCCCAATGCAGCCAGCAGGCTGGCAGCCGGAAGAAGAAGACGCACAATTCGATGAGCTGCGTCTGAATGTCGTCGAAGTGAAGTAAATTTTAGCGTCTCAGAACCTGTTTCTGAGACGCGTTTTTATGCCTACTTCAGAAGCCGAACCCGGCAGGTCTTCCCTTTAATTTTACCATTCTGCAGTTGCTTCCAGGCTTTATGCGCAACCGACTGGCGGACCGCCACATAGACATGTGAAGGGTGAACCGCAATTTTTCCGATATCGGCTCCATCCAGACCAATATCCCCGGTCAACGCCCCCAGTACATCGCCCGGACGCATTTTGGCTTTTTTACCACCGTCGATACAAAGCGTGACCATCTCAGCGTCCAGCGGAACGATGCTGACATTGCCGGGTGCATTCACCCAGTTCAGCTTGAGTTGCAGCATCTCAGAGAGAATATTGGCACGCTGCGCCTCTTCCGGCGCACAGAAGCTGATCGCGAGGCCGCTGTTGCCGGCGCGTGCGGTACGCCCAATACGGTGGACGTGTACTTCCGGGTCCCAGGCCAGCTCGAAGTTAACCACAAGCTCCAGCGATTTGATGTCCAGACCACGCGCAGCGACATCGGTCGCCACCAGCACCCGCGCACTACCGTTGGCAAAACGCACCAGCGTCTGATCGCGATCGCGCTGTTCCAGGTCGCCATGAAGGGATAACGCACTCTGTCCGGCAGCGTTAAGGGCATCGCACACGGACTGACAATCTTTTTTAGTATTGCAGAACACCACACAGGAAGCGGGCTGGTGCTGGCTTAATAATTTTTGCAGCAACGGGATTTTGCCCTGCTGCGACGTTTCAAAAAACTGTTGTTCAATAGCGGGCAACGCGTCTACGGTGTCAATTTCAATCGTCAGCGGATTGCGCTGAACGCGACCGCTGATAGCCGCAATCGTTTCAGGCCAGGTTGCAGAGAACAGCAGCGTCTGGCGATTAGCCGGAGCGAAGCGGATAACCTCATCAATGGCGTCGCTAAAGCCCATATCGAGCATGCGGTCGGCTTCGTCCATCACCAGCGTTTGCAGAGCATCGAGTGAAACCGTGCCTTTTTGCAGGTGATCAAGCAAACGGCCAGGCGTTGCCACGAGAATGTGCGGTGCATGCTGCAAAGAGTCGCGCTGCGCGCCGAACGGTTGCCCACCACACAGAGTTAAAATTTTCGTGTTTGGTAGAAAACGCGCCAGTCGACGCAATTCGCCCGCAACCTGATCGGCCAGTTCGCGCGTCGGACACAGGATCAGAGACTGCGTCTGAAACAGTGTGGCATCGATATGCTGCAACAAACCAAGACCAAATGCGGCCGTTTTCCCACTGCCGGTTTTTGCCTGCACGCGCACATCACGGCCTTCAAGAATAGCGGGCAGCGCTGCCGCCTGGACAGGTGTCATGGTGAGGTAACCCAGCTCATTAAGGTTATCGAGCTGGGCGGCGGGCAGAACGTTCAGGGTAGAAAAAGCGGTCACAATATACTCTCGTGGTCATTAACGCAGTCAGATGGCGCGTATCCTCGCAGATCTCCGCTAACGATGCGACAATTTAATCGGCTCTTCATCTGGCGGCGGGTCCGGCATCGGCTGCGGACGGGGGATTGGGTCTGGCACCGGTGTCGGATCGGTTGGCACCGGGTCGGACTGGCGTGTGTTAAGGTATTGCAGCGTCAGTAGCAGGCTCATCTTCTCCTCCAGGTTTTTTGTGTGGACTCTTTTAGGGTAGACGCTGAGAAACCGGAGGCAAAAAAAAGCCGACTATTTAGTCGGCGTCGTACGAATCAATTGTGCTATGCAGTAATTCAAAAAAGGAAGTAAGACAATATGGAGCGCAACGCCCATCGCTTGACGTTGCATTCACCTGCGGGAGTAATATTGCACCTTACGGGGTAGATGTTTATTGACTTCGCTCAATTAAAATCACGTTTTGATGCACAGAATGCGTCAAAAAAACGTAAATTTACAGCCATTTACTACGATGCAACCACCACGCAACACCCCCAATCAAAACCACTAACATGACGCAAAAAGCGGTGAAACCATAATGGTATTCCCCACCAGGTATTCCCCCCAGATTTACGCCAAACAGACCGGTTAAAAATGTACTGGGTAAAAATACCATTGCCATCAGCGACATCGTATACGTTCTTCTGGCCAGCGACTCCTGCATCACCTGCGCGATTTCATCCGCCATTACTGCCGTTCTGGCAATACAGGAATCTATCTCATCAAGGCCACGTCCGAGCCTGTCGGCAATATCCTGCATTCTGCGGCGCTGGTCATCGTTCATCCAGCTCAGGCGTTCGCTGGCCAGCCGCGCATACACATCCCGCTGTGGAGTCATATAACGACGCATCACAATTAACTGTTTACGCAACAACGCCAGAAAACCTCGAGGCGGGATCTGCTGATCGAGCAAATTATCTTCGAGATCAATAATTTTATCGTGCAACTCTTCAATAAACTCACTGGCGTGATCGGTCAGAGCATCACAAACATCCACCAGCCAGCTTCCGCAATCCGTCGGGCCGGTGCCCTCTTTCAAATCATTCACCACGTCATCAAGCGCCAGCACCTTACGCTGACGTGTGGAGACAATCATGCGTTCATCCATATAGAGACGCATCGCAACCAACTGGTCCGGGCGTTCATCCGTGCTGCCGTTAATGCAGCGCAGCGTAATCAGCGTACCCTCACCCATTCTGCTGACTCTTGGCCGCAGGCTTTCACCCGCCAGCGCATCACGAATGTTGTTAGGCAATAGCGGGGTCGTTGCCAGCCACTGGGCGCTATCCGGATGCGTATAGTTCAGATGCAGCCAGCAGGGATGTTCACGGTCAATGTCATCATTATCTTCCAGCGGCCGTGCGCCACCCCGGCCGTCAAAAACCCACGCAAAAACCGCGTCAGGAACGTTAATTTCAGACCCTTTAATGCTTTCCACAACGCCTCCACCTTTTTATTGCTTTCGCTGTCAGTCTAGCTTTCGTCCAGGGTTAAGCAATAAATATGTAGGGCATCACGCTGAATTAGCTCAGGAATTGTACACAGGTTAATGTGAATGTCCTGGCCGCGGTGAAAACAGCGGTGGCCGGTGTGTCTGCGGTGAGGCATCGCCAGGCTGGTAGCCGTTATCCAGCCGGAAATTTCGGGTTCGGGTTTGCAATTCAATCACCTGATTGCGCAGAACGTCGGAGGAGCCGTTAAGTTCTTCCGCCATGGCAACATTGCTCTGCGTCACACGTTCCAGCTCAGATAACGCCTGCGTGATTTGCGAAATCCCTTTTTCCTGCTCTGACGTCGATGCGGAAATATCGTCCATCAGTCTGCTGACATTGCTTGATCCTGCCACTATCTCATGCATGTTTTTTTCGGCTTCCGAGACGACAGTCACGCCCTGTGTCACGTTGTTACTGGTTACATCAATCAGCGCCTTAATGTTTTTTGCCGCCTCAGCGCTGCGGTGCGCAAGGCTCCGGACTTCCCCCGCCACCACTGAAAACCCTTTACCGTGATCTCCGGCTCTGGCCGCTTCGACAGCCGCATTCAGGGCCAGAATATTGGTCTGGAATGCGATGCCATCAATAAGAGTGATAATCTCCGTCATTTGCTGGGCGCATTCGGTAATGGATTGCATATTGTTGGCAACCTGTCCCATCAGCTCGCCCCCTTTACGCGCCTGCAGTGTCGCGGCGTTCGCCTGTTCGCTGGCGAGACGCGTATTATCTGCATTATTTCTCGTGCTCGCCGCCATCTGTTCCATGCTGGCAGCCGTCTGGATCAACGAAGCAGACTGCTGCTCTGTTTTCACGGAAAGCTGCGCGCTGCGAGAAGAAAGTTGCTCAGATAAGGTCATAGCGGTTTGTGACGAAGCCCGGATTTCACGCACCAGCGTTGCGATATTACTTGATAAACTATTAATTCCAGGAATTAAGCGCCCTGCACAGTTATTGCCAAACTCAGGGATCGATACGGCAAGATTACCCGATGTCACTTCTTCAATACTTTTTTTCACAGTATTGATCGGCGTCACAAGATATTTTGTCATGTAGACCCAAAGCAAAAATAATGCAACGAATTGTATGATATTCACAGTGATAAAAAGTGACATACTCCCTGCGAATAACGTCATGGCCCCATCGTTTATCAAAAAAACACATACAAGAAAATAGAAAATGAAAGTTCTGACACTCATATTTCTTAGCATGATTATTCCCACAACTTTATATTTTAGTCGGCATGATCGTTTATAGCACCCACCACGAATTTTGTCCTCACGATCCACGCAGCTTTCTCGCTTTGCAGTTAGATTGTGATGATTTAGCTTAGGATGAGATAAAGCATGGTATTACAGGAAATGTTGAAGCCACCATGCTGCCGGACTGGTTTATACCCTCCTGAAGCGATAACATTTGCTGTGGTAGTACAATATGCTCTCTCTCATATTTAAGGAGTATTGCTGCAAATTCATTTCTTTGTTTAGCGATGCTTAATCATTTTTCAAAGAGGATATATTTTATACTCTCTGTTAAACGATTATTTTTAATATGAGTGCTCATTTTTCACGATCAATTACTAATATTGCCTGAGCGAGCATGTCACAGACAGATACAAGACCTATCCGGAAGACACACTCCGTAACCTTTATTGGCGTGGGATTGCATAATGCTTAACGTATCGTGGGACCCAGTTTTAATAGCCATCTCTTATCTGGTGGCGTTTATCGCCTCATTTGTAGCATTAGACAGTGCGGGTAAAATCCCGCTATCCAGCCGTAAAACGGCGACATTCTGGCGAATTACGGGTGGCGTAACGCTGGGAATCGGGATCTGGGCGATGCATTTTATTGGCATGCTGTCGATGAAAATGCCGATGATCATGAGTTATCACCTCTGGCTCACCCTCGCCTCGTTGGGTGTCGCGGTGCTTGCCGCAACGCTGGCGATTAATATCGCCGTCCACGGCAAATCGCTCTCTCCCTTTCGCCTGATCTTTTCTACGCTGATCCTCAGCGCTGGCGTGCTCTCCATGCATTATGTGGGCATGGCCGCGTTGATGCCTGAAGGCAGCATCATCTGGGATCGGCAAAAGGTGATACTGTCAGTGCTCATTGCCATTATCGCCTCTGGCGTCGCACTCTGGCTGGCATTCCACCTGCGGGATAAACGTAAAGGCGTGTTTATCAACCGCATCGCGGCGGCTCTTGTAATGGGAGCAGCCATTTGCGCAATGCATTATACCGGCATGAGTGCCGCTCATTTCCACGAAATGGAATACACCTTATCGGGCGGCATCAGCGAGCAGGGATTATCGATCTGGGTATCCGTCACGACGTTATCTCTGCTTGGTATCATGCTTATCATTTCGCTGGTGGACTCTCACTGGCGCACCAGTCGGTTAACCGATAATTTGCATCAACTCAACCGACAGCTTGAACTGCAGGCGCGCTTCGATGCGCTTACCGGCCTCGCCAATCGTCATCAGATGGATCTTCGCCTGCAGGATTGTCTGCACAGTGCGTTGCTTAATAAAAAGCAATTTGCGGTTATTTTTCTCGATGTTGATCATTTTAAACGCGTTAATGACACCTGGGGTCACCACGTTGGTGATGAACTGTTGATACACATTGCACAGCGCATTACATCAAGATTAACCCATGAGATGACCCTCGCGCGATTGGGTGCCGATGCGTTTATTCTGCTGGCTCCGGAATGCGATGACGAGAAGCTGAATATTCTTCTTTCTGGATTGCTGGATGATTTACGCCGACCGCTCTCAATTTGTGGGCACGCGTTGAACATCACATGCAGTGCGGGCGTTAGCCTCTTCCCCCTTCATGGTGAAACGCTGCATGAGCTCAAACTTAAAGCAGATGCGGCCATGCATCATGTTAAGCTGGAAGGCCGTAACGGCTGGGCTGTTTATCGCCCTGAAATGTCCACCGCAGTGCCTGCTGAGCCAGCCTTTTTACAGGAGCTTTCTCAGGCACTTGAGCGCGATCAATTTGAACTGTGGTATCAGCCAACCTATCTTGCTGAACAGAATACCATTCATGGGTTTGAAGCACTGCTGCGCTGGCGTCATCCCGTACAGGGCGTCTTGCTTCCTGGTCTGTTTTTACCTTCACTGGAGCAAACCGGTTTAATCATTTCGGTCGGAAACTGGGCCATAGAGGCTGCATGCCGACAATTAAACTTCTGGACGGAACAAGGTTTCAGCCAGTGGACACTGTCATTCAACCTGTCTCCCGTACAGTTCGAGCAACAGGATATATTCCAGGTCGTCTCTTCGATGCTGCAAAAATATAATCTGGCACCATCCCGGCTGATCCTGGAGGTGACTGAAAGTACGGCTCTTAAGAATCTCGATCGAAGCATCGAATTGCTCAATGCCTTCAACCAGGCTGGGATCACCGTCTCAATAGATGATTTTGGAACCGGCTATTCCAACCTGCTGATGCTGAGCGTCCTTCCTGCCAGAGAACTTAAAATCGACAAAAGTTTTGTATGCTCAATGCTGGAAAATGAAAAAAGCAGAAAATTGGTAGAAACAATAATAAATATCGCCCGAACAATGGAGATGAGTGTCGTCGCAGAAGGTATTGAAACTGAGGAGCAGCAGGCTATGCTGGTGAATCTGGGGTGTGATTATTTACAGGGATTTTTATTCTCTCGTCCGTTGCCTGCCGAACAGGTTCCCTGGCTGTTATTACAAAAGCACTCTGATAAGCAGATTATACCAATCGGTAAAATTCACACGGAACCCACCATTATTTCACAAAAAAATCATGCCTGAAGTGATTAAGTAAGGTATGTTTCAAAGGAGTCCACGCGAGTCTATTCCGTCGTGATCGCAAGTACACCGTGCTGATGTACAGGAATTCCCTATGCCGCAATATTGCTTTGATGCGCTTAACTTCATTAAAACGCCCGTGTGGCTGGTATCTCCGGTTTCGGAAAATATTATATTTGCCAATGCAGCCGCAACAGAGGTGATGCGCGATAAAACACTGGACGATATGCGCAGTGGTATGTATTCCGCAAAAGCACAAACCCTGCTCACTATGTACGTTCCCGATCTTAAAGCTACTCAGGAAATCATTGAAATCTGGACGGTATGGCGTGATAAACAGGAAACCACGCTAAGTTGCCGCCTGACGCTTACCTGTGCAGAACCGCATGGAGAAGTGATTGTTTTTGAAGGCCTCTCACCGCAGGTCAACGCAGGGCTTAAGGCCAGTCGTTCAGCTACCTACCAGCGTAAAAAACAGGGATTCTACGCACGCTTTTTCCTTACTAACAGCGCCCCCATGCTGTTGATCGATCCCGCCAGGGACGGTCAAATCGTTGATGCAAATCTTGCCGCGCTTCATTTTTACGGCTACGCCCACGAGGAGATGTGCCGCAAACATACCTGGGAAATTAATACGCTGGGCCGCGATATCCTGCCCGTCATGACTGAAATCGCCAGCCTTCCGGGAGGTCATAAACCGCTTAACTTTGTGCATCGACTTGCCGACGGCACAACGCGTCACGTCCAGACCTATGCCGGACCGATTGAGATCTACGGCGATAAGCTAATGCTGTGCATCATTCATGATATTACGGAACAGAAGCGGCTGGAGCAGGAACTGGAACACGCTGCCTTGCGCGATTCCATGACTGGCCTGTTGAATCGCCGCCAGTTTTACAGTATCACTGAACAAATCACCCCCTCGCATCTTCCCGCACAACAGCAATTTAGCCTGCTGCTGGTAGATACCGATCATTTCAAAGAGATTAATGACGTCTTTGGGCACCTCAAGGGTGATGAAGTGCTTATCTCCCTTTCCCGTACTCTGGAAGCCTGCAGCCGCAAAGATGATTTTGTGTTCCGCTGGGGCGGTGAAGAATTTGTGCTCCTGCTGCCACGCACCACGCTTGAGAACGCAATGCAGATTGCGGAAACCATTCGCGTTGCCGTGGCGCATATTACGATCCCCGGCCTGCCTCGTTTCACTGTCAGCATCGGCGTTGCGCGGCATAATCAGGGGGAAAGCATTGATGACCTGTTTAAACGCGTGGATGATGCGCTTTATCGCGCCAAAAATGATGGCCGAAACAAAGTGCTGGCAGCATGAAACTGGAGTAATAAGTGAAGCCTCGCTACAATGCCCACCTAAATGAGACAAACTTCAGGTGGGTAGAGTCTGCGATGGGAAAAACAGAAATAATACTCATCTTAATTATTTTGAGCCTTATCATATTTGGCTTGTGGTTTATCTTCAGTGGCGAAATATGGCTCGTCGTGGAGTATTTTGAAAATAGTCTCTACCCCACAATCGAGGTTCCATAACGTACGTTTATGGCGGTTAGCGAATCAAAAAAATTTATTTCGCCCGTACTCTTTTGGGATTTTTATTTCTGACGAAGGCGGTATACATTCAGGCCAGCCTGTCGACAGCCTGGAAGAAGAGATTTTCCGTCATGAGAATATTCTCTTTTGTGTCCTGATGCTCACGACGGATAAACCAACCCTTTTCCGGTGCCATGCTCAGATAAAACACCTGGCAGATACCGCAGGCCTCAACGCACATCTTCACATAACCCACCTCTCCGTCACGGCAGAGCTGTTCAGGAATAATGCTGACGCTCCGCTCACCATTCTGTAAGCGGATAGTGGTGATGTTATAGCGACATATACCGCTACTGAGGCTGAAGCCGATCGTGCTCAGATCATGGATATGTTTAGTGGCTAAAACTACCTCAATACCCGAATGGGCAAACCACTCGGTAATTTGCTGAGCCAGATCATCCATCCGCTGGCAAAATGCCCTTATTTCGGCTTCAGCTGTTTTTTTACCGGGCGGTATGATCTCAGTGTTTTGCTGTACTTTTTTAAAAAATCGTTCTCTGGCTGACATGTCGTCGTCCCTGTTTTCTCTCAAATCGACGTTTATGGCGCGATATTTCCTAAACTGATTACTCTTGTTCCGGCATTTTTTGTTTCAGGAGCGCATAGCGGGCAATCAGTTGCTGCAGATGCTGTTCTGCCTGCTTTTGCTGGACTGCGCTCTTAATCTGCTCTTCCGGGATAGCGGATAACTGGCGCAACTGTTCTTCCAGCGGAACGGTACTGTTAAATGACTGCGTCATGGCAAAAACCGCTGATTTCAGTTCGCTCACGGTTATGTACTTGCCCTTCTGCTCATCCAGCGCATTAAGCCGGTTCGTCAACTGCTGCAGTTGCTGCATCCCCTGATACCAGCCATTCAGACTTTCAGGCGAAAGCGCGGTGGCCGTCATCTGCTGTTGCCAACGCTGCGCCAGCGGTTTTGCCTGCTCCGGCCACAGTATCAGTGCCTGCTGTACCAGACTGTCGCCATAGCTGACTGCCCAGTCCGGTTTTAGCTGAGAAAGCTGTGCTAACTGCTGCTGTGTGTGTTTAATGCCCTCCTCAGGGGAAGGAGACTTCTGTCGAAGCGACTGTAACTGTTCATTTGAAAGTACAGTGGGTAACGGAGTGAGCGAAGCAGTAAATTGCACCTGCGCGGGATCAGGTTGATGCACCGCCTGCCATCCCCATACTGCCGCTCCGGCCAGGACCAGCATAGTCATCATTCCGGCAGAAAAGGGTTTCACGGATACCGTGGTTCCAGTCATCTCGGTCGCATCGGATTGCGGCTCTGACTGCACGACATAAACCCGTTTAACGGGTTCTGCCAGCGCGGTCAGACTGGTATTCGCAGAGGGAGTCTCTTTGCACGACAAAGTAACGCCCGTGTTGTCGCTATTTTCCAGCCGCACCGCTGCGTTGTGCATCTGAGTACGCAGGGCATCAAGCTGGCTGGCGTGTTTTAGCTCCAGACGCTGTAATACCTCCCCCAGCGCGTTCAGATGTGCTTCCGCCTGGTACAGCTGGCTGAGGTCGGCATACGTCAGCGCCAGGGTGCGCATCACCTGCTGTAGCCGTTTGCTCAGCGCGCTGAGGATTTCTATGCGCGCATGAACCGGCTGCGGCCAGAGATTCCCCCACTGTCTGGAGATCAGCACCTCCAGTATCGCCAGCCCCTCATTCATACCGTACAGCCCGGCCAGATGCGTGCGAGCCAGCGTGTACCAGGCGGCGGTCTGTAGCTCAACGCCGTTGTGCTCAAACAGGGTCAGGCAGAGCGTTTCCGCATGATGCCAGTCCACATCCGGGCGTGCCGGATGCGTCAGTTTGTTCATTTCATCGCGGAGAGCGGCATAATCCGCAAGCGTGCGCGGGTCGCCGCCGGTGTTAAGGTGACGTTCAGTCTGTGTCGTCATGATGGTTTCAGCCAAAAGTTAATCACTAGATTGCGGCGCGTGCGTCCAGGTACTGCTGCTGTTTCAGATGGCGGATAAGCACCCGGCCTTCAGGCATAAACTCGGTGCCATAGCGCACCAGTCCGATGCCCTTGAGTTCCGCGTCGATGGCGTAGCGCAGTTCACCTGGTTGCGTCTGCTCCAGCATTACCACCATGATTTTGCTCAGCCGCGGTTCGTACTTTAGCAGCACCGCTGAAAGCGTGGTGATAAGCTGGTGCGCAGTGCCGGGCATCCCCTGAAGAATTTTGGTCATATCCGGCAGACCGTAGTCCGGCAGATGCGCCAGCGTACCAGCGCGGCAGTTGAGAATGCGCTGCATGTTATCCAGCACCGATAAAATCACCTGGTTTTCTTCGCTGACATGATGCAGTTCGAGCCCGCCGGAGAAGTTTCCATACAGCGTTTCATACAGAGAAGGACGCGGCATTATCAGTTCTCCTTCAGCGGTAGCAACACCAGGCGGTTATTACTGGCTTCGATGACACGCGCTGTATCCGGGTCGAGGTCGTCTCGGGACAGGACAATACGCCAGGTGTCATTGGCCTGGTCCGGTGCCATAAACATGCCCGCCACCGCCACGTACTGCGCTGCTTCTTCCAGCGGTATATCCAGCGTCACTGATTCTCCAGGCCGCAGCCGGATATCCCTTTCTGCGACAAGATCCGCTTTAATGGCCTGGCTGTCGTCAGCAAATAACGACGGGTAATCGGTGCTGTCGAATGCCTTACGGTCCTTAAGCTGGTAAATACGTACTACTGTCGACAGCGATGCCCCTTTCGCGTTGTTATTGATGCCCTCGCGTGCCCGGATGTCCAGATGTAGGGTTTTCACCTGTTTATAAAAGATGGACTTTGTCACTGAGATGGTCCCATCTTTTACAGTCTGCGTCAGGCCACAACCGGTTAAGGCCGTGGCGAGGGTTAATGCCAGCAGTGTGGCGGAAGTGTTACCAGCGGTAATCGCCATCTTCATCGCTCTCCCTTCGGTGAATATTTTCCTGAACGCGCTGAAAACGGCCCAGATGAATGGTGATAATGTCATTTCTGTTTTGTTGCGGGTTAAGTGGTCGCAGCACCGCCGTGCGCCCGAGTTGCACGGCAAGGTTTTCACTGCACACAAGCTGAGCATCGGGCAGCAAGTATCTCGCCACGCACAATTGCAACCGCACGTCCAGATTTGATCCCAGGTAAACATGCAGCAGCGCCATCAGATCACCGTGTAGTTCACCGCCAGGCAGCCAGCCACGAACGTCGTCTGGATTATCGGTCGTCAGTTTCAACAGCACCTGGCCGTTGACATCTGTACCGTGTGTTCCCATGACGGGACGGTGTTTCAGGCTAACCGATCGCTGTGAGTTCATGGCTACCTGGTTTTTCAACGGAATACGACAGCGGTCATGATGGTACACGTCAGCACTCGTATCCGGTGCCAATAATTGTACCAGTGCATGCATCCCTTCCGCCGTGCGCCCCGGCAGCAGCATTACTGGCAACAGCGCCAGGAAACGGGACAATGGCGTACCCGCCGTGGCTGCACATCCCGGAATCCCCAGCCCTGCCAGTCCAAGCAGATACTGAGAGGTGTTATCCGTTCCACCAGCCTGAAATGTCGCCGGGTACGAATATTTGCGCCAGATACGATAATACTGGGCTATCAGCCTATGGTTGAAGATATCGAGAAAATCGCGAGTGGCCTCAACCCCCTCCCGCTGTTGTGCGATATCGTCGATATAGTGCGTCGGCAGCGGCGATTCAACGCCGTACAACCCCATAAAAGTGATATCAACCGACGGCGGCAGATGCGCATGTTCCGGTTCCGGGTCCGTCAGCCCCCGGATTTCACTGGCCGGGAATCCCATACCAGGATGAGGACGAAAACGCACAGGCTCCTGACGCACCCGCCAGTCGCTACCAGGAACCGGCGAATCCAGCTGGCTTTGCTCCAGCAGCCAGCAAAAACGATAAAAGTTCATATACGGCAACTGATGCCGTAGTCGCATCATCAGCCCGGCAGGCGCTGACTGTGATTCTCTTTCCACCGGATACACTTTCCTTCTGGCTGAACAATCAGCGTGAGCTGGTTAAACTGGTTCATATCGGCATACAGCGCAAAAAATCGGTTAAGCATTTCTCCAAACAGATGGATATCGCCTTCGCCGGTAAAACCACTGCTGTCGAGCGTCACCTCAACATCAAGCCCGCGCAACAGAAAACCATCTTCAAAACGCTGGACGCGGTGGTGTCTTACGTCCAGGATGGCGTCCAGACGACGATTATTCATTTCGTCCTCCCGCCAGTTATAAAGTGACAGCGTTCCGCGCAGTACCTCCGCACTACTCATCATATTCAGAAAGCGGGTGCCGAGATGGCTCATGACCCGCCAGTGAAAACGGTCTTCCGCCGGCGGATACGCTGGCAGAGTCGGCTTGCACAGATTGCGGACGGTGAGTGGGGTTTCGGATATCTGTTCACAGCGGTCCAGCAGCGTGCTCTGCAGCGCCCGGCGCGGCAATTGTCCATTGGTGCCAGTGATACGTAACGAGACGGTTTCCCGCGCAATTTCCCGGTCAGCTTCCCACCGCTCACCGCCGAGAATCAGCCAGGTGTCGTGCATACCGGTAACGCCCCGCTTCACACGGGTGTGGTAATAGCGCTCTGGCGCGTGGCGGCGCATCATGCCACCCTGATGGCGGAAACTGGTGAATGGTACGTAGCGCGCATCCCCGGTTCGCCCGGAGCCGGTGACACTGTCTACGGAATAAATCTCGGTATGCCCATCTTGTAGTCGCTTCGGGCGCAGCAGGTATTCACTCTCCAGCCCGCTGATGGTCAGTGGATCAGCTTCCAGAGTAAACAGGTTAATGACTGGCACGCAGTGCAGTCGCAGGGCGTCGCTGGTTACCGGCAAATCGCTCTGCCACACCCGGCTGAACACCACCTCAATATCGAAATGCATCGTCCCCGCCGGCAGCGTGATGTTTTCCAGACCATTAAGATTCACAAACATAAATTTTTCACGGAAGGTGAAATACTCCAGCAACAACTGGTAACCACTGAAGGCACTGTCGCCTTTCGGCCACAGGCGGTCCTCCTCACCAAAGCCGCCCGGCGAAAAGTAACCGTCGAGCCTTATCCGCTCACTCTGCCCCGGCAGACGCAAGTACAGAGCGGTCTGGCGTTTTGTCAGCCACAGGTGCAGGGCGCAGCCTGTGACGGTGTCCTCCCCGAGGTACAGTGGCAAATGACTAAGGTCAGACTGGGTCCAGTCAGCCTGAGGGCTGCAGGTAAACCGTATCCGCAGGGCCGAACGCCCGTCTGGCTCTGTCGCCATCACCACCTCCGTCACCGCCAGGGGGTTCAGCATCACGTCACAGGTGGTGCGGTAGCGACAGACAGTATTTTTTGATCCCACCGGACGGGACATCACTTCCAGCCCGGCAGACACCACTTCACCCATTTTCATCGCTGGCACGTCCGGGCTGAACGCCACCACCGACAGCGACGGAATGGTGCGCAGGTAGTGCGGCCACAGCATACTGACCAGCCCTTCAGTCAGTTCCGGCAGGTCGTCATCAATCTTTTCGCGCAGGCGGCCCATAGAAAAGGCAAAACCTTCAAACAGGCGTTCAACATACGGGTCCGGTGTACCAGCCTTGTCCAGATCCAGCATTGCCGCCCGGTCGGGGTGCGTCTGTGCGAATTCCTTTGCCGCCTCGCGCAGGTAGCGCATTTCAGCGTCAAAATAACGCAGGGTTAAATCGTCCATTTATTTTCTCAGCATTCAGAGAGTATGAGTCAGCCGCACAGCACAGCGGCTTTTACCGGGTCAATCGCAACCAGCCCCGCCAGCAGCTGTTCCATTTCTGGATTCAGCCGCGCTTTGTCAGCCTCACTGCGCCCGGCTTTCATGCGCAGCAGTTTCAGTCGTCTGGCCTTCACTTCAAACAGCAATGTTGGCTCCCACTGCGTGAGCATGATGTTTGTCGCGTGGCTGTCCAGCTCACCCAGCAAATGCAGTGCCAGTTCGTTTTTCCCCGTCTGTTCGGCAATACGCGCCATCAGCAGACGCAACAGCCAGCAGTGTCGTGCGGTGGTAATACCTGGCCGCCCCTGCAGCCAGGCCATCGCCGCCTCAAGTCCACCGCTGTCGGCAATCGCAAGTGCATCAGACTCCAGTTGCAGAATGTCGTTATCACCTGGGACAGCAGCGGAACTGGCTGTGGGTTCGTGCAGCCAGCCAGTCGGATCGCCCGTCACCTGCTGTTGTATCCAGCCCAGGGTTACCTCATCAGCAAACGGCGTGCCGTCATTAAAGGTGAGGGTCTCCAGGCCCGGCAGGCGCACGAGCAAACCTTTCAGATCGGCCTGAATAATGGCGGCTTCAGCGTCCAGCCCGGACTTCACCAGCGACTGGTGCAGATACCACTGCACGTCCAGCCACAGATGATTCGCGCCGCGCGACAGCACGCTGTCCGCCTCTTCCATCAGCTCACGCCAGCTCTGCTGCAGATAAAGGCGCTTCAGTTGCGCCCGCAGGTCCGGTTTCGGCGGTTCGATGCGGGTTTTACCATCCGCCTGAAGCGGCGGTAACTGATGCAGGGTGTCATGACGGAGATTCTTTATCAGCCGATGGGCGGACAACCAGCCGTCCGGCTGGTTTCTCAGGTATTCCGCCAGTAAGCGCGCCTGCGCTAACAGTTCCTGGCCTGAAGCGATGCCTGTCAGCGATGGTACGTTAGTGCGTGAAGCTATGGTGTGACCAGTATCGCTGACATTCTGCGGCACCATCGCATCCGGGCCGCCGGATTTTTGTAACCGGGTTTCCAGCGCGGCATAAAGCGCTGCTGGTAAAGCACTCCCCGCCTCCTGCTCCAATAGCCAAAGCGCACCCGCAATACGCGCGGTGTCAGCATTGTTGACCTCCGGGTACAGTGACAGACTGTCAAGCATACGGTTGCTTCCTAGCCATTCCAGTGCCCCCTTGCGACTGCGCTCCCGCTGTGGGTGCAACTGCACACTGAAACGTTGCATTAACCCGGCCAACAGTTCCAGTCCGTCCGCCAGACCCGCTTCGCCGTCACGATGTAACCGTGCCCAGGCATAATATGTCGCGACGCGAATGTCTTTTGTTATGGTGGTCAGCAATTTTTCAGCCAGTTGGCATACAAGCTCTGTATCCGCGCCGGAGAGTTTATTCACCTCCTCGCGCATCTGCTGAAAATCATCATCGTAACCTGGGTCATCACCCGTCGGTTTATCAGGTGATACCGGTTGTAACCAGTTAGCCCACATCTGCAGGCGCAGCGCCGCCTGCTTCGCTAGTGCGTCTGGGGCCACCTGACAGGCGTTAATCAGTGTATTAACAGATGCCATCAGTACGTCTCCTCTGCGTAGTCATCTTCTGCGGCCCTGGGATCAGTGGCTGGCACGCTGATACTGAAAATTGTCTCCGGAAGCGTGAAATCACGTAATTTCAACAACGCCAGCGGCCCTTCACCTGCCTCGGTGCGCAGGGTATAGTTCAGAGGCCTGCCGTCTGGTGCTTGCCAACGCAGGCTCCAGCTGCTGCCTGTACCGGGGTAAGCGTTGACAGACGCTTTATCCAGCAGACGTATCCAGCCCCAGGCTCCGGACATATCGGCATACTGGCGAGTGCCTGCCTGCGTGCTTATCCAGCTCAAGGCCGCCCCCGGCGCTTCAGTATCCGCGGGCCAGCTAAACCGCTTCCAGGCAGGCATCTGGTTCATATAGGTCAGTTTCTGACTGTCAATCACCAGTGTGGTCTGCATGATGTCATCGGCCGTACCAGGACGGAGTTCGAAGGACAGACCAGCTTCCCCGCGGGTGAACACCACATCGGAGATATGGCTCAGGGTGTCCACCGCCTGTAAAAACGACGGATTAAAGGTCAGTCCCTGGGCATTGATGCTATCCGGTACCCAGTGGCTTCCCTCCCTGTGCAACACACCGTTAAGACGGGTCTGTAAAAAATGAGTAATTCTCCCGGAATCTGCATTGAGGTATTTCGCCAGCAACGGCAGGGAAACCTCACTGCTCGTATCCCTGAACGGATACCGGCCGCCAAAAGCTGCGTTCCAGTCGTCCACCACCGCGCTTTGCCACTGAGTATTGAGACTTTCTGCCGCCGGGGTCAGAACCTGCTGCCAGGCCTGCTCCATCGGGCGGACAAACACGGTCTGTCCGAAACCGCTCCACTCCTGCCCCAGCCCGGCCGCCACCAGGCTTCCGTAATCGCGGGTTTCAGTTAAATCCACCGCCTTCCCCTGGAATACCGTCTGCGCCAGCGCCTGGGTCATCGCCTGTGGGTCAGTGGCATTGGTCACCTGCTGTAAGCGCAGGCGCACCTGGGTGACGCGAGTGAGGAAGGTCTGAAGGCTCATATCGGTACTGCCAGTGCCTTTCTGCGAATTATCCATCAGCGCCAGCACCGGACCAAAGGTCTCATCCAGTGGACCGTGAGAGCCCGCATTCTGGTCAATGACAGGATGTTTATCGCCGCCGAGCAGATTTTTAGCGGATTTCACCAGCGAATCGGATATCGCCTCACCGCTCTGCCCGGTTCTCCCCTGAATACTTAGTGTGTTCATCAATGCCACCAGAGGGGACTGGCGCACATCCGCCATCAGCGTAAGCTGGTCAATCGCATCAGACAGCGTGGCAACCCGCCGAAGCCGCAGACTGTTAAGAAAATCGAGCCACGTGCCGCTGAAGTCGGCAAAGTAACGCTCAGTCAGGCGTTGTTTCAGGACTTCCGGTGGGGTTTGCTGTGAGGCTGGTTGCTTACTGTCGCTCAGCACCCAGTCCATTTCGTCGCGGCGCTCCGTAACCACTTTTTCTATGGCTGGCTGCACCGCCTCTTCCCAGGCCTGGCGGGTGAACATCCCCGGCACCACTTCATCCGTGGTAAACAGTTGCGATGCCTCGGTGTCCCCGGTCATATCGGCCAGGCGCATATCCGCATACTGATTTGCCACCTGTGCAAGCAGCTTCTGATAGAGAGTGGATTCACTGTTGCGCATGCCCAACTGACGGATTAAAAGCGTGCGGGCCTGACTGACCAGTCCTGTGTTGGGGGACAGACGCCACTGCGGATGTGATATCAGGCTGGCACCATAAAACGCCAGCAGCGACAGTCCGCTCCCCTGCCAGACACCATTTGTCACACCAGCACGTTGTGGCCAGTCCCGCATCAGTGTGGTGGCAAACCAGCCAGCATTCATTTTTTCGGGACGCGAAAGCATCAGGTACAGTTTTAACTGGTCGTAGGCTGTTTTTGCCATTCGCTCACGCAGTGGACTGTCCGGCGGCAGCTGTATGAACGCGTTCAGTTGCTGCTGAAGATGTTTCGCCGCCGCATCGCGCAGCAGCGGCAGTGCCATTTCACCATAGCGCGGGAAGAGCGCCGCCAGCAGTTCATCGTTCTGGCTGAGACCGCTGCGGGTGTACCACGGCACACCGTGCTGTGCACGGTATTCCAGTTGAGAAAGCGTTTTTTGCAGTTCAGAGAGGGCGTGCAGACGGACCGCCAGCGGCTTCTTCTCCATCGAGGCCTGCCGGAGCTGCTCCTGCGTAGTCGCCACCAGACTGCGGTTAGCGATAAAAGAGGCTGCCATGGATACGCCCCACAGCAGCATCATGATGGAGGTGGCCATACCCACCCCCTGTCGCCAGCTGAGGCCCGGTTTACGGGGCCGCAGGCCCGTCGGTAACGACAGCACTGAGTCCGCGATGACATCCCAGCGGTTATCCCTGCCCCAGTGATGCTTCACGCTACGTACCGCCCCCGGTGAAGGTGTGCTGAACACCACTCCGGCCAACGGTAAGGGACGGTAAGGATTAAGCAATACCGATAACGGCTCAGCCACCGTTTCGGGTTTACGGGTAAGCTGGTCGGCAAGAGCGAGCAAGAAATTATACTGCGGGTCTGTACAGACTTGTTGCACGCCCTGCGCAGTCAGTTGCGGTATCAACCCGTTAAGCTGAGCGGCAAGCGCTTTCGGCTGACAATGTGCAGACAACAGGCACCCGATCGGCTGAGTAACACGCCCGACCTGCTCTCCGGTGTGCGAATGCAGCGACCAGGCGTAAAGGGGAAGTTTCCAGCCCAGGGCTTCATAACGTTTGTTCAGGGCATGGGCCAGCATGTCCATGGCATCCGGTGAAAGCGTGGACGTCAGTCCTGCCTCTTCCACACCCGCGCGAGCGTCCAGGGCAGATGTCACCCATACCATGCCGTCTGCCGGGCGATGGCGCAGTTTACGCAGGGCGGCCAGCCAGTCGATATCGACTGACGACGCCGGATCGCCGCCCCATAGCAACAGCGTACCCTGGTCTTCCTGCCAGAGCTCCTGTGTGAGTTTTGGGGTAAGCCGTTCAACATCTGCAATGCTCCCGGTGACGAGCAGGATGCGGATTTTGCTGGACCAGGCGCGTCCGTAAGCATTGCCGAGAGCTAACCGGAGCTCATCAACCAAAGAACGATGATTGACCTGAATACCCGAGTCCTCTGTTACTGAAGAGGCAAGATTAAACAATGAATTTAGTTGCTGTCTTTTTTTCCCCCGAAGTGAAGAAAGAAACTGATAAGACGGTAACGAGCGAAGCAGGGATTGCCGGGAGCTTAATCGAATAATTTTAAGACAAACCAGAATAATCAACATGGTAATACACCATGCTCCAGCCTGCATTTTATATCCAGTCAGGTTGAAATAACCCCGCCCTGAATAGATAGCTAACGCAACAACTACCCCCAGGAAACAAATTATTACCGCCGCCCCACCGAGTCTCATTAACCGACTATTGCTCACAGCGTCTCCTTCTGAAAGAATGTACTTTTTATCTGCACAAGTAACGTTTGTGCTTTGTGCTGGGAAACAATCAAATTAACTGCATTTTTACTTTTACCGTTCAGCAGAGCCAATGCTATTGTCATCCATATCCCACTATCGCCTTGCTTACCCAAAATAAATTCAGTGAAATATTGCGATAATGCCCCTGGGTTTTTCTCATTGCATTTCTGAATGACTTCATTAATAATGCTTTTATCATCTATATTATCAAACCACAAATTTTCTATTCCCATGGTTCCTTCCTGGTATTTAAGGAAATTTGACAAATCAGAATCAAGCGCAGCACTATCGGTATCCAGAGCCCGATATAAACGCCCCTTTTGTGGAAGGTGTTCTGTGATATCTGCCGGTGCCAACAACCAGGCACAGGCACCATCACTTGTTAAATGTCGGACATCATCAGAAAGCAGTGGATTACAGACTACAACCAGACGACACTTATCACCTGGGTTCTGAAGCCACTCATCAATTTGCACTGTAAAACTGTTAACAAGAAACACCGGGGTTGCTACTGTATCGTCTGGCAGATTAAGATTTTTCCAGGCAAGAGAAAATGACCGCCACAGAGAAAGAGATAATACCTCTGGGCCATACAAACTAACTTCAAGTTTTCCTGCTTGAGAAAATGCCAGCAATTTATAACGTAAAGATGAAAGTAATTCCTGAAAAACAGCAATATAATCCACTTCGTCAGAAAATTTTATTGCCTTATTTCCGATAATATTGCATTCATCTCCCCGGCTGAATTTATCAATCTCAACTCCACATGGGAAGGCAGAAGCAAAATCAATAATGGATATGTATTCAGACGCCCACTTACAACATATACTCTCTGCATTCTTATTGCTAAGCTCTATAATTTCATTATTCTTCACCAGCATCCCCGCACAGAACAATTTCCATCCAGCAGCAAAACCAGATAAAATAAATACGATTAAACTCAAACACAAAAAATACAAAAATGCTTTTTTATCATGCGTTAAATAGTAATAAGCGAGGCTTGCAAATATAATAACCAGCAGGCATGAAACAGTCCTCATGAATAAACGATTTAACTCCAGCGGTGGTACTTTTTCTGGTTCCGTTAAAACAGGCATATTCCATGACATAGTTTCATCCAATACCAGTGCCCGGAAGGCTTGAAATAACATAACATCCGCACATGCATTTACACTGGTGGAATGCCACAAGTATCCCATCAGAAATCCACTCGCTGGAACCTTCTATTATTTTATTTTTACCATGAAAAGGGATTGGACATATGACATCATCACCCACAAGTGCAGCATTTATTCCATCAATTACCATTGTTGAAGATGCAGAGATCACCATTCCACCGCTACTGAGTTTATCATTTAACCTGACAATTCCTGAAAACACAATTATCTCCTTATAAATTTCAAAGTTGTTATCTGGAAGACATACTCGTAATATTTCAATCTGCTTATGGTTAGTTACTTTGCCTGTTTAAGGCCAGTGCAAACGCCACATATACACTGCGGTATATAATCCTAATTATTCAGCTATTACTAATAGAAATAAAACTCACGTCCCAGGCCGGTATAAAGAAACGGCGTCTGGTCCCTGAAGGGATTTTCCGGTTTGCCGGTTCGTTTCCACTGCCGTTTCCGTTTTCGGTTCAGCCGGCTCAGGTTAATATCCGTGACGTTCTTCAGTCCCATCACGGTAAATATCTCTTCAGCCAGATCTTCCTCAGGGAAAGGATGTCGTCGCCAGACGCTGTACAGTGCTGGACAGATGATGATTGCCCCCCCTGTGGTAGCACAAGGAAGCAGTAGCTCTCCTAATTCCGGCGGGAATAGCTCCTCCATGCCATATCTGACTACCCAGCCAATAATGACAGCCAGCAAACCAACCCCATGCATCCCCATCCAGAACCTGGTTCCTCCCCAGCGGGCCTGCCGTTTCCCCCGGTAACAGCCCGGCGTCATGCTCACGGAACGCTCCTGTGGCTTGACCAGCGCATAGACCAGATATTCATCGCCGACAGGCGCCGCTATAAGCTCCACTTCCTCACCCACTTTGCAGAAACAGCGACCCAGCCAGCCGGAAAAACGTTTCCCGTTAATCCTTCCGGTGATATGCCAGGAACAGGTCATCAGTCTGTCCCCGTCCAGCAGCATCCCCTGAGCCGTGGCAGCCGAATCGCTGACCGTCATCACCACAGCGGCCCTTGCCACACGCTCCTTCTGTCGCGCAAAGTATTCATGGGTCTGCGGATAGGCCTGTGGGTCAAAATAGTGCAGCACCCGCCGCCAGCTAAACTCTTCCAGTACACCGGTCACTTTTATCAGCGGCGCAGGCGGCGGCAGAACTGGGTCCGGCGGCGCATCTTCAAGCTGTTCTTCCAGTTTCTGCGCCTGTTTACGAAGCAGGGGTAACTGATCCCGCCTTCCTCTGGTAGATTCGATATCGGCGATCTTCTCCTGTAATGCCGCCAGTTCACTACGGATTTTCAGGAAGTTATCAGCCGGGTACTTCTCTTTTAATACTGCGCGGGAGGGACGTGGGGCATCTGAAAACTTCAGTGCTTCATTCGGCATTGTATTTCCCTGAATTAAGGCCTCCATCGGCTAGTAGTAATAAAACTCACGTCCCAGGCCGGTATAAAGAAATGGCGTCTGGTCCCTGAAGGGATTTTTCGGTTTCCCGGTCCGTTTCCACTGCTGTTTTCGTTTACGGTTCAGTCGGCTCAGGTTTATATCTGTAACGTTCTTCAGCCCCATCACGGTGAATATCTCTTCTGCCAGATCCTCCTCGGGAAAAGGGTGCCGTCGCCAGACGCTGTAAATGGCAGGACCCACGACAAATAAACCACCTGACACAATACCAATAATCAGAGACTCACCAAGATCTGCTGAGATAAAGGCAGCAAGTCCATCAGTTATAAGCCACGTAACAACTACCGACGCAAGAGCAAAACCATGTATCCCCAACCAGAACCGGGTACCTCCCCAGCGGGCCTGCCGTTTCCCCCGGTAACAGCCCGGCGTCATGCTCACTGAGCGCTCCTGTGGCTTGACCAGCGCATAGACCAGATATTCATCGCCGACAGGCGCCGCTATAAGCTCCACTTCCTCACCCACTTTGCAGAAACAGCGACCCAGCCAGCCGGAAAAACGTTTCCCGTTAATCCTTCCGGTGATATGCCAGGAACAGGTCATCAGTCTGTCCCCGTCCAGCAGCATCCCCTGAGCCGTGGCAGCCGAATCGCTGACCGTCATCACCACAGCGGCCCTTGCCACACGCTCCTTCTGTCGCGCAAAGTATTCATGGGTCTGCGGATAGGCCTGTGGGTCAAAATAGTGCAGCACCCGCCGCCAGCTAAACTCTTCCAGTACACCGGTCACTTTTATCAGCGGCGCAGGCGGCGGCAGAACCGGGTCCGGCGGCGCATCTTCAAGCTGTTCTTCCAGTTTCTGCGCCTGTTTACGAAGCAGGGGTAACTGATCCCGCCTTCCTCTGGTAGATTCGATATCGGCGATCTTCTCCTGTAATGCCGCCAGTTCACTACGGATTTTCAGGAAGTTATCAGCCGGGTACTTCTCTTTTAATACTGCGCGGGTGGGGCGTGGGGCATCTGAAAACTTCAGTGCTTCATTCGTCATTGTATTTCCCTGAATAAGGTCTCCATCGGTACTCGGTCACTGGTTACACCATTAAATCGTCTGATTCAATGCGAACAAAAAATGGCCAGAACATTATCTGTCGCGGCTTTTCTTTTTTATGCTGAGGAGAGGACATCGTTCGCAGACAGGCCATTAAATCATTTCGGCTTTTTTCGATCAAATGGGTTATTTTTTCAGGCTTTAATCCGTCACTACTTAAAGTATTTTCATTACCAAATATTCCCTGTTCAAACCAGTTCTGTAAGTCATCACGAGAAAAATACTCCGTGATAATATATTCAGATATCATTATAACCAGAGCAAACCACCAGGAAGATAGAACACCAACCCATTCGACCCCAAGTAATAAAAATCTCGGTGCAGCCGCTCTGCCCAACCAAACCCCTAATGTTCCTTCTTCAGTTGCCCAACCAAAGCGAGAGATTAAGGCACTCATTAATTTCCCTTCGGCATTAGCTAAAGTAGCCACATCATTCAATATTTTCATAAAATACAGGCCTTTATATAACCGTTTTTTTTGCACATTCATATCGTCTAATTTATTTCTAAAAGAATATAAATCCAACCCAAAAGATATACCCGCTGCAATAAGCGAACATCCAGCCCCCACCATTTTCAAATACTGAAAATTATTTCCAGCCTTAACGCCATATTCAAAAACTGGTGTAGCAATATCAGCCACACCACCCGTTGTTGCTAACAGTGCGCTTGAAATTTTCGCATAATTGACTGGGTCATCTTTAAAATGTTCTAACTGATTATACAGCTCAACTGCATTAAATATCAGCACCAGAATTTTAATGCTGGACGCTTTGTAAGCAAACTGATTAGAACCTGTTTCATAATATTTTATGAATGCTGCTTCCATTTCAGCAAACTTTTTACTGGCAATACGCAGACTCTCCTGTGCCCTGACTCTTGCCGGGTTGAAAAATCCTACACCATCAAGATAAGCACGCCGCTGACTCACCCAACCGAAGTATTTCGAGAGAAAGGCACTTGTCTCAGCCTGAGTTTTCCCTGCGGCCAGTGAGAAAAGCGTCCGGTTAATCGCATCACTGGTCGTGTCCAGTACAGCCCCCAGTCGTGTTGAAGAAAAAACCCTTGAGCCCGCTGTTGCCATATACTGGTCCATTAGATATAAGACCCGTGCGGACAATAACGCATTTTCAGCCGGCGGTTTTGCAAGTGCAGCAGTCGCTTTTTCAAAACCTTTGAAAATTTTATTTAACTTAGCACCATTAGTTTCGAAAAAATAAAGTAGCCCACCCGGAGACATAGGCTCCCCGTTGCATTCCCGGCATTTTACTAACAGAGACTCACCCTCAGCCATCAGTTCAGGGTTATTAAAAAAATGAGTTCGCCAGACAAGATTTTTTTCACTGGTCGTCGTGTACGCATTAATCCACTCATCCAGTAACACTTTACCTGCATCGAAAATATTCAGGCCTGAAATTGCAAAGGCTATTATTTCACGATAATAAAGATTATCGTCTGGTTCTACAGAATAAAAATCCTGGCTCGTGGAAATAAAGTCTGCATTCTGTAGCCATTTAATCCGAAAATCGATCAGCGTCTGGACCTGTTCATTAACCTGATCAGTCAGGGTATCGCAACAGTGATTAAATGAGTCCAGTTTTTTCTGATTCAGCATACGCTTATATTTTGCCAGGTCATCTGCTACCTGGATTCTTTGCATGACGCCCTGCTGTCGTTCCCGGCCTTGCCTTGCATACTCGTCACGGGTCATGATTTCTGATTCGGGAGTATGCTTGCGCCGTTCGTTCTCAACATACATCTGATATGCCATCTCGATACCGATGGGGTTTTCATCAAATGTGATTTCTAGTTGAGCGGCAACGTTCTGTTCTGCGCTTTTAGCGATAATTTGCTCGACACCCTTTATGAGATTCAGAGTGGAAAACTCCAGCGCCCGCTCTTCGCCAAATACCTGTGGCAACGCAAGAATGTCATTTGTCCAGCCGGTTAGTTCATGAGCAACACCGACCGCATCATGTAAGGCAAAAATGAGCGGAGTGACGGGAGTGCCATCCGCTTTAACTCCCCGGTGCTTCATCTGCTGTAGCGTGCTGGCAGCAAGTCCAGGAGGTATATTCTTCCAGGGATAGAGCGTCTCTTGTGGCTGCACTTTAGTGACCAGACTAAAACTGTCGTCACCTGTCATATGACTTACCCGAAAATCGCCATGTGTACCCCATGGGAGCAAGGCCGCGGCAGGAAGCCCGCCATTTGCCGCTGGCATATAATCGAGAATGGCTGAGATATTCCCCTCCGACGCCTCGCCCGCACAGGGTGCTGATGCAGGCGTCAGCCATTGCGACGCCTTAAGACATTGCATCCTTTTACTCCGCTCATCCTCTTTCTGGTAACGCTCAAGCGTCGCTGCCGACCAAGGGGATTGCGAAAAGGCTATCCAGATATCATTATCCATAACTTCCACTGGAAGCGTAATAAAGTCTTTGCCTCCCTGGCTGTAAGTACCCTGCCTGCAGTCTGGTTCAGATTTTTTTATTGCGTTATCAGGAGAAAACTGCTTCCACAAGCTGCCATCATCGCTAATAGACCACGCGTCCCATTTAGTCATAAATGGATAATAAATATATAAAAAACCTCGGCGCACTACCCTTAATGCATAATGATAATTGTCATGATCAGGGTATTGTTTTGCACCAGAAGCGGCCCAACCAGGCAGCGAACCTGACAGATGATCCGGGACAACAGCATATCTGACCGGCAACAGAGCAGGGCCTTGAGTTTTACAATCACAATGATGATCTGCCATAACGTTAATCCTTAATGTTATCGCTTTCGAAAAGCAAATGACTTTTAATTGCTACCCGACCGAATATTTTCCCAATCAATCTCGCTGAGAGAGGCAATCGCACTCAGATAACTTGTATTTTGCTTTGAACGCTGAGATGCCAGGATCCTCGATATATACGGGTGACGATCAAATTCCGGTGAAACCGTCAGCGCATGCATACCGTAGGCAACAAGATCATCTTTAGACTGGAATGAATAATCTCTTGCACGCCTGAGTGCAGGTAATACCGTTGTCATTATCGTTAATTCACTAACGCGAGATGAGTCAGTATAAGCAAGGCGATATTCACAGAGGATGGCATTGACTATTGCAATCAGTTTAATATCCTGCCAGTTTTGAGGGCTTAACGAAACAGTGTGCGACAACCGAATTACTTGCTGCTCAAGTCCGGCTCTTTTGATGATTTGCCCATCCCCATCAATAGAATACCAATTTGTAACAGGTCCCAGTAACCGCCGTTGCTGCCAGCTATCCAGTATATTCCAGAGCAATGGTGCTACTGCAGGATCGTAATAACGCAACAGAATATTTTTTCCGTCATTATCCTGTAATGCACTTTTACCAAGATGCAGCGCCATTTTTTCTAAAGAAGTATTACTTGCTAACCAGCCACTGATTAATCTTCCCTCACCACGCTTTATTTTTTGTGGTTTTATTTCATGAAACGCCAGGTTTAAACTTTCCTCCAGAATTTGAACATCACTACGCAGAGACAAATCAAGAGGGATCAGCCAGGGGAAAAAATCATCGGTAAGATATTCTGGCGCTACGGGAACTTTTATCACATCCCGGCTTTCCAGAACATCAATAATCTCAGGTTTCATATTACGACGACGAAGTATTGCTGCATCAATCATCAATATACAATGTGTATTTAACCGTAAAAATTGCTGAATAAGATACGTTTTAATTAATCGATACTGTTCCCGTCGATCCTGGGTTGAATAGTTATATGAAATAGCGGTTGTCATTCGTGGTGTTCCTTAATGCATCGTCACATCAGGACTTTGATCTGATCCAGCACTATCCATTGCTGTTGCACACGGTTCAGCCAGTTCGATTGTTTTAGTGACGGATGCCGGCCCCATTTTTTGTAAATAACAGCATTTCATTCTGATGTTACCTGTTGTACCAATTTCGACATCTCCCTCCTTCAGTCGAATATAGGCCCCTCCACAACTCAGGGTCAGTTCTGTTTTTGCCGTAACTAAAACCTGATTATCTTTACTGGCTACTGTCAGCGTGTCTTTTGCTAAAAGATCCATTGCATCACCCTGTGCCTGAATTTCAACCTTGCCCTGACTAGCAAAAATTTTAATTCCCATTTTTTGGGCAAACAGGCTAATCGTCTCTTTCACACCCAGTCGAAATTTTTTCGCTACGCTGATATCTACATCAGCACCTGTAGTCGCAATCAAATTTTCACCTGATGAAAGCTGTATACTTGCGGGTGTGATATGAGCAATCCCCGCAGGCGCAGATAAAAGTAAAGCCTGTTGCTTCAATTCGGTGAGTACATCAGCCATCAGTGTCTTCTGACGTGCAATATCAGCTAATTCTGCTTTCGCTTTCTCTGCTGCAAAACGTATCCCTTCGGCATCCTGTAACGCTGCCTTGAGACCATCAAGCGCTGCCTGCATCTCAAGTTGTAAACCTGTAGCTTCTTCCTGGCGATCGGCGGTAATAAATACCCCTTTCCCGCCACGAATGCTCACCCACTTATCCGTTCGCAGTTCCGCACCTTCACCGCGCAGCGCCCTAGATGCGTCCACATTGTGCCCCAGGTTCAGCTGCGTCTTGCCGCCGTACTCAGTACTGAGCTTAATATGCTCCTCGCCGCGCCTGTCCTCCATCCGCAGCTTGTTGTTCGTCGGTGTGCGGATCACATTACGGGTGCTGTTCTTCTCCGTAACATGGTCAACATGCCGCGAATCATGCAACGCATGGGCGATATACGGGCGGTCAGGATCACCTTCATGGAACGCGATCGCCACTTCCGTGCCCTGGATCAGCGGGAAGTGAAACCCATATACATCCCCGCCGTAGGGTTTAGCGAGACGCACTGGCATACTCTCCTGCCCCTGCGACTTGTCATCCCGATCGGCATCAAACTTCACCCGGTACAGGCCGGATGCATCCTGCCAAGCGTAGATATCGTTGGTTTTCGCACTGGTGACGCGGGCTGTCATTGTTCCCGTAACTTTTGGACGTGGCAGCGGCTCAGGACGCCAGCACACCGTTTCACTGTAAGGAACAGCAAGTAAAGTCACCTTCATGGCATCCCTGCGGCTGGCAGTGAACCCGGTTCCGGTAATTAATACCGGGTTCTGCAAGGGAGCAGGCAACGTCGGCGGCAGACTGTCTGTGATCGTCAGCACCTGAGCGGGTGCCAGCGTGGCGTCCGTGCTGTTGCCGGTAATCAGCGTCTGGTTTGCCAGAAAACGTTCGTGATCGAGGCGGGCAAAAAAGTTGGCGGTCTCCGCCTCTGGGTCCGTTTTGTCGCCGCGCGCCAGATGACGCAGACGGTAATGATAAGCATCCCCATAAGTCACCCCTTCACCGTCTCCCAGAGTCATATCTGCAGGCGCAGACTGCAGTATGCTCTGTGCGTCACGGTGGTTATAATCACGGGCAGTCACGCTCGCTTCAACCACATTGTGCGTAACATTCAGCCCCCACACCGATTCAGTACCGCTGTCGCTCATTCCTGACGGGCTGTTTATGGGCAGGGTTTTTCCAAATATCAAAGCACGCTGCGCATCGGCAAAGTGCACCACTTCCGTCTGCGAATCTTGCTGCAGGGTGAACCAGTAAAATATTCCCACCTCCGCCAGCAGGCGCTGGATAAACGCCAGATCGCTTTCCTGATACTGGTTTATCTGCTCGCGCTTTGGATAACTCTGTTTAAGATTGAATTCATATTCCCAGCCTTTCAGGCCGTGTTCCGTCAGGATTTGCCCCACCACTTCCGGAACCGATTTGTTGACAAAAAAGCGGTGGGTGCGGAACTGTTTGTCCAGCAGGGAGAGGAAAGGTTTAAGCGTGATCCGGTATAGCGTTTGGTCAGCAGAGCCGGAGAGACGTCTGAAATCAGTAATAACGCCATGTACTTTTTTCTGCTCAATCAGACTGTCCAGTAAGCCGGAACACATCGTCAGGTTTGCCGATTTACGCAAGAACCAGGCTACATCAAGATGTTTGTCCGTACTGGTAAAAATAATGTCATACCTGTAAATCTTGCTTATGCCTTCAATACCGCTGAAATCTTCAACATCCAGAGGTGAGGGACATGTGGGAATATCCAGCCTGTAGCGGTTCAAGCTCTCCCTCCCAGATAAAATGCTCTTTAGTGAATCAGTCAGATTCATTATTTTTCACTCCATGAAAAGATTTAAAAGGGTGTTTGCAGGAACCCTTACTTTCACTTGGGTCAGGCTGGATCTTACTGTTTTCCAACTCGCCGTAGGGTCTCACTGCCTCCGTGTCAGTAAGCGAAATATCAAAAATACACTCGCCAGACACCTCTATCCCGGCAACCATTCTGCGTGGCATATCCTTATAGCGCTCAGAGTGCAGGACGTATCTGACAATGAACTGGCCTTTATCAGGAAAATGATGGAATGAAGGTGAGATACATAGCTGGCCGTTTACGACACGAAGTGCGGGAGCAAATGTAATTTGTCGCTCCCTGAAGCGGGTTCCTCTTGGATCGATGGAAATACTGACTGGCTGGTAGTCCTCAGGCTCCGGGATGCTGAAACACACGTTGTCGCCTCTCGTGCTGACCAATGCTATTTCTTCAGGCCGAAGGGAATCACCGTGTCCGGGGCATCCGGACAGTAGCGTCAAGCTGAGTAAAAAAGCACACCGGGAGCAAAAGGTTATTTTTTTCACCATGGGAATCCCCGCAACGTGCTGCTATACAGTTTGCGGATAACAGGCTCAGAAATATTTCCGTCAAGCGTAATATCACCCGAGTTTCTCATATCGCACCATGTTTCGTATCCTTCCACCTGTAAAGAGAAATGGTCGGCAATAATCTGTGCCTGCTGCTCCATGGGATATTCACTTAGTAAACGGCCATCCAGGACATAACGGTAACTTACCGCCCAGCTCACCAGACCCCGTCCGATAACATTCATTCCCTTTTCACGTTGCCAGACATGACTCATTTCGTGAATGAAAAGATGTTGCAGAAAAGGCACGGCTGATGCGTAATCATCTCTATACCAGTGGCGAAAATAAATCTCGCCATTTGGGGTCATCGCCGTCTTTTTGTCCTGCAGTCCAAAGGGAAGGTAACTGTCATAATGGATCCAGACCTCATGGTATGGGATCGTAAACCTAAAAACCGACTTTGCCAGCGCAATCTCCCCTAAAGTCAGCAACCGCAGTTTACCCTCTTTCTTTCCCTTCTTTTCATTGCCTTTATCATGGATGGTCATCACTCACCATCCTGCTGTAACTCAATGACAACCCCCAGTTCCTCACTCCAGCCCATCGTCAGGCACTGCGGTTTCTGCCCCGCCGCCATATGACTTAACAGTTGCTGGCTCAGCACCGGCAATATCTGCTGGTTCAGAAGGCTGTCGACGTTTCGCGCCCCGGTATCCGGCAGCAGACAAGCGCTGGTCAGCGCATCAGAAAGGCTGTCAGCTATAACGGTTTTCATGCCATAGTGGCGCGCCAGGCGTTTACTCACCTGATTCAGCTTCATCCCCACAATCGTGCGCATCGCAGCCTGTGCCAGCGGACGGTAAATCACCGTCTGGAAACGGGCCAGCAGCGCAGGCTGGAAGTGATCGCGCAGCAGCGGGCGCAGCAGCTCCTGCAGGTCCGGTTCGGTCGCCTCCGGCTGTCCGTCCAGCATCTGCATGATATGGTCGCTGCCGAGATTGGAGGTCATCAGAATGACCGTGTTGCGAAAATCAATTTCCCGCCCCTCGCCGTCGCGCATAAAGCCCCGGTCAAACACCTGGTAGAACAGGTTCATCACGTCCCGGTGCGCCTTTTCCACTTCATCCAGCAACACCACGCTGTACGGGCGTTTGCGCACGGCTTCGGTGAGGATACCGCCCTGCCCGTAGCCGACGTAGCCCGGAGGGGAACCCTTGAGCTGGGAGACGGTATGCGGCTCCTGGTACTCAGAAAGATTGATGGTGATCAGGGATTTCTCGCCGCCAAACAGCTCATCCGCCAGCGCCAGTGCCGTTTCGGTCTTGCCGGTTCCGCTCGGACCAACCAGCAGGAACACCCCCTGCGGACCGTTCTCCGGCGCAAGCCCGGTTTTGGATGCACGAAGCCGTTGAGCGATGGCGTTCAGTGCGGCGTCCTGGCCCACCACGCGTCTGCCGAGGTTGTCTTCCAGGCTCAGCAGTTCGGTCTGCTCGTCTTTCATCAGGGAAGAGAGCGGCACGCCGGTCCAGTCGGCGATAACCGTGGCGACGGTGCGCGCATCCACATCCAGCCCCAGCAGCGGGTTGTTTTGCTGAACTGCACTGAGCTGACTTTGCAAATCAGCGGTTTCCGCCTGGCGGGAGATATCACTGCGGCAGGCAAGAAGTTCTTCCGTCAGTTTCAGCTCCTGGCCGTACTGCGTTTCCCGTTCGTCGAGCTGCAGGATAATGCGGATTTCGTCCTGTTCGATGGCGGCCAGCCGTTCGCCGTGAGCGCTGTTACCCACCGCGATATCCTCCAGCAGCGCCTGCTTTTCCATCGCCAGGGCCGTGAGCTGCGCCTTCATCCGGGTCAGTGGCTCCGGCACGGTGTCCAGGCTCATGCGCACGCGGGCCGAAGCCGTGTCCAGAAGGTCCACCGCCTTGTCCGGCAGCTGGCGACCGGTCAGGTAACGTCTGGACAGGTTGACCGCCGCCCTGACAGCCTCATCGGTAATGTGCACCCCGTGGTGCTGTGCGTAGCGTGATTTCAGACCACGCAGCATCAGGCAGGCGGTGTCGTCGTCCGGCTCGTCCACTTTCACCATCTGGAAGCGACGTTCCAGCGCCGCATCACGCTCAAAATACTGCTTGTATTCAGACCAGGTCGTCGCGGCGATGGTTCTGAGTTCGCCACGCGCGAGCGCGGGTTTCAGCAGGTTGGCCGCATCCGCGCCGCCCGCCTGGTTGCCTGCGCCAATAATGGTGTGGGCTTCGTCGATAAACAGCAGAACGGGAGCGGGTGACTGCTGCACCGCTTCAATGATGTTTTTCAGGCGCTGCTCGAATTCGCCCTTCACACCCGCCCCTGCCTGCAGCAGACCGAGGTCGAGGGTACGAACTGAGACCGGCTTCAGCGCGTCCGGCACGTTGCCCTCATGAATGCGCAGCGCCAGTCCTTCCACGAGGGCAGTCTTGCCGACGCCGGGCTCGCCCACCAGAATCGGGTTGTTCTTGCGGCGACGCGACAGGATATCCACCATCTGACGGATTTCGTTGTCGCGGCCAAACACCGGGTCGATTTTACCGTCGCGGGCGCGTGCAGTGACGTCGAGGGTGAACTTGTCCAGCGCGTTCTGCAGCGCAGGGGTCAGTTCCCCATCCTTTATACCGGCATTCACCGGACGGCCAACGAACTCCACCTCACCGCCCTGCGCCAGCTCCGCTTCCTGCTGCACCTCCGGGCGCTCGTCCGACTGCGCATCCAGCAGCGGGCGCAGGCGTTCAAGCTGGCTCTGCGCCAGCGTCAGCAGCGGCCACAGACCATCGCAGCGCACCCGTTTCGGTTTATCCACCAGGGCCATCAGCAGATGAATGCTGCGGATCTGTTCTTCACCTGCCAGCGAGGCGCACAGCCAGGCGTCCTGCATCAGCGCCTGAAGGCTGTCCGACAGCTGCGGACGGCTGCGCACCGAACGGGGCAGCGAATCCATAAAGGTAAGCAAATCCTGCCAGATGGCGTCCATATCCCATTCATAGCGGCGGGCCAGCACCGTCAGGTCACCCTCACCCTGCTCCAGCAGTTTCAGCAACCAGTGTTCGGGCAGGATTTCCGCATGGGCGCGGGTCTGGCACAGGGAGGCAGCGCCTTCCATCGCGCGGGCACAGTAAGGGTTAAGACGGCGTAACAGGATGGCTGGATTTTCCATGAGACTCTCTCTTTATCAGTTCCGGACACGCTACCGCCCGTCGCTTTTCCTTCTTCAGGAACCCTAAGCGCATAAGGTCAGGCAGGCAGATTGTGTTTTTCTTTGCTGAACGCCCGCAGTCACAGGCGCTCAGCAAAAAAAGCAGACGGAAAACCGTCTGCTCGGGCTGTCAGGCAGTGGTACGTTCGTTCCAGGAGTCGGAATGAATAATGTTGCCGTCCTTGTAGGTCCAGGTGATTTTTTCGTAACGCAGTTCGATCTGCTCAAGGTGGTTATGCTTCTCGAAAGCCGGGTCCTTGATGTCGTGCATCTTCGGATTCACTTTCACCAGCTTCACGTTTTCCAGTTTGGTGTTGAAATATTCCACTTCCTGGCCCGCGTCGTTGATTTTGTACCACTTGAATTCAGCAGATTTCAGGGTCTGGCCAGTGGTCACCGCCTTGTACAGATACGGGCTGGAGGAGTCGATCTCCTTGGTGAACAGGAACGGCGTGTGGATACGCGTGCCGGTCAGCTTGCCGGTGTTGTTATCGGTCGGGATGTACAGATTATGTTCCTGCGCCACCACTTCGATGCTGCCTTCACGGTCCTTCACGTCCACGGAACCTTTGATGTCCGCGCCGCCGTCGTCCTTCAGCCACAGATAAACAGGAATTGCCATGTTAATTACTCCATTTCATTTTTTGATACGCCATCATCCGATGACGCGGGTGTGTTGCCCGGTAACTGGCAGGCATTTGCCTGCGGTACCAGACTGATTTCGACACGGCGGTTAAGCGCACGGCCTTCCGGTGTGTCATTGGTGGCAACAGGGCGACTTTCTCCATAGCCCTGCACCGCAAAACAGCTCTCCGGCACATCACCGGTGTCACGCATCCAGTCACGGACAGACTCAGCGCGTTTAAGGGAGAGCACCTGGTTGGATTTGTCATCGCCCGTGCTGTCGGTATGGCCCGCCACCACAATTAGCCAGCCGGGTTTCGCTTTAATGCCGACCAGCGAGTTCACCAGCAGCTTTGTTGAGCCGGGCTTCAGCACCCATTTTCCGGTGTCGAACAGAGACATGCTGTCGAGGCGGATAGTCTGCGGCCCCTGCACAATCTTCTTTATTACCGGACGGGGCGGTGGAGGAGGTGCCCAGTCAGTCAGCGCTGCTTCCACGGGTGGTATCAGTCGCATTCCCTGGTACAACCCCAGCCCATAGCGCAATGGCTCACCACGGCGTTTCCAGTCATCCAACTGATGGCTGTCGGCGCGAAGACGTTGCTGGGCCTGCTGTTTCGGTGCCGGAGGCGTGCCGTTGAGACGGTGGTATACAGCAAGATGGTCTCCCACACTGCGCACCAGACGCTGGTTGTTGATAAAGGACGCCAGCATCGCCAGCGCAAGAAAGAGAAAACCAATACCACCGGCCAGACGTACATCCTGCATTCGACGACTGATCCCGTGGCGGCGTGGCAGATATGCCAGCAGAACCTCTGGCAGAGGCAGCATCCCGGTTATAGATGTGCATACAGGGGAAAGTGTGGTGATACCCGTTATCTGCTGTTGCCAGAGATTATCCTCAACCGCAGTGACGGGTGTCAGGCAAACACCAGTGGCACAAATTTTTAGGGGAAGAAGCTCTCCCTGCCGGATACTGAGCGGGCGGGTAACATGACGTTCAGTCAGCGCCAGCACGCTGTCCAGCCACAACGTCTGATAAAGGCGTGAGGCATAGCTTCCGGACTCCCGCTGCCAGTCAGCAACCGGTAGAGCCACATGACCATTCTGCCGGACCCTCAAGCCAGGCAAATCCGGCGTCACGGTAAACCAGCAAGTATCTTCCTGAATTTCACTCGCAGGAGGGGACACCCAGACCACGCTCCAGACGGGCGGCAGGCCGTTCAGCCATGTACGGCACTGCGCAATGCTGCGTCGCCATCCACGCAGAGACTGCGCCAGTGTTTCGTCCTGAGTGTGCTGCTCCGGTAATATCGCCAACAATACAGAAGCCTGCGACACCAGCGCCGGGCACCGGGCTGCCAGATGCTGCGCCAGCAACGGCAACTGTTCCGCGTTCTCTGCCCGCATATACCAGCCCTGGCGGGTTTCACGATAAGCCGCCCCCGCAGGGAACAGGGAGGCGGTATCGCCACAAACCAGCACCACTGCACCCTGAAAATCTTCAGGCGGCAAACAGTTCTCTGTTATCTGTGTGCTAACGACCTGACGGTATTGACGCAGTTGCCACTGACGCCACAGCAGCGCACCACTGACCAGTACAATGCAGAGGCTGAGCACCGCCCTGCTCCAGACAGACAGCGGCCAGAATCCCAGCACCAGCCACAGAGCCAGAACAGTGGCGAGAACGGTCATCACCGTACGCGAAAGTTCACGCATGCCTTATCCCTGCCCTGCGATCTGCGCTACCATCTGCGACAGGACAGAAGAGAACGTGAACCACAGCCCCGCCAACACCGCAAAACCGGTCATCCAACCCAGCCAGTACATTCGGCGTCCACTACTTAAACGGGATGCTCTGACCACCACTGGAGCCTCCTGCGCCAGAGTGAATGACGGAACCTGTTCGCCAAGCGCCCGAATCACATCCTCCCGACGTTCGTCGTCCTGTTCGCGGTACTGCCCGACAAAACCCAGTTGCAAGGTTCTGTACAGGCATGTCAGCACTGCCACATCCGGTGCCGGTTCGCGCAGAATTGTACGGATACGCTCCCACAGTTCTTCCCCGGCATTCAGGGTGCTGAAAAAACGGGCCTGTAGCGGGTCTTTACGCCATCTGCGGTACCCGTCATCCTGTTTGTCACGGTTCATTACGCTCTCATCCAGTAGCGCACAGTAGGCATACAGCATCCGTTCGCAGCTAGTTTCACTGAATCCGGCCTGCGTCAGCGATTCTCGGGCGTCATTTACCCAGCGACAGGCCCGGCGGTAGAGCGCATCTCCGTCTTTGATCTCCTGTCCACTGCGCAACTGGCTGACCATCAGCCAGCCCGGATAAAAGGTTTTATTTATCAGGTCAATATCAGGCGTATTCATGAGCGCAGTACCGCAAACAGTTCAAGTTTCACTTCGCCAAGAGATTCCGGGGTATAGAAGGTACAGTTTCCGGCTTCCAGCATGGTCCTGGCCGCATCAGAGGACAGATCCAGAGCAAAATACTGATTCTCGAGACGCAACGGTATGGCGGCTGGAACATGGCTCAGCGGTTTAATCACCATTCCGCTCAGGGCGATATTCACCACTTCAGAGACCTCATCATGGCTGCCTGCTTTACACAACTGCGGAAAACGAGTCTGCAGTTCGTGGTTTGGCATAGAGGAACGCACGGACAGATAAAAATCAGCCCCCTCGCGGAGCCGCGCATCGTGCAATTTGCCGCGCCAAATCTCCCGGTCATCGCCCTGCTCAAGGGTAATTGCGATAACCCGTGACGGCAGGCTGGCTTCCAGAAGCTGGTCCAGCAGGGTAAACAATGGCGGGAACACCGTTTCTGGCATGCCATGCCTGTAACAAGGGATATCGTCGACATTATGATCGAGGGAGAAGGTCAGGAGGCTACCGGCAAGTCGTGACAGTTCCCGGTATAGCAACTCGGGATGGCGGGACGGCGACTGGTACAACTCCGTCAGAACCGGCTCTGCGCTGTTCAGGGCATTAAGCAACCAGAAGAGGGAAACATCCGCCACGGCAAAATCCGCCATCCGTTCGTTACTTTCGCGACGCATCGCCATCAGACGCTTACGACGCGCCTGAAGGCGATGCAACAGATCGCCCAGTTCACTGACCAGTGTCGGACTTGCGGACAGAGCCAACAACGGAGGAATAAAACTCCGTTCGAAAATCCACTGGCCCTGTGCGTTACGGATTAGCTTCGCCACCGGACAGGTCAGCCAGGCGCTGTTTTCCTGAGTCGATAAACGTAACGTCAGCGCATAGCGCAACACCGCCAACTCGCTGCGCTCATGTCCGGCCAGTTCCTGAACCGTTACCCGCTCGGACTGCCAGCGACGCGGGCGGACACTGTCCCGCCCGTCATCAAGATTACCGCCGTTAGCACTGAGGAGAGGCAGACACGCCAGCACCTCCACGCTCTCCTGCGTCACCGCTGATAAATCACAGACCGGCGGCAGGTTGTCAGCCAACTCAGTATCCACCAGTGTTCCATCGGCAAAGCGCACTGCCAGACGTGTGGCATTGAGTCGGGCGAGCGTAAGCGCGCCATCATCAAACTCAGCGCACAGCACACCCCATGAGTGTGCCAGCACCATCCGGGAAACGGTATCAGCAACGTGAGCATCCCAGCGGGCCTGCTGCTGGAATTGCTGCGGGGCCAGGAACGCCCCGTCATTCCATAACGGACGATAAATTTTCATCCCCGCTCCCGCCTTACGCTTTCGCTTTCGGCATCTGGGAAACCAGAGACAGGTTCACGTCCATGCCTTCCACCTGGAAGTGCGGCACCGCGAACAGTTTCACGCGGAAGAAGCCAGGGTTATCCTCGATATCTTCCACCACCACCTTCGCGTCACGCAGCGGATGGGATGCCTGCAGTTCGTCGCCCGGATCGGTCATTTCGGTAACCAGACCGCGCACCCAGGTATTCAACTCCAGTTCCAGCAGGCGGCGATCCTTCGTCGTACCGATGTTTTCACGCTGGATCAGCTTCAGGTAGTGCGCGATACGCGACAGCAGGAAGATGTACGGCAGGCGCGCGTTGATACGGCTGTTGGCCGTGGCGTCCGCGGTGTCATACAGCGCTGGTTTCTGGGCGGAGTTCGCCGAGAAGAAGCAGGCGTAGTCGCGGTTTTTGTAGTACGACAGCGGGATAAAGCCGAGGTTGGCGAATTCAAATTCGCGGGTTTCCGGGATCATCACCTCAGACGGGATTTTCACCTGGTTGCCGGTACCGAGGTCATACAGATGGATCGGCAGATCTTTCACTGCACCACCCGCCTGCGGCCCGCGGATCTGCACACACCAGCCGTTATTGATAAAGCTGCGTACCATGTTGGAGGCAAAGGCAAACGACGCGCTGGTCCACAGGTATTTCTCGTGATCCGGGCCTTTCACCTGCTCAACATAGTTGAAGCTGCGTACCGGTACGGTGTCCGGACCATATGGCAGACGGCCCAGCACACGTGGCATCACCAGCCCGATATAGCGGGAGTCGTCAGTATCGCGGAACGATTTCCACTTGATGTATTCCGCACGGTCGAAGTAGTTGCCGATATCCTTGATGGCGGCGACGTCTTCCATCGACTCTTTCAGGAAGAATTTCGGGCCAACGGAGCCGATAAATGGCATATGTGCGGCAGCGGAGACTTTGGAGATATTGCGTAACAGCGCAATGTCCTGCGGGCTGGCGTCAAATTCATACGAGGAGATGACCGAACCAATCGGCTCGCCGCCAGGGGTGTCATATTCGGCGGTGTAGGTATGCCAGTACAGGCCGCTCTGGATCAGTTCCGGCGCGTCTTCAAAATCCTGGCGTAGATCGTCTTTGGAGACGTCCAGGATTTCAGTTTTGACATTCTGGCGGTAATCGGTATTGTCAACCAGTTGTTTCAGGCCACGCCACAGGGATTCCACTTTCTGGAACGCTTCGTGGTGCATTACCGCATCCAGTTGGCGGCTAATCTGGAAATCCAGTTCCGCGATATGGTGGTCAATCAGCGTTTTGTCGAGCTTATCTACCTGCTGGCCGGATTTGCGGATACAGTCCATAAAGACCTGCATCGCTGCCGTCAGACGTTCACCCGCAGGCGCATCGGACAGTGCGGCATCATCAAGGAAGTCATTAATATCGCCCAAGCTGGAGGCCGGAGTCAGGTTAATTTTCTCAAACAGAGAGGCGTAAACGCTCTCTTTTTCCAGTACGGTATTTTGCCCCTGAGCGGAGGCGTTTTCAGTTTTCACAGACATAAGCATATTCCCGGTTAATCCATTAAAAAACGCGCACCGCTTATTTCGGGGCCAGCGCACTCATTTCGTCGCGTAATTCCTGAGACAGCGCCGGGTCCTTAAGAATTTTCTCAAGTTCTTTTCTGAAAGTGGCGTTATCCAGCAGGTTGGATTTCAGATCGCGTAATAAATTACGCATGGCCAGCATGGCGCGGAGTTGGGGAATTTGACGGGCGACCTGCTCAGGCTCGAAATCTTTCATATCGGAAAAATGTAACTTAACGCTCTCTTCCGAACCGTCACCCGCCAGGGTATTCTGAACGGTGAGATTCACTTCCGGGTTAAATTCTGAAAGTACGCTGTTGAAGTTATTTTTATTGACGTTGATTTTTTCTCTTTCAGATAATGGGCGGTTTTCTTTGCCATTACTGAAATCACCCACGGTAAGGAGTTTAAGCGGCAGCTCGACTTTTTTCTGTGCGCCCCCCGTGTGCAGACTTAATTTTAAATTGATGCGTGCCTTAGGCACTTCATTCTGGAACGTATCGGCCATAGCTGTCCCTTTCCATTTAAGAAATAATTGTTGAGTGAACGACGCTTCTTTACAAACCCATAGTAGAACAAAAGACCGCTATAGATCAACTTACCAGATCAAAGATCTGCTATAGGAAATTTCTTAAGAATTTTCCACTAAATGTAAACAACGAAGAATGCCAGATAAGCACTCAGGTTACGAAATTTTGACTATTTATTCACAAAAAAGTGGAGCGAATAGCTGTTATCAAGAAAATAAACAGACTTATTGTTTACGTTTGATCATTACCTGATCCAAATCAATATAATCCGCAAACAGCGATAGCCACTAACGCTAAAATACGGAACGGAATCACGTTGTGCTATCGACTCATTTTGTTACAGGTGACAACAGGGAAATAGTCCAAAACTGGACTTCAGAATGGGTGTTAGGCTTTACGTTAATACAGATAAAACGTCCAGAGGCGTCTCTGGTTAAACAAAATGCGTGTCTGTAATTCTGATACAAATGTATTTTTGAAGGATATTCCTCGTATCAATACTATTCTGCCTGTTGTTTTTTACGAGCAGCATATTAAGGACAATGAATACATCAGAAAATTACAGTTTGCTTTGGCGGGAGGGTGTAAGAAAGATCGGGTGCTTGCCTGCTCTGGATTTAGTGGTGGTTGCCTGGCGTCAGCAGGCAACCGGTATTCATCAGTGCTTCTCAATATACATTGTACGACTATACGCCACATCTTCCGGATTATTAATCGGATACCCTTTCACCCACGGTTTGATCAAACGACCATTGGTGTACTGGTAAATGGGCGCTATCGGTGCTTTTTCAGCAAGGAGCTTCTCAGCCTTGTTATAGTCTGCATTTCGCGCCTTCTCGGTGGTTTCAAGTGTTGCCTGGTTGATTATCTTATCGTACACAGGATCGTTGAACCGGGAGATATTGCCGCTGTGGGTTGACGTCAGCAGTGACAGGAACGTTGATGGCTCATTGTAATCTCCAACCCATGAGGCGCGGATCACGTCAAAATTCCCGGTATTGCGGCTATCAATGTACGTTTTCCACTCCTGGTTCTGCAGTTTGACGTCAACGCCCAGATTTTTCTTCCACATGGATGCCACGGCAATGGCAATTTTCTGATGGTTTTCAGAGGTGTTATAAAGCAACGTCAGCTTCAGCGGACGCTGTGGGCCATAGCCTGCAGCCTGCAATAATGTTTTTGCCTGCGCATTGAGTTCCTGCTGTGACATCTGTTCAAAAGGCGAAGTTTCCGGCGTAAAACCGGCCGTGACGTCCGGCGTAAAATGCCATGCCGGTTTTTCACCGGTTCCTAACACTTTTTCCGCCATAATCCGGCGATCGATGGTCATACTCAGCGCCAGACGTACCCGCGCATCGGCGGTTGGGCCTTTCTGTGTGTTGAATGCGTAGTAATAAGTGCCCAGTTGCGGCGGCGTATACACCTGCCCCGGAATATCTTTTTTCAGCTTCTGGTACAGATTTTTCGGGAATGATTCGGTGATATCAATATCACCCGCAAGATAACGTTTGGTTGCTGAAGACTCCTGATTGATTGGGACAAAAGTCACTTTTTTTAGAACCGTTCTGGCGTTATCCCAGTAATACTCGTTCGGTTCAACAACCAGCTTTTCATTGACCACGCGATCTTTCAGGACATAAGCGCCGTTACCCACCAGGGCACCAGGGCGCGTCCACGCTTTGCCGCTTTCAACGTTGGCCTTCTGTACCGGATAGAATGCAAAGCTAGCCGTCAGGTTACTGAACCACGGTAGCGGCTTATCTAGTTGAACGCGCAATGTTTTAGCATCCACCGCCGTTACGCCAAGCGTATCCGGAGCTGCTTTACCATCGATTATCGCCTGTGCATTCTTAATGCCCGCCAGTGCAGCAAACCAGGCAAAGGGAGAGGTCGTTTTTGGGTCCACCAGACGCTGCCAGCTATAGACAAAATCCTGCGCCGTTACCGGAGTACCATCAGACCATTTGGCATTATCACGCAGGGAGAACGTCCAGACGCGGTTATCACTACTTTGCCAGCGAGTCGCGACACCGGGGATCAACTCCCCTTTTTCGTTTTGGTTCACCAGCCCTTCATAAAGGTCACGGATCACCTGAATTTCCGGTAATCCCACGGCTTTTGCCGGATCAAGCGATGCGGGTTCATCTTTGATATGCCGAACCAGTTCCTGTTTTTGCGCCAGTACCGTTCCCTGTGGCACGTCAGCAGCATAAGAGAATGAAGAGAGTCCGCACAACCACAGCGCAGAGCAAAGCAGCGAAACAGGATGCTTCATGAGATTTCCTTTTAGACGTCAGGTAACGGGCAGATGCGTAATTATTTGTTTCGACAGAGAGAAATGCAAATATCTTCATCCGGAAAGTTGATATCCGGCAATTTTCCGCGCGCACGGAAACTATTTGATTAACCGTGAGTTTTGCACAACACTGCCAGAAGAGATTTCATTATCAGGATCACCTATGACCCTCACCAGACCAAGAACAGAACGTGGCGCTTTTCCACCTGGAACCGAGCATTATGGCCGCTCATTTTTAGGCGCGCCGCTAATATGGTTTCCGGCACCTGAGGCCGATCGTAACAGTGGTTTAATCATTGCAGGCACACACGGCGACGAGAACGCCTCCATCGTGACGCTGTCGTGTGCACTGCGCACCCTCGCTCCCGAGCTACGCCGTCATCACGTTATATTGACCGTCAACCCGGATGGCTGCCAGCTTGGGCTACGCGCTAATGCACGTGGTATCGACTTAAACCGGAATTTCCCGGCGGCAAACTGGCGTGCCGGTGAAACGGTGTATCGCTGGAACAGTTCAGCCGAGGAGCGTGACGTTGTCTTATTAACGGGTGAAAAACCAGGCTCAGAACCGGAGACACAGGCGTTGTGCCAGCTTATTCATAAGATCCACCCCGCCTGGGTTGTCTCTTTCCACGATCCACTGGCCTGTATTGAAGATCCCCGCCATACGGCGCTTGGTCAGTGGCTGGCAGAGGCGTTTGCCCTTCCCCTCGTCACCAGCGTTGGCTATGAAACGCCCGGCTCGTTTGGTAGCTGGTGCGCCGACCTGGGTTTACACTGCATCACCGCAGAATTCCCGCCAATATCCTCCGATGAGGCAAGCGAAAAATACCTCAAGGCAATGACAGGGCTCCTGCGGTGGCAGCCTTAAAGGTGAAGCACGCCGGTAGTAAACTTCAGGGCTGGCGAAACGTCTACTGCCAGCCAGGTTGGGCCATCCAGATCGGCAAAACGCACCTTATTCACCAGCGGTAACGCCGCACCGATCGCCCTGGATGTACACAACATACAGCCCAGCATTAAGGCAAATCCCTGCGCCTGCGCTTCCTCAGCCAGGGCCAGGGCTTCAGTTAAGCCACCGGTTTTATCGAGCTTAATATTCACCATCTCATAGCGACCTTTCAGCGCGGGAAGGCTCTCACGCGTGTGGCAACTTTCATCCGCACAGATGGGCAAAGGATGAATAAAATTCGCCAGTGCAGCATCTTCATTTGCCGGCAACGGCTGTTCCAGCATGGCTACACCCAGATCGGCCAGTAGCTGGCATCGCGCTGCCAGTCCTTCGCTATGCCACGACTCGTTGGCATCGACAATCAGAGTAGCCTCCGGCACCGCCGCACGAATGGCGACCATCCGTTCACTGATTAAACGATCGTCAAGTTTTACCTTCAGCAGCGTCGCACCAGAATCGGCCAGCGCTTTCGCACTCGCCGCCATCTGTTCAGGCTCGCCAATCACCACCGTTTGCGCCGTGACTACCGAATCCGGAAGCGTAACACCCTGCACAGACGGAATGGATTGCTGGTGCTGAACGGCTTCCAGGCTCCAGAGTGCACAGTCGATAGCATTACGGGCTGCACCGGCAGGTAATCGCCGCTGAAGCGACTCACGCGTGAGGCCAGTTTGCAGATCTGGCACCAGCGTCATGATTTGCGCCATCACTGAGGCAAGGCTCTCACCGTAACGGGGATAGGGCGTACATTCCCCCACGCCCTTCACGCCGTCTTCTTCTATTTCGACCACCACCACGCAGGCTTCGCTTCGGCTGCCGCGGGAGATCACAAACGGGGTATGCAATGGCCAGGCTTCTTCATAGACCTTAACACTTCTCATCACTGACTCCTTGCGGCCCGGTAAGGCGAAAAATTGGTTTGCCGTGTTATCTGCTGTTGGCATACACTAGCCACGACGTTAACTATTTGTAAACAGGAAGATATCTATGTCACAACTCGTTCATTTCCAGGGCAACCCGGTTGCTGTTGCAGGTTCCATTCCGCAGTCTGGTAGCAAAGCACAGCCTTTTACTCTGGTGGCTAAAGATCTGTCTGACGTCACGTTGAGCCAGTTTGCTGGCAAACGCAAAGTCCTGAACATTTTCCCAAGCATCGATACCGGCGTTTGCGCCGCGTCCGTGCGCAAATTCAACCAGCTGGCGACTGAAATGGACAACACCGTTGTATTGTGCATTTCTGCTGACCTGCCGTTTGCCCAGTCTCGTTTCTGCGGTGCAGAAGGTCTGAGCAATGTCATCACCCTTTCCACGTTGCGCAGCCCGGATTTCCTTGAGAAATACGGTGTTAGCATTGCAGAAGGCCCTCTGAAAGGCCTGGCGGCGCGTGCAGTTCTGGTCATCGATGAAAACGACAACGTCGTGTTCAGCGAACTGGTAAACGAAATTACCACCGAGCCGGATTACACCGCGGCGCTCAGCGTGCTGAAAGCGTAAACATAAAAAAGCCTCTTTGCAGAGGCTTTTTTTTACTCATCACTTTTTTTCTGGTTCAGTCCATACTCGCGCAGCTTATTCGCAATTGCGGTATGCGATACGCCAAGACGCTTGGCCAGCTTACGGGTACTCGGATAGCTGCGATAAAGCTGTGTTAACACCGAGCGCTCGAATCGGCTGGTGATATCATCCAGCGAGCCTTCCATCGCCTCTTCGCCCACCGACACCGTGCCCGCATCGTAATCCGGCAGCAGGATATCCTGTGGACGCAATTCGTACCCTTCAAGCTGCGTCAACGCGCGATAGACCGCATTTTTCAACTGGCGAATGTTGCCCGGCCAGGCGTAGCGCGTCAGCACCGTCCCCAAATCAGCGGAGAGTTTCGGACGCGGCACGCCCTGCTCGTCGGCGAAACGCGCCACAAACAGCTCCGTCAGCGGCATGATATCCTGAGGACAATCGCGCAGTGGCGGGATAGTAAGCGTCAGTACATTCAGACGATAATAGAGATCTTCGCGGAACACGCCTTTCTGAACCAGTTCAACCAGGTTTTTCTGAGTCGCGCAAATCACGCGCACATCAACATGCACCTCATGATCCTCCCCGACACGGCGAAACGTCCCGTCATTCAGGAAGCGCAGCAGTTTGGCCTGCATGCGAGGAGACATTTCACCGATCTCATCCAGCAGTACCGAGCCACCGTTCGCCTGTTCGAAGAACCCTTTTTTCCCTTCCGGCGCATGGCCGAACAGTTCGCTTTCCACGGCATCTTCAGGGATCGACGCACAGTTCAGCGCCAGATAAGGTTTTGACGCACGCGGACTGGCCTGATGCACTGCATGAGCCAGTAAATCCTTACCGGTGCCGGTATCACCTGTAATCAGCAGCGGCGCGGTAAGATTCGCGAGTTTACGCGCCTGATCAACCACATGGCGCATCTTTGGACTCACCGCAATGATCTGGCTGAACGCTCCCACATCCTGGCTGGAGAGATTCTGCAGCTGACGTCCCATGCGAACGGTGGAGCGTAGCATAATCACCGCACCGGTCAGTACGCGGGTGTCGTTTTCTCCTTTCAGATACACCGGCGTAATCTCCATCAGGAAATTCTGCCCGTTGATCACGACATGCTCGCTGTGGGTGTTCTGCGGGTTACTGTCCAGCCAGCGCTGGAAATTAAAGCCGGAAATAAGCTGCGTGGCGTGGTGGTTGCTGAGCTTTTCCTGGCTCTGCGCGAACAGCTGGCAGCTCGCCAGATTGACACGCTCAACCTTACTTTTCAGATCCAGCGACAAGAACGGTTCCGGCATCGCTTCCAGCAATGCACTCAACGCCAGGTGCTCACGCTCTGACGGCATCCAGGGGATCGTGCGGACATCCGTAACGCCAGCGATACGGCGGATTTCCGCCATCAGGCTACTGAAGGTGTTAAATTCAATTTCGGCAAAATTGAGGTAAATTCGCCCGACAGGGTCGATCTCAATGCCACGTAAATCAATGCTACGTAAAACAAGAAGATCGAGTAACTCACGGGTCAGACCGAGACGGTCTTCACAAAAGACTTCCAGACGCATGGGAAATTCACCGTTTAAGCCAATAACATTAAAATAATATGTCAGATCACGGTGATCGGGAAGATGGCTGTCAACAAATATTGACAGCCAGCACGATTAGTATACAAAACAGTCACTGATCCGGTTTTTTATTGAGCGTCTCTTTAAGCTGCCCAATCAATTCACGACGAAAATCGCCCAGTCGCGGTTTATCGCCGTCAATCCACGGTAGCGGACGGCACACTTCCATCGCTTTAATGCCTAAGCGGGCGGTCAGCAGACCCGCACCTATCCCCTGCGCCGCACGCGCTGACAGGCGCGCAGCCAGGTCCTGCGACATCCAGTCCATTCCTACTTCGCGCACCAGCTCGCTGGCACCCGCAAAGGCGATATTCAGTAGGACCAGTTTGAACAGTCGCAGGCGGCTGTAGTAGCCAAGCTCAATGCCATAAAGCCTGGCGATACGATTAATCAGGCGCAGGTTACGCCAGGCGATAAACGCCATATCCACCAGCGCCAGCGGGCTGACGGCAATCATCAGCGTGGATTCAGCGGCTGACCGGCTGATCTCACGGCGCGCCTGAGCATCCAGTACCGGCTGCACCATGTGGGAATAGAGCGTAACCACTTCCCGATCGTTCTGGGTTTCATGGATGGCGGCATACCAGCGTTGAAGCGCCGGATGCGACTGGTCGATCCCTGCCTGACTCGCCAGTTTTTCACAGAATGCACGCCCTTTACCGGTTCCGTGGCTGTGTAATAAATCCCGCGCTTCGTCACGCTCGTGCGCGCGCTGTCGCAAACGCCACAGGCGTCGCCACTCGGTCGCAACCGACCCGACACCCGCGCCAACAATCAATGCCCCGGCAGCGCAGCCGCCCAGTGCAACCCAATCCTGGGTTTGCCACGCGTTGATTCCCCACTGCACACCCTGGCCGATGACGCTCACACCGAAAAGTGTCAGTCCGGCGGTGACCATTTTGCGCCACAGGCTGCGTTTCGGGCGCAATGCAGCGTCAACGACGGCTTCTGCTGGTCCTTCTTCAACAAATGGCTCTTCCATGAGTGCTGGCGCAAAATTGTCTGCCTGCGTGCCGTTGAAGGTCTGCGCCGTTTTAAACGCCTCCGGCTGCGTTTGCTCAAGCGGCCCGGAAAAATCAATGCGCGGTTTTAACGGTTCCGTCATCGCAATTTATCTCCAATCAAAAATTCCAGCGCCGCATCCAGACGAATATGCGGCAATGGCTGGTCAACATTCATGGCCTGCGGGCGAAATGCTTCAAACTGGAAGCCCTGCCCCTGCCAGAAAGCCTGCCCAGGCAAACGGGCAGGCACTTCGCCGGGGTAGACGGTAAGCGGTTTACCATCACTGAGGCGATTACCACGCAGTGCCGGGATTTTCTCGCCGTTAACGTCAATCAGTCCGCTCTGGGTCGCCTGTACCGACGCCAACCCCAGGCAATCCATGCTGATCCCTTCAAAAGCGGCGTTTTGCCAGGCATCCTGCACCAGTTGCTGCAGCAGTGACACCATATTGACATGCTGATCGACCGTAACATGATCGGCCTTGGTAGCCGCAAACAGCAGCTTGTCGATGACCGGAGAAAAAAGGCGACGGAACAGCGTGCGCTGCCCGTAGTGGAAACTTTGCATTAACTGCGTCAGTGCAAGACGCATATCGTTAAACGCCTGCGGCCCGCTGTTGAGCGGCTGCAAACAGTCCACCAGCACAATCTGGCGGTCAAAGCGTAAAAAGTGGTTCTTATAGAACCCCTTCACCACTTTTTCGCAGTAGTAGTGGTAACGCTCGCGGAGCATGCCGGCATTGGTATGTTTGCCTGCCTGGGCCAGCGTTGACTCCCCTGCGCCGTCTACATCCGGCCACGGGAAAAACTGAAGTGCAGGCGCTCCGGCCAGATCGCCCGGCAGGACAAAACGCCCCGGCTGAATGAAATGTAAACCTTCCTGCTTACACTGGTGCAGATACGCTGTCCAGGCTTCTGCAATTTGTGCCAGACGATTTTCATCTGCCGGAGCCAGAGGATCTAAATCCGCGCAAAGCTGTCGCCATTTCGCCGACCACTCCGCACGTTGTCCCTGTAACAGGCCCGTCATCTGCCGGGACCAGCTCAGATAATCCTGCGCCAGCATAGGCAAATCAAGTAGCCATTCGCCAGGGTAATCCACTATTTCAAGATAGAGCGTGGAGGTATCTTTAAAGTGGCGCATCAGTGATTCATTGGACCGATAACGCAGCGCAAGACGGATTTCGCTAACGCCTCGTGTCGGCGTTGGCCAGGCCGGTGGCTCACCATACAACTGCGCCAGACCTTCATCATAGGTAAACCGAGGAATACCAAAATCACGCTGCGGGACACGCTTAACGCCAAGCAGGCGCTCTTCCCGCACCGCGCTGAGCAACGGCAAACGTGCCCCCGAGTGCAGGTTCAATAGCTGGTTCACCATCGCCGTGATAAATGCCGTCTTACCGCTACGGCTTAGCCCGGTCACCGCGAGACGTAAATGACGATCAACGCCACGGTTCACCAGAGAATTGAGTTCGTTTTTAAGTCGCTTCATCGCCGTCCTTCATTGCCTGGAAGCCTGGAATGACTTGCTTCAGAATACAATAAATTGGGGCAGATCGTTGATTATCAATTCATAATTATTGCTATTGCCGTTTTCTCTCCAGTAAGATGAACGCAATTGCTGTCTGTCAGGAGTGAGTAAGGTGTATGTCACCCACCATCTATGATATTGCGCGCGTTGCTGGCGTTTCGAAATCAACCGTGTCCAGAGTTCTGAATAAACAAACGAATATTTCTCCGGAAGCCCGCGAAAAAGTGCTGAAGGCGATTGAAGAATTAAATTATCAACCCAATAAACTTGCCCGCGCACTAACCTCTTCTGGCTTTGATGCCATTATGGTTATCTCGACCCGCTCAACAAAAACAACTGCCGGAAATCCCTTTTTCTCCGATGTTCTTCACGCCATTACCGCGAAAGCGGAACAGGAAGGTTTTGACGTTATTTTACAAACGTCAAAAAGCAGTGAAGACGATCTCCTGAAATGTGAAAACAAAATAAAACAGAAAATGATTAAAGGGATTATCATGCTTAGCTCACCAGCAAATGAGTCCTTTTTCTCAAGGCTGGATGCATATGGCGTCCCGGTTGTCGTTATTGGCAAAGTGGAGGGGGATTATCAGAACATCTACTCCGTCGATACCGATAATTTCCATGACAGCTTCACGCTGACGGACACATTTATCACACACGGCCGCCGTAAAATTGCCTGCCTGCATGCTCCCCTTAATTACCACGTGTCGATTGATCGTCTAGCAGGTTATAAGGCCAGCCTGGAAAAGCATAACATCGCGATTAACCCGGAGTGGATCATCGACGGCGGATATACTCACGAAAATGCTCTCTCCGCGGCCTGCCAGTTGTTGTCGTCTGCCAACCCACCGGATGCGGTATTTGCTACGGACAGTATGAAACTGCTCGGCCTCTATCGGGCCGCGGATGAGTTAAATCTGATGATCCCTGAACAGATTGCAGTTGCAGGATACAGCGATCCCATGCTGTCGCTGATCCTGACACCAACCCCTGGTGGTTTTGATATCCCGACACGTAAGCTAGGGGAAGAGAGTTGTGATCTGCTGTTCAAGCGCATCGCGGGAAAACCAGCGCCCCAGAGTGTACTGGTGGATACGCATTTTACGATTGCCGCCTCTCTTTGCTAAAACCAGGGGCCGATAGCCCCTGGTGGATTGCCCGTCAGAATGCGTAATTTACGCCAACCCCCGCATAATGGAAGCGATCGCTATCGCCTTCGTCATGGTTTTCCCATTCATAAGCGTATTCCAGCGTCATGGATAAACCATTGCTGAAATCATAGGCATACAGTAAACCCAGACGGTTAAAGTCATGCCCTTCGCGCTCAGGATCGTCCTGCCAGTCCCAGTTTGACCAGCGGTCAAGCCCCAGTCGGGTGTAAGGAGTAAGCGTGGTATTGCCTAACGCAATCGGCAGATAGGCACGTTTCGACACGGCTGTCAGAATAACCGGTTTTTTCCAGATCATTCGCAAACTGGTACATTGCAAACCAACCACCAAAACGCCAGTCATCGGTTAACTTAATATCCCAGTCTGGCTGAATTTTGTAGCGCTGCATATTCGCGCTGCCGTCTTTAGCACCGTGTTCATCTTTAAAGTGATAACCATAATTACGAAAACCACCGGTCAGACCAAACGTAAAGTCATCTGTGCCAATAAAGCGATAACGTAATTCAAACTCAGGGCGATCGAAATAGGTCCCGCGGGTCATACTGCTGTAATCAACAGGGCCTTCCTGATACATGGCCAGTGAAATTGTCCATGCATCCCAGGTAGCGTTAAACCACACGGAAGGTTCATATAATCCATCTTTATCGTCGCCCTGACCTTCGACGTTTTCAATTTCATACATGGCACCAATATTAAAATCCCAGTGTTTTGCCGTTTCTGTCGCCTGGGCGCAACTTACCCCTGCGCACATAACGAACGCAGCACTTCTTAGTAGAGTACTCATTAAGATATTCCTTTATAATTAAACAACAAAAAAACCGGAAATAATTATTTCCGGCAAACATCTTTTTTTATTTAATAGCAGCTTCAGTATCAGCATCGAAGAAATGGCATTTACTCATATCGAACTGAATGCCAATATTATCGCCTGCGGCATAATCATTCGCTGCAGCGGCACGAACAACCAGTTCATGCCCGCCGACGGTGGCATAAAGCATGAATTCAGCACCCGTTAACTCAGCAACACTGACCTTCGCGGCAATGCCCTTACCGTGTTGTGGTTCCGTAAGAATATCTTCAGGTCTGATCCCAAATACGATCGCTTTACGCTGATATCCCCTGGCATTAAGCATTGCAAGGGTCGATTCCGGGATCTCAATGTGCAGCGTTTCCGTGACAAAATAACGGCCATCAATCGCGCCACGGATAAAGTTCATCGCAGGTGAACCAATAAAGCCCGCCACAAACATGTTCGCAGGCTCGTTGTAAACCTGTTTTGGCGCGCCCACCTGCTGAATGATGCCATCCTTGAGGATCACAATGCGGGTCGCCATGGTCATGGCTTCCGTCTGATCGTGAGTCACGTAGATCATGGTGGTATTCAGCTTCTGGTGCAGCTTGCTGATCTCCGCCCGCATCTGAACACGGAGCTTTGCGTCAAGGTTAGACAACGGTTCATCCATCAGGAATACACCGGCTTCACGCACGATCGCCCTGCCCAGCGCCACGCGTTGACGTTGACCACCGGACAACGCCCCTGGCTTACGCTTAAGATAGTCACGTAAACCCAGAATTTGCGCCGCCCAGGTCACACGCTCTTCGATCACCGCAGGCGCAATTTTTTGCATTTTCAGGCCGAACGCCATGTTGTCATAGACGGTCATGTGGGGATAAAGCGCGTAATTCTGGAAAACCATGGCGATATCACGCGACTTGGCGGGTACATCATTCATGCGCACGCCATCAATCACCAGTTCCCCGGCGCTGATCTCCTCCAGCCCGGCAATCATTCGCAGTGTTGTCGATTTGCCGCAACCTGACGGACCCACAAAGACAATAAACTCCTTGTCTTCGATTTCGAGGTTAAAATCCTTAACCACGTGAACCTGGTTATCATAGATTTTTTGAATATGTTTCAGTGAAAGTTGAGCCATTGTTAGTTCCTTTTCAATACGGTCCGGGATGTCCAGAAATCCGTCAGGCATTCCCAGGTCAGTTCCCGCGTTGAGTGAAGTTGTAGCCCCGCATGACCCAGACCAGGCCCTATCCCTACGGACAACATACCCGCAGCGTTGATAGCTTCGACACCCGCGGAAGCATCTTCAATGCCGATCGCCTCATCGGGACGGACATGCAGCCCCGCACAGGCGGCGAGAAAAATCTCCGGGTCCGGCTTTGAGCGGGCAATGCGGGAAGCGTCAGCGCAGAAATCAAAGGCCGCGTGAATGCCCAGCGCGTGCAGAATACGAGGCGCATTGAGGGAAACCGATGCTAAGCCAATTTTGACGTTCGCCCTGCGGATCTCCATGAGTACCTCACGAATTCCCGGCAGCAGTGATGCCTGCGTCAGCGATGCCAGCGACTGGACGTACAGTTCATTTTTTTTAACCGCGAGCGCCATACGTTGTTTATCGTCAAACGCTCCCTCTTTGCCCCCATGCCGCAAGATGCGCTGCAGGGAATCCATGCGGCTTATCCCTTTCAGTTGTTCGTTAAAGGCCTCGTCGAAGGTGATTCCAATTTCCATTGCCACTTCACGCCAGGCCAGAAAATGGAGGTGGGCAGTATCGGTAATTACCCCGTCAAGATCGAAAATCACAGCGTTAAGCGTCATGGCTTCCCTCCGTGGTAGCGGTCCCATTATCGGATATAAGAAAATCCTTGTAAGACCAGACGTGATGCCCGCAGGCACGAAGGGTTGTTCCCCACAGCGAAAACGAGACGGGGGCAGACGTTTCGACCGTCACTGCATCCTGTTCAAAGATGAAGCGCATCCGCGCGTTACGCCAGCGCAGCGGAAAAGCGAGTTTCTGCCAGTGTGCCGGGAGCTTGGGCGCAAGGTGCAGCTCTCCTTCCATAATCTGAATACCTGCAAAGCCCTGAATCACCCCGGACCAGATGGCACCCGTAGCAGCGGCGTGTATGCCGTCATCACTGCTGTGAGGATCGTCGCCTAAATCAATGGCAATGCCGTCTCGCCAGAAGGCATATGCCCTTTCGGTATCACCACCGCGTGCGGAAACAATCCCGTGAATGGCTTTGCTCAGTGACGAGTCATGGATCGTGCGCGGCTCGTAGAATGCCAGATTGGCCGCACACTGCTGAACGGTAAACCGCTCCGGCAACAGATAATTAAGCATTACCACATCCGCCTGCTTGAGGATCTGCATCTCGTTAACTTCTGCACGCGAATAATCAAGCAGGATGGTCTGCTTGCCCGCTTTCTCTTTATACCGGCTTAGATCGATTGCCGGTTTTGACAGGAAGGTGTCATCCTGCGGGATAACCCCATCGTCATTGGCTTCCGGCAGCCACAGGCGTTCAAGGAAACGCGCGGCGTTTTCCGTAAAGCGCCGATCCTGACGCTCAAACATCGCCATAAACCGCACTGCGCTGGCGACGTTGTGCCAGGCCAGGTAGTTGGTATAGGCGTTGTTATTGACATGCTCCGTGTATTCATCCGGCCCGATGACGTCATGGATTTCCAGCCGCCCATTCGCTTCCGTGGCTCGCCCCATCCAGAACGCTGCGGTTTCCATCAGCAGCGTTAGCCCTTCATTGCGCATGAAGGCATCATCATGAGTCGCCTGCCAGTAAGCGACAATGGCCCATGCGATATCCGCCACAATATGGTGTTCAGCCAGTGCGGACGCCACTTTCTGACGTATACCGGTTCGGATATTAATTGCCGCAAATTCCGGCGTCTCTTCCTGCCCACTCGCGGCACTTTCCCACGGGAAAAGCGCGCCGGGCCATCCATTGCGTCGGGCTTTCTCTCTTGCTCCACTCAGATTAAGCCAGCGGTAACGAAGAAGACTGCGGGCGATCTGCGGTCGGGTAAAAAGATGGAAAGGCAGAAGGAAAATTTCGGTATCCCAGAAGACATGCCCTTTATACCCTTCCCCCGTTAGTCCTTTGGCGGCAATACTGCTTCGTTCGTCATGCGCAGGCGTCATGGCCGTTAAATGCCAGACAGCATAATCCAGCGCGACCTGATCCTGAGGTTCCGAAGACATCACGTCGACCCGGCTGTCACGCCAGACACTCTCCCAGGCGCAGGAGGAGCTTTCCAGCAACGACGCATAGCCGCGTGCCGCGCAAACTTTTAATTCAGACAGCGCATTTCGGGCGAAGGAGTCTTGCGAAAGCGCCTTATCACTGCGGTGCGTAATCCACACCAGCTTGTCTAACGTGACGGTGTCACCCTGGGCGATATTGACAGAATGGTGCGACGTAACACGCCGGTTTTTAGCGGTGAAACAGCTATCAGCATCTGGCGATACACTGCAGTACGCCGAAATCACGACATCTGAAGCGCGATCCTGCGTTTCGTATATGCCCTGCATAAAATGCTGATCGAACACTCTGACCGAGATTTCATCCAGGTGCTGCCTGCCGCTGTTGGTTTGTGTCGCATCGATGCCGGTCTTCAATACAATCTGCGCAGGGCCGTCCACAGGTGTGATGGAGAACTGCATCGCCACTAATGGCAGTTGATCCAGCGAAACAAAACGGCGGCTCTCCAGACGGTAGCTTTTCCCCGTTGACGAACGCCAGAGTACGCTGCGACGCAGTTCTCCGTTGGAAAATGCCAGCTCACGTTGCCAGTTGAGGATCTCTCCTGCCAGCAGGGTAAAGTTTTCACCATCCAGCTCAACATCGATGCCGATGATATCCGGCAGGTTGACCAGCTCATTGGTCTCGTTACGACCAGCCTGATGATAAAGCCCGGCAAGATACATTCCCCGCGTCTGGCGGGTATAATCTTCCTCGTGCGTGGCGCGAATCCCCATATAGCCATTACCACATGCCATAACCGAGGCGTATTTATTCAGGCTGTGAGGGCAGAAGGCGGGTTCAGTTAATACAGTCAGGTTCAGCATAACGTCACGCTCTCTCCTTTTTCCGCAGATTCATACAACGCAGCGACAATCTGCTGGATAACCAGCCCCTGCTCCGCGTCAGCGATCATCACCGGCTCTCCCAGAACGTGGCGGATGAACGCATCCATACTGCGTAAATGCCGCTGGTCATCGGCTTCCTCACGCTGCATCAGGGTCTGTAAAACACCCGCTTCATCGTGGTAAATATGCGCCGGGAACAAGGTCGCCCCGGCTTTTTCGCCACAAAATGCGACATTCATGATGGACTGCTCGCGGATATTGAGCGCGAACGAGGTATCCAGCCGCAGTATGCCGCCATTGCAAAACTCGATCGTACCGAACAGCGCGTCTTCCACGGTGAACTGAGAAGGGTCCCACTCACCGAACTGGCCGCTGCTTTTACTGTTGCCGAGCTTCTGGAAACTGTGCGCTGATACGCGCTTCACGGCAGGGAAACCCAGCACGTACATCGCGGTATCAAGCATATGAATGCCAATATCAATAAGCGGCCCGCCTCCCTGCAGCGTTTTATTGGTAAAAACACCCCATCCGGGTACACCACAGCGACGTAACGCCTGCGCTGTGGTGAAATAAATCTCGCCAAAGGTGCCATTCATGACGGCGTCGCGCAGCAGCTGGGTATCGAGCGCAAAGCGATGGTGAAAATCATAGGCCAGCACTTTTCCCGCTTTGCGGGCAGCAATTCGCATGCTATCGGCCTGTTCCGGCGTCATGGCCGGTGGTTTTTCACACATGACATGGCAACCGGCTTCCAGCGCCGCCATGACATGCTCAAAATGAAAACGGTTAGGCGAACAAACGCTCACCACATCAGGTTTGACCGCCTGCAGCATTTCGCCTGCATCCTGCCATGCCGAAGGAATGGCATGACGCTCCGCAAACGCCTGTGCCTGCTCAAGGCGGCTGTCCATAACAGCCACCATCTGAACATCACTGCGCGTGGCGTAATACGAGGCATGCACTTTGTCTGCTACCTGCCCGGCACCAATAATGGCGACGCGCAGAGGCAAAGTTGTTGAAGCACTCATCACGCTCGTCATCCTTAGCATTCACGTAAATACGTGAGAGAGTCCTGGTAGGCCTGTGCCGGATCTTCAGCGCGTACACGGCACTCATACACGACATAGCCCTGATAATTGTCGGCACGCAGTTGATCGAACAGCGCTGAAAAATCCAGGCTACCGCTTCCCGGCTGGTAACGGTGATTGTCAGCAATATGCACATGACCCAGCAGATCGCGGTTGCGATGCAGCGCCTCCGTCAGTGAGTCTTCTTCAATGTTCATATGATAAAAATCGCCGATAATCTGTATGTGCTTCAGCGCGTTTTCTTCGATATAACGACGCGCATCCGCCAGCGTATTGATCATATGATCCTGATAACGGTTCAGCGGCTCAAGGTAAACGGTGGTCCCTGTACGTGCCGCCACCTCATCGAGCCAGCGTAACGAGGCGCTAACCGCTTTCCGGTCACCGTCCAGGCTGCGTGGTGACGTCATTGGCGGCAGACGGAAGGTGAACATCCCCCACGCGGCAGGCACGATAATGCCCTTCCCACCCACGTCTGCCAGCGCTTCAAGAATGCGTTCGATCTGCTGTAAACCGTTCAGACGACGCTCTTCGATGAAGTCACCAATCCAGCCGTCGTAGCCTCCGCATGCGGTAGTAACGGGTAAACCGGTGGCTTTGATGGCCGCTTTCACCTCGTCCAGATTGTCTACCAGCAGCTTGCCGTCAATCTCATAGCCATCAAACCCCATGGCTTTGATGTACTGGAATTTTTCAAGGATCGTGGTTGGGAAAAAGGCCTGATTTTGCGTTGCGATTTTCATTGTTTGCTCTCCTTAGCTTAGAAAGTGACGCCCATTTTGATGCTCAGTTCCGGATGCTGATCAACATACTTCATGTAGCTCTCAGCACTGGCGCTAAACGTAACAACCGGGTCAATCAGATCGTCGCAGTTGAGATAACCGTTCATCAGCAATTCCCAGCAGGTCTCTTCGATACGCTTGCGGTTCCAGCGCGGGTAATCCGGGTTGGGCTCGCTGCCCGCACGGGAAAAGACAATCTTCGCGTTATTAAAATGCGCTTCACGCCCAAGATTAAAGCCCTCAGCAAAGGGTTTTGCGAAAGCAACATAGGAGATAGTGCCGCCGTAAGCGAGCCCGCGCAGCGCGGATTGCAGTGCATCAGCAAAACCACTGGTTTCGATGATGACGTCTGCGCCTTGCTTACCGGTCAGTTTTTTGATTTCCAGACCAACATCCGTACCGATCGGATTCAGGCAGTGATCTGCCCCATGGCGACGGGCAATATCACAGCGGTGTTCGATTGGATCGACGCCGATAACAATTGAAGCCCCGGCTTTTTTCGCCAGTTGAATCGCTATCTGGCCAATGGCACCCAGACCGACAACAACGACGAAATCCCCTACCCGCACGTTGGCATCGCGTACACCGCTCATGGCGAACTGTGCCGGATCGTAACAAACCGCGTTTTTCCAGGAAGCGCCCTGAGGCATTTTGCGCAGTTTGTAGTTGTCGACGGCATTCACAATGACGGTTTCCTGCAGCGGTGCGTAGCAGCAGACGCTGTCGCCCGGCTGGTATTCCGTCACATCAGCGCCACATTCGATGATGTCGCCAACGATCATATTCCCCAGCTGGAACTTGCCGAATTCAATACCACGAGCCGAGCCCTCTTCACGCGGAGTAAACATTTGCCATTCCGCATTGAACTCTTCATCGATAAACGGACTCGCCGCGCGAAAATCCACCACCTCAGTGCCGTGTTTTGGTGCGCCAAAGCGAGCGCGAATTTTAACTTCATGTCCTGCGACAGGACGATCTTCATATTCAACCAGCGCCGCCACACGAGGTGCTGTTGCAACTAACTTCTTCATGACTTACTCCTTGTTAAACCTGGCCGCCTCAGCCCTTAACGCCACCGGCGGTCAAACCACTTTTAATAAACCGTTCAGACAATGCGTACATGATGACCACCGGAAGCGCCGTCACCAGCGATGCCGCCATCATGCGACCCCAGATATAATCCGGCGTGCTAAAGAGCGTGTTCAGCCCCACTGGCAACGTAAAGTTGCTGGCGCTGGACAGGAAAATGGATGCGAAGAGATAGTCGTTCCACGCCACCATAAAGCAGTAGACAAACACCGATACGAGGCCCGAAATGGCCAGAGGCACGGTAATACGGAAGATGATTTGCAGGCGATTCAGGCCATCCATCATCGCGGCTTCTTCTATTTCGTCCGGGATGGTGTCGAAATAGCTGCGCAGCATAAACACCGCCGTCGGCAATGTCTGGGTCACCATGGTGATAATGAGCGCCAGTTCGGTATCATAAATGCCTAATGCGGTAATGATTTTGAACAGGGGCACGACCAGCAAAATCCCGGAGAACATGTAGACGGTGTAAAAGCTCGCATTGATCGTCGCGCGGCCTTTAAAACGCAGTTTGGATAATGCATACGCGCCAAGCGTGCCAAGGAACACCGCGATCACCGACGAGGTGAGCGACACCACCATGCTGTTCCGGAAGTAATCCACAAACGGGAAGATAAGCGGGTTAAAGATGTCGATGTAATGCTGCAGCGTCCACTCCTGCGGCAGAATAGTCGGGTGCAACGATATCGCCTCTTTTGCGCTCTTGAATGATGTCATTAGCATCACGAAAAACGGAAAAAGCGTGATAATCAGAAACACCGCCAGCCCCAGATAAAAACCAATACGGCCCAGTGCGCGTTTATTTGTTGCCATTGAGGTTTACCCTTTTTCTGGTCAGCAGAATCACAGCGAAGATGATCACAAACAGCACGACAGAGATAGCGGCTGCTTTACCCAGGTCATTGAATGCGAAAGCTGTCTTGTAGAGATACACGCCCAAAATATCGACCTTGGTCGTCAGCAGATAGACATCTGCGAACATGTAGAACATCCAGATGGTTCTTAGCGTTATCACCGTTGCCAGCACCGGCATAATTGCGGGTAAGGTGACGATGCGAAAACGCTGCCAGGCGTTGGCCCCGTCCATTTCTGCTGCTTCGTACAACGATTTATCAATCGTCTGCAAAATGGCCAGGAAGGAGATAAACGCATACGGGAAGTAGCGCCAGATGGCAAACAGCACGACCAGAACAAAGCTACTGCCCGGATTGTCGAACCACAGCGGTGCGTGGTCATACAGGTGCAGCAGGTCGACGCCCAGATAGTTCACAATGCCGTAGCCGTTGTTGAACATGTATTTCCAGGCAAACACCAGCGAAATCGACGGCGTAACGTAAGAGAGGATCACCAGCGAACGCGCTGTTTTCCGCAGACGAAACTCACGATTGAAGAAGATGGCGACCGCCAGCCCCAACCCGGTACTGCCAACCACGACCAGCGCCGTATACCAGAATGTCATCCATAAGGAGTGCCAGAATGCGGCATCCCCCAAAATACGGATGTAGTTATCCAGCCCGACAAAAACGGCGCTTATACGCGGATTCAGCGGTAAACGTAAAAAACTGATTTCAATGTTGGAAATCATTGGCCAGGCTACCAGGCCCCCCAGCAAAATCAGGCTGGGGGCCAACAGCAGCATGGCGAAAGGCATATCTGAACGACCAGAAAACAACGTCTTCATAATTCCCTTCCGCAGAGCGCTCCTATCGTTGTGAAATCAGATCGGTCAGCCGCTTCTGGCTGCTGCTTAACGTTGCACTGAGATCCTGCTGACCCACCGTGACGTTATGCACCATAGAACTGATAATGCCGGACCCGGTTACGTCGCCCATCCGGGTGAAGTTTTTGTCACCGACGGCACCAAAGACCTGCACGTTCGGGAACTGCGCGATCAGTTCATAAGGCAGTTGACCAAATGCCTGAATCACTTCGTTGTTCTTCCAGGTATCTGTACCGACCACCAGCTTATTCACAGGCAACGCCGCGCCCGGCGACATCATTACCCAGTCAGATGCGTTCTGAGCCTGCTCCATCCAGGTTACAAATTTCTCCGCTGCTTTGGTTTCATCCTCGGTTTGACCTGTAGTAATCGTCAGGGACGTTACCATGCCATACACTGCAGAAGATTTTTCTGTCGGAACCACGAACCCAAGATTGGCAGGATCGCCCTCTTTGAATACGGCCGGTAAGATATAAGTGGAATAAACGGCCATCGGCGCAGAGCCATTCATAAAGGCGTCTTTGATCTCCATGACATCGTTCGACCCTGGCATGGTGGTTGCTGCCAGACCTTTATAAAACGCCAGGGCTTTTGACATTTCTGGCGTATCGATTTCGACATTGCCGTTCGCATCAAACACGTTTGCGCCACCCGAAAGGGCAAACTGTGAAAACGCCTGCTCAGTCATCACGCTTTCTGCGGTAGGCAGTGCGATGCCGTAATGCTTTTTAGCCGGATTATTGAGCGTCTGGCTGGCTTTCAGCAGTTGCTCCCAGTTATGTGGCTCCTGGATACCCGCCGCCGCGAGCACGTCTTTGTGATACCAGACGCCAGAAAGCCAGGCGCTTATCGGCACCCCTGTCCACGCTGCGCCGTCTTCAGTGCGTACGACACGCAAAATACCGTCGTAGAAGGTATCTTCGCCCACGGCTTTAATGGCTTCGCCGATGGCATCGCGATCCAGAAGCTGCTCTTTATCCATCACTTTGGCGTAGTCATGGCTGATTTCGATGACTTCCGGCAGTGCGCCAGTGCGGGCCAGAGTAATGACTTTCGTGTTGTAAGCATCCTCTTCCACCGGAACTTGTTTCACCGTGATGGAAGGATTCTCTTTCTCAAATTTTTCAATGAGTTTTGTAATAACGGCCTGACGCTCCTGCTCCACCGACGAATGCATAAATTCAATGGTGACTGAAGAGGATTTATCGTCTTTGCAGCCTGATAACAGGGCGCACGAAACCAGTGCTGATATCAGCACAATCCTGGGCATTTTCATTTTGAAGGTCCTTTTAGTTTTCTTTAATCCACATTACCTGCCATGGATTAAGGTTCAGAGTCGTACCGTTTATATCGCGTCCGGAAATCACATCTCTGCCGGATTGAATATTGCCATCAACCGTCACGGAGTCAGGGCTGAAATTAAACAGTGCAGTTATCCGCTCACCGTTATCCGCAATACGGACTATTTTAAGAATATGTTCACCCACAGTCTCGAATAGCGCCTGGCTGTCTGGGTGGAAGGCTTTTTCATTACGTCTGGCCGCGATCAATGCGCTCAGGTTATGATATATTCTTTGCCGCAGGCTGTTATTATTGACGAGTTCATCATCAACCTGCCCCGCACTGTATTTCTTCCGGTTTATCGCCCGGTTATATCCCAGACGCTCTACGCCTTCATAATCATTACGCGATCCAAGAATACTCTGGATATAAATGGCGGGCACACCGGGGAAACTTAATAACACGGCATGAGCCAGAATGAAGCGGGCAATTCTGTCAGTATCTGAGCTATCCCGTGAGCTTAAGGCATCAAGATAGGTGACATTGATTTCATAAGGGCTGCGGGAGCCATCAGGGTTATTTTTCCAGTTAACCAGCGCCCCTTCCTGCTGAAGTTTTTCCACCAGCGAGAGAATTTCAGATTCCGGTAAAATGCCGCGTAATGGATTGAGGCCGATGCCGTCGTGCGAAGCCAGGAAGTTGAACCAGGTCGTCTTAGCCGAAGGCAGCGTTAACGAGGCTGCCCACTGACACAGTTGACGAACGTCCTGACGGTGAATGGCATGCAATACCAGCGGCGGCAAAGAGAACTGATACACCATCTGCGCTTCGTTTTCACCGTTGCCAAAGTAGGAGACGTTGTCTTTATGCGGAACATTGGTTTCCGTAATGATCACGGTTCCCGGCGCGACAGCGTCCGTAATCGCGCGGAAAAGCTGAATCAGGCGGTGAGTTTGTTCAAGGTGAATGCAGCTTGTTCCGGGAATCTTCCACATAAACCCAACGGCATCCAGACGAATGTAACTCGCCCCTTCCGCAAGGTAGTGAAGCAGTACCTCCACCATCGCAATAAGTACCTGCGGTGAAGCAAAGTTTAAATCCACCTGATCTTCGCTGAAGGTGGTCCACAGGTGGCGGACGCTTCCGTCATGCATTGTAAAAGGCGTCAGAAGTGGTAAAGCACGAGGGCGGGTTACTGCCGATAAATCAGTATCAGGATCGACTGAAATAAAGAAATCTTCATACCCTGGTTTTTGATTTAAATAATTCTGGAACCACTGGCTTTTAGCCGACATATGGTTGCAGACAAAATCAAACATCAGGCTTGCTGACTGTTTTAATTCCGCGACATCTTGCCAGGTTCCGGTTTCCTGGGCGATCTCATGATAATCGATAACGGAGAAACCATCATCAGAAGACCACGGATAAAAGGGTAAAAGATGAACATGTGAAAAAGATTTTGAAAGCCATTTGTTATAAAATTGTGTAAAAACAGGGAGGGCTTTCTTCCCTTCTGCAGAAAATTGATCGGCATAAGTAATCAGGACAACATCTTTTTCATCCCAGCGTAACTTACGTTTTTCCTTAATAACCCTTCTGGCGCACTCTATTTTATCCAGCAGATGTTCGAGGTGCGTTTCCGGGAATGATTTTTCATACACAAGATCTATTAAATGCTTAATTTTAGCGTTCACGTTATTTTCCGTGGTAGCGGTCCCATGAAGCGCAATCTACTCCCATGGAAAATATCTGTCAACGGACCAGGAGCCAGAAAACCGCGATTGGAAAGCAGCGCAAATCATTAATGTGAGCTGCCGCAAAGAAAGAATGAAAGGAAAGGGAAAATGCTAAGGAGATTCGCTCGCCCTCCTGCAACTGAGGAGCGGGCGAGCACGACGAGGGAGTATCAGAGGTAGCGACGTGAAAAACGCTTTGCCAGCTTGTGCAGCAGAGGTTCCAGCGCAACGGCCAGCAACATGCGTACCGGCTTACGGGCAACAGATTTTATCGCCCAGCCCGCCACACCTGCCGGGCCGTAGCGCAACGCCGTCAGCAGGACCAGTTTACCTGCGATTTTCAGGCCGGGTTTTACCTTCTGACCGGCCTGTTGCCAGTTTTGTTTCATGTCTATTCTCTCTTATAGCTGACGAAAACGGCTTCTTAATGAAAAGGTATCGGACGTGACATAACGTTCCATTTCACGTAACCGCTTCTCACCTGCGGCCAGTTGTGCGTCTACCGCATTGAGGAGATCGCTGCTGGTTGGCGCGCCTTCAGCATCCAGCTCCCCTTCCGGCATCGGATCAAGCACAAACGACAGAATGATGTACGCCACCAGGGTGATAAAGGCCAGACCGAAGAAAATCGACAGTACGGTCACAACGCGTACCAGCTTGACCGGTACGTCCAGATAATGTGCCAGGCCAGCGCAGACGCCACGAACCATGCCTTGCTGTGGGATTCGCCACAATTTCTTATTCAGGTTCAGTCCAGACATTAACGATCCCTCCAGTTCGGGTGTTCCGCATCAAGGATGGCTTCCAGCGCCTGAATACGATCGCGCATTTTATTCGCCTCTTCGGTAAGCTGCGCCAGACGTTGCTGTTCACTTTGCGAAAGTTCACCGCGTGAAGAACGATTGCTGTAGTGCAGCCATAACCAGATCGGCAGAACGAACAGCACGAAAATGGTCAGGGGAATAGCCAGAAAAAGCGCGCTCATGTGTACTCCTTGTCTTACGATGCGTGGCGGCACACTCGGGTGCCGCATACATTATTATTGGTTATCTTGCTTCACTTTGGCTTTCAGCGCGGCCAGCTGCTCGCTGATTTCATCATCCGCTTTCAGGTCGGCGAACTGCTGATCCAGCGATTTTTGCTTGCCGATGCTGTGGCTTTCCGCTTCTGCTTCCATCTGGTCGATACGGCGCTCAAAGGATTCAAAACGTGCCATCGCTTCATCCAGCTTGCCGCTGTCCAGCTGACGACGCACGTCGCGGGATGAGTTTGCCGCCTGGTGACGAAGTGCCAGAGCCTGCTGACGCGCGCGGGTTTCGCTGAGTTTATTTTCAAGCTCGCCGATCTCTTTCTTCATGCGAGACAGCGTGTCATCCACCAGCGTCACTTCATGCTCAAGCGTGTTCACCATATCCGCGAGTTTCTGTTTTTCAATCAGCGCGGCGCGGGCCAGATCGTCTTTATCTTTACGCAGCGCCAGCTCTGCTTTTTCCTGCCACTCGTTAAGCTGGGCGGTCGCCTGCTCAATACGACGCGTTAACTGTTTTTTCTCAGCCAGCGCGCGGGCGGAAGTTGAACGCACTTCAACCAGCGTATCTTCCATTTCCTGAATCATCAGACGCACCAGCTTCTGCGGATCTTCTGCTTTCTCCAGCAGCGAGTTGATGTTGGCGTTCACGATGTCGGCAAAACGAGAAAAAATACCCATAATTTAGTCCTCACATTTCTGTTATCGGGCGATGCCCTGCTGCAGAGATAATCCAATTTGCGTGCCAACTTTTTATCTTGTTGTTTTTCATAGTTATGGTTGATTTTCCATCACCGTCATTCTACTCTCACCTGGTGAATATCGCTAATGAGTGGTTAATTTCATCATGGCTGGATACAAAGATAATTTACTTGGCGAAGCCAATAGCTTTCTTGAGGTGCTGGAGCAGGTTTCCCGTCTCGCACCGCTCAATAAGCCGGTGTTGATCATCGGCGAGCGCGGGACGGGCAAAGAGTTGATTGCTAACCGCCTTCACTATTTGTCCGGCCGCTGGGATGGGCCGTTCATTTCACTGAACTGTGCGGCGTTAAACGAAAATTTACTCGATACCGAACTTTTCGGCCATGAGGCCGGGGCATTTACCGGCGCACAAAAACGCCATCCGGGTCGCTTTGAACGTGCCGATGGCGGCACGTTATTTCTGGATGAGCTGGCAACAGCCCCGATGCTGGTGCAGGAAAAACTGCTGCGGGTGATTGAATATGGCGAGCTGGAGCGCGTCGGCGGTAGCCAGCCGCTGCAGGTGAACGTGCGCCTGGTTTGCGCCACAAATGCCAACCTGCCAGAAAGGGTGGCGGAGGACAAGTTTCGCGCCGATTTGCTCGACCGGCTGGCGTTTGATGTCGTTCAGCTCCCGCCGCTGCGTGAGCGCCGTAGCGACATCATGCTGCTGGCGGAGCAATTTGCCATTCAGATGTGCCGCGAGCTTGGCCTGCCCCTCTTTCCCGGATTCAGCGACTCTGCCACCGAAACTTTGCTCGGCTATCACTGGCCGGGGAATATTCGTGAGCTTAAAAACGTGGTGGAACGGTCGGTTTATCGTCATGGCAGCAGTGAAACCGAGCTGGACACCATTATTCTCGATCCTTTTCGCCGTGAAACGCATTCCGTACCGGTGCCGGAGACCGTTTCCGAATCCCCTTCTCTCCCGATCGATTTACGCCAGTTCCAGCACACACAGGAACAACAGTTGCTTGAGCTCAGCCTGAAGCAGGCAAAATATAATCAGAAGCAGGCGGCTGAACTGCTGGGCCTGACCTACCATCAATTAAGGGCATTGCTCAAAAAGCATCAAATGCGCTGACATTATCAGCACTTACCCGCAGACATTTTTACGAAGCAGGCGTAAGTGCGATACACTTTGCAGATCGAACCTAAAAACCCTAAAAATTATGCGTCTGGTTTTATCGTCCCTGTTTGCACTCGGTCTGTTCAGCGGCCTGGCTTCTGCTGCACCTGAACGTGCTGTGCTTCCTGATATTCGCGATAGCGGTTTTGTCTATTGCGTCAGCGGGCAAGTTGATACTTTTAACCCGCAAAAAGCAGGTAGCGGCCTGATTGTTGATACACTTGCCGCTCAGCTTTACGATCGTCTGCTTGATGTGGACCCGTACACCTACCGCCTGGTGCCCGAGCTTGCCGAAAGCTGGGAAGTGCTGGACAACGGGGCAACCTACCGCTTCCGCCTTCGCAATGACGTCGCGTTCCAGCACACGCCGTGGTTTACGCCAACGCGCAAATTAAATGCTGATGACGTGGTCTTTACGTTCCAGCGTATCTTTAACCGTCATCATCCGTGGCATAACGTCAACGGGGGAAATTTCCCCTACTTCGACAGTTTGCAATTTGCTGACACCGTTAAAAGCGTTCGCAAGCTGGATAACCGGACGGTTGAATTCACTCTGACGCGGCCGGACGCCTCTTTCCTGTGGCACCTGGCAACGCACTACGCGTCAGTGATGTCTGCGGAGTACGCGGCGCAGTTAACCAGACAGGATCGTCAGGAGCTTCTTGACCGCCAGCCTGTAGGGACTGGCCCATTCCAGATGGCTGAATACCGCGCCGGGCAATATATTCGTTTACAGCGTCATGAACACTTCTGGCGCGGTACACCGCTGATGCCACAGGTGATTGTCGATCTGGGTTCAGGGGGGACAGGTCGACTGTCGAAATTACTGACCGGTGAATGCGATGTGCTTGCCTGGCCTGCTGCCAGCCAGTTGACCATTCTGCGCGACGATCCTCGCCTGCGCCTGACGTTACGTCCCGGCATGAATATCGCCTACCTGGCATTTAACACCGATAAGCCACCGCTGAATAACCCGGCCGTGCGCCATGCGCTGGCGCTGGCCATTAATAACCAGCGTCTGATGCAGTCGATCTATTACGGCACTGCTGAAACCGCGGCATCAATTTTGCCGCGTGCATCCTGGGCCTATGATGGTGAGGCTAAAATTACGGAATACAATCCGGCGAAAGCGCGTGAACAGCTTAAAGCACTCGGGGCAGAAAACCTGACGTTGCAGTTGTGGGTGCCAACCAGTTCTCAGGCATGGAACCCAAGCCCGCTGAAAACCGCCGAGCTGCTGCAGGCTGATATGGCGCAGGTGGGCGTCAAGGTGATCATCGTACCGGTTGAGGGCCGTTTCCAGGAGGCGCGCCTGATGGACATGAATCATGATTTAACCCTTGCAGGATGGTCCACAGACAGTAATGACCCGGACAGCTTCTTCCGCCCGTTACTGAGCTGCGCAGCGATTAACTCTCAGACCAACTACGCCCACTGGTGTAACCGTGAGTTTGATGCAGTTTTGCAAAAAGCGCTTTCCTCACAGCAGCTCGCTTCACGTATCGACGCCTATGACGAAGCGCAAAATATTTTAGCCCGTGAACTCCCCGTACTGCCGCTCGCCTCTTCTCTGCGCCTTCAGGCATACCGTTACGATATTAAAGGGCTGGTGTTGAGTCCGTTTGGTAACGCCTCTTTTGCTGGCGTTTCGCGCGAAAAAGAACAAGAGGTGAAAAAACCATGATTATTTTTACCTTGCGCCGACTCCTGCTGTTGCTGGTCACGCTGTTCTTCCTGACTTTTGTCGGTTTTAGCCTGAGCTATTTTACGCCGCATGCACCGCTTCAGGGTTCCTCCCTGTGGGACGCCTGGCTGTTCTGGTTTAACGGCCTGCTGCACTGGGATTTTGGCGTCTCCAGCATCAACGGCCAGCTGATTTCAGAGCAACTGAAAGAGGTTTTCCCGGCCACGATGGAGCTCTGCATTCTGGCCTTCGGGTTTGCGCTCATGGTGGGCATTCCGGTAGGTATGCTGGCGGGAATTTACCGCAATAAATGGCAGGATAAATTTATCAGCGCACTTGCCCTGCTCGGCTTCTCGATCCCGGTCTTTTGGCTGGCGCTGCTGCTAACGCTCTTCTTCTCGCTGACGCTGGGCTGGCTGCCGGTATCTGGCCGTTTCGACCTGCTTTATACGGTGAAAACGGTCAGCGGGTTCGCCATTATCGACGCCTGGCTGTCTGATTCGGTCTGGCGTCATGAGATGATCATGAGCGCCCTGCGCCATATGATTCTGCCGGTGCTGACGCTGGCTGTTGCCCCCACCACCGAAGTCATCCGTTTGATGCGTATCAGCACCATTGAGGTGTTCGATCAAAACTATGTGAAAGCCGCCGCTACACGTGGGTTATCTCGCCTGACGATTCTGCGCCGTCATGTGCTGCACAATGCCCTGCCGCCGGTTATCCCGCGTCTGGGGTTACAGTTTTCAACCATGCTGACACTGGCGATGATCACGGAAATGGTCTTTAGCTGGCCGGGGCTCGGTCGCTGGCTAATCAACGCTATTCGCCAGCAGGACTACGCGGCGATCTCCGCCGGTGTCATGGTGATCGGTTCGCTGGTGATCATTGTGAACGTTCTGTCCGATATTTTGGGGGCCATGGCCAACCCGCTGAAGCATAAGGAATGGTATGCCTTACGATAACGTATACAGTGAAAAGCGCACGCCCGGTGCGCTACGTACCGTGTGGCGTAAATTCTATGGCGACACCACGGCAATGATCGGCCTTTACGGCTGCGCTGGCCTGGCCGTGCTGTGCATTTTTGGCTCGTGGTTTGCGCCGTATGGTATCGATCAACAGTTCCTCGGCTACCAATTGTTGCCCCCGTCATGGTCACGCTATGGCGAAGTTTCCTTCTTCCTCGGGACCGACGATCTGGGGCGTGACGTCTTAAGCCGCCTGCTGAGCGGCGCTGCGCCGACGGTGGGAGGAGCATTTGTGGTTACGCTGGCTGCAACCGTCTTTGGCCTGGCGCTGGGAATTTTTGCCGGTTCCACCCACGGGCTGCGCTCCGCCGTGCTGAATCATATTCTGGATACCCTGCTCTCCATCCCGTCCCTGCTGCTGGCAATTATCGTCGTGGCGTTCGCAGGGCCGCATCTTACGCATGCCATGTTTGCCGTCTGGCTGGCGATTCTGCCGCGCATGGTACGCTCGGTGTACAGCCTGGTGCATGACGAGCTGGAAAAAGAGTATGTTGTGGCCGCACGTCTTGATGGCGCAACCACGCTCAATATTTTGTGGTTTGCCGTGCTGCCAAACATCGCTTCCGGGCTGGTCACGGAGATCACCCGCGCGTTGTCGATGGCGATTCTTGATATCGCGGCGCTGGGTTTTCTCGATCTCGGCGCGCAGTTGCCTTCTCCTGAATGGGGCGCGATGCTCGGTGACGCGCTGGAGCTGATTTACGTTGCACCGTGGACGGTGATGCTACCCGGCGCGGCCATTATGGTGAGCGTTCTGCTAATTAACCTGCTGGGCGACGGGATTCGCCGCGCAATCAATGCGGGGGTGGAATAATGCCATTACTTGATATCCGCAACCTCACGATTGAATTCAAAACCAGCGAAGGCTGGGTGAAAGCCGTGGATCGCATCAGCATCACCCTTGCCGAAGGTGAAATCCGCGGGCTGGTGGGTGAATCCGGTTCCGGAAAAAGCCTGATCGCCAAAGCCATTTGTGGCGTGGCGAAAGACAACTGGCGCGTAACCGCTGACCGGATGCGCTTCGATGATATCGACCTGCTGCGCCTGTCTGCGCGCGAGCGGCGCAAGCTGGTGGGCCATAACGTCTCAATGATTTTCCAGGAGCCTCAATCCTGTCTCGACCCGTCCGAACGTGTGGGCAAACAGCTGATGCAGAATATCCCCGGCTGGACCTACAAAGGACGCTGGTGGCAACGTGTAGGCTGGCGTAAGCGACGCGCCATTGAGCTGCTGCACCGTGTCGGGATTAAAGATCATAAAGATGCGATGCGCAGTTTCCCCTATGAACTGACCGACGGCGAATGTCAAAAAGTCATGATTGCCATCGCGCTGGCGAATCAGCCGCGTATGCTGATTGCGGATGAACCAACGAATGCGATGGAACCGACCACCCAGGCGCAGATTTTCCGCCTGCTGACGCGTCTGAACCAGAACAACAACACCACCATTTTGCTGATCAGCCATGACCTGCAGATGCTCAGCCAATGGGCGGATAAAATTGATGTGATGTACTGCGGTCAGACGGTTGAAACCGCCGTCAGTGAAGACCTGGTGAATACGCCTCATCACCCGTATACCCAGGCGCTGATCCGGGCGATCCCTGATTTTGGCAGCGCGATGCCGCACAAAAGCCGCCTGAACACATTGCCTGGTGCCATCCCGCTGCTGGAATCGCTGCCGATTGGCTGCCGTCTGGGGCCACGTTGTCCTTATGCTCAGCGCAAATGCATTGAGACGCCGAGGCTGACAGGCGCTAAAAACCACCTTTATGCCTGTCATTTCCCGCTGAACATGGAGAGAGAGTGAAATGGTCGAAACCTTGCTGGAAGTTCGCAATCTGAGTAAGACCTTTCGCTACCGAACGGGGCTGTTTCATCGTCAGACCGTCGAGGCGGTCAAACCGCTGAGCTTTACCCTGCGCGAAAAGCAGACGCTGGCGATTATTGGCGAGAATGGTTCCGGTAAATCCACGCTGGCGAAAATGCTGGCGGGGATGATTGAGCCTTCTGACGGCGAAGTGCTGATTGACGATCATCCCCTCACCTTCGGGGATTACTCATTTCGCAGCCAGCGCATTCGCATGATCTTCCAGGACCCGTCGACCTCCCTCAACCCGCGCCAGCGCATCTCGCAGATCCTCGATTTTCCGCTGCGGCTGAATACCGATCTGGAGCCTGAAGCGCGCCGCAAGCGCATTGTTGAAACCTTACGTCTGGTGGGATTGCTCCCCGACCATGTGAGCTACTACCCGCACATGCTGGCACCGGGCCAGAAGCAGCGTCTGGGGCTGGCGCGCGCGTTAATTTTGCGGCCAAAGGTGATTATTGCCGACGAAGCGCTGGCGTCACTGGATATGTCGATGCGTTCGCAGTTAATTAATCTGATGCTGGAATTGCAGGAAAAACAGGGTATCTCTTATATCTATGTGACCCAGCATCTTGGAATGATGAAGCATATCAGCGACCAGGTGCTGGTGATGCATCAGGGTGAAGTGGTTGAGCGCGGCAGTACGGCAGATGTGCTCGCCTCACCGCTGCATGATCTGACAAAACGGCTTATCGCCGGGCATTTCGGCGAGGCATTAACCGCCGATGCATGGCGAAAAGACCGATAACCGCGCGTCAACAGAGTGGTCGGATTAACTAAGCACGCGACACGTGATATTATCGCCGCGTTTTAACGACGATTGTCCCGCTAAGATGACGATCGCCACAACAATGAATATAAGGATTAAAAGCTATGGGTTTTCTTTCCGGTAAGCGCATTCTGGTGACCGGCGTTGCCAGCAAACTGTCCATCGCATACGGCATCGCACAGGCTATGCATCGCGAAGGTGCTGAGCTGGCGTTCACCTACCAGAACGACAAGCTGAAAGGCCGTGTTGAAGAGTTTGCCGCGCAGCTGGGTTCCAGCATTGTTCTGGAATGCGACGTTGCACAGGACGAAAGCATCGATGGCATGTTTGCTGAGCTGGCAAAATCATGGCCGAAATTCGACGGTTTCGTTCACTCCATTGGCTTCGCTCCTGGCGACCAACTGGACGGTGATTACGTCAACGCGGTAACCCGTGAAGGCTTCAAAATCGCGCACGATATCAGCTCTTATAGCTTCGTGGCGATGGCTAAATCTTGCCGCACCATGCTGAACCCAGGCGCTGCGCTGCTGACGCTGTCCTACCTGGGCGCAGAGCGTGCCATCCCTAACTATAACGTGATGGGTCTGGCTAAAGCATCTCTGGAAGCAAACGTCCGCTATATGGCGAACGCGATGGGTCCGGAAGGCGTGCGTGTTAACGGTATCTCCGCTGGCCCAATCCGTACTCTGGCGGCTTCCGGCATCAAAGATTTCCGTAAAATGCTGGCACACTGTGAAGCGGTTACGCCGATTCGCCGTACCGTTACCATCGAAGATGTGGGTAACTCTGCCGCATTCCTCTGCTCTGACCTCTCCGCAGGGATCTCCGGCGAAGTGGTTCACGTTGACGGCGGTTTCAACATCGCGGCAATGAACGAGCTGGAAATTAAATAAGCTGTGACTCTCTTCCCGCTCGGGAAGAGAGTTTCCCTTTTCCTGTTGTCCCCTTCGTTATTCCGTTCTGCTATTTGTTATCACCTAACAATATTTTTCCCCATACCCGCCTTACGCCAGGATATTGATCGCCATTTTGAGATCAAGGAACGCCCATGGAACAACGCCGCTTTTCCGGCAAAGGCCACTGGTATCATGAAACCCAGTCCAATCACTCGCAGACGGATGTCCTGCCTTTGGTGCCCGAAGCCGCTAACGTCGACGATCGTTTTTTGCTCGATTTAGCCCTGCCTGAAGAGATTATCGCCGCATGCTCCGGCTGGCTCGCACCTGCCAGGACGCTGTGCCATCTTCTGTTTCCGTTGGATACACCGGTAAACAGGCTGCACACACTCAGCGCCTACGACAGGCTAAGCACCGCGCTGACGGTCGCTCAGGCATGCGGTGTCCAGCGGCTCTGTAACCACTACGCCGCCCTGCTCGCGCCCCTGCCTGGCCCTGACTCATCCCGAGAAAGTAACCGTCGCCTCGCACAAATTACCCAGTACGCCCGCCAGCTTGCCAGCTCACCCGATGTCATCGACGATAAAGCACAACACCAGCTTGATGAAGTGGGCCTGACGACCTATGACATTGTGCTTATCAACCAGATCATCGGGTTTATCGGTTTTCAGGCACGCGTTGTGGCGGTCTTCCAGGCGTTACTGGGGCACCCGGTGCGCTGGTTGCCTGGACACCCTATTCAGCCCCATACGCTGCCGGGCATTATCAACACATGGACACCTGTTCTGCCCGTCGTCGAACTTCGCTATGCGAGCGCCCATCAGCTTGAGGCCCTTTCACGATGGCAGGCTGTACCTGCGCTTCAGGCGCTGACGCCCGTTCTCTGCCACGAACCAAAACTTCTCGATCAGGCAGGCGAGATCCTGCTCAGCCTCGATGACGGAGACGATGTCGCCCTTCCTACGCTATTTGCAGCAATGGATCTCCTCAGACGTTCTCCGGACCGATTCAGCGCCGCACAATTTACCCCACTGGCAGAGGCAGGTCTTCCGTCAGCCAGAGCCATCAAGCTGCTGACTCGCAGCGCATTTTACGGCTGGCTGGACCGCCTGCGGTTAGCGCTTGGCAAACAGGAATAACCGTACTATTTACCCAAAGAGCGCTTGCTGTAGCAGTGAGAATCGCGTAAAACTGTCAGCCGCTCAATGGCTACGAAAATAGAACATTATGTTTCAGGACAACCCGCTGCTAGCGCAGCTTAAACAGCAACTGCATTCCCAGACGCCGCGTGCAGAAGGGGTCGTAAAAGCCACGGAAAAGGGCTTTGGCTTCCTTGAAGTTGATGCGCAGAAAAGCTACTTCATTCCGCCTCCGCAGATGAAGAAAGTGATGCATGGCGACCGCATCATGGCCGTGATCCATACCGAAAAGGAGCGCGAATCCGCCGAGCCGGAAGAACTGATTGAACCGTTCCTGACGCGCTTCGTTGGCAAAGTACACAAAAAAGACGATCGTCTTTCTGTCGTGCCGGATCATCCCCTGTTGAAAGATGCCATTCCGTGCCGCGCTGCGCGTGGCGTTGAGCATGATTTTAAAGAAGGTGACTGGGCCGTTGCTGAAATGCGCCGTCATCCTCTGAAAGGCGATCGCGGTTTTTACGCGGAACTGACCCAGTTCATCACCTTCGGTGACGATCATTTCGTCCCGTGGTGGGTTACGCTGGCACGCCACAATCTTGAGAAAGAAGCACCAAACGGTGTAGCAACTGAAATGCAGGATGAAGGCCTGACGCGTCGCGATCTCACGGCTCTGGATTTTGTCACCATCGACAGCGCCAGCACCGAAGACATGGACGATGCGCTGTTTGCCGAAGAGACAGCCGATGGCAAATTGCATCTGACCGTCGCGATTGCCGACCCTACCGCGTGGATTGCCGAAGGCAGCAAGCTGGACGATATGGCCAAAGTGCGTTCGTTCACCAACTACCTGCCAGGCTTCAATATTCCAATGCTGCCGCGCGAACTCTCTGACGATCTCTGCTCGCTGCGAGCAAACGAAGTGCGTCCGGTACTTGCCTGCCGCATGACCATCGCGGCAGACGGTACGATTGAAGATGATATTGAATTTTTCGCCGCCACCATCGTTTCTAAAGCCAAACTCGCCTACGACGACGTCTCCGACTGGCTGGAGAATACCGGAAGCTGGAAACCGGAAAGCGATGCCATTGCCGCGCAAATCCGCCTGTTGCATCGCGTCTGCCTGAACCGCAGCGAATGGCGTAAAACCCATGCACTGGTGTTCAAGGATCGACCGGATTATCGCTTTGTTCTGGGCGAGAAAGGTGAAGTGCTGGATATCGTGGCCGAGCCGCGTCGCATTGCAAACCGCATCGTTGAAGAGGCCATGATTTCCGCCAACATTTGTGCTGCACGCGTGCTGCGCGACAAATTAGGCTTTGGCATCTATAACGTCCACACCGGTTTTGATCCGGCAAATACCGAAGCGCTGGCTGCCCTGCTGAAAACGCATGATGTCCACGTGGACCCGGAAGAAGTGCTGACGCTGCAAGGTTTCTGCAAACTGCGCCGCGAGCTGGATGCGCAGCCGTCAGGTTTCCTGGACAGCCGTATTCGTCGGTTCCAGTCCTTTGCGGAAATCAGCACAGAGCCAGGCCCTCACTTTGGTCTGGGGCTTGAAGCCTACGCAACCTGGACCTCCCCGATTCGTAAATACGGCGATATGGTGAACCATCGTCTGCTGAAAGCGATCATCAAAGGTGAATCCGTTGCGCGTCCTCAGGACGACACCACGCTGCAGATGGCAGAACGTCGCCGTCTGAACCGCATGGCAGAGCGCGATGTCGGCGACTGGCTGTATGCACGTTTCCTGAATGATAAGGCTGGCACGGATACCCGTTTCCCTGCAGAAATCATCGACATCAGCCGGGGCGGTATGCGCGTGCGTCTGGTCGACAACGGTGCTGTCGCCTTTATCCCTGCCCCGTTCCTGCATGCAGTACGCGACGAACTGGTCTGTAGCCAGGAAACGGGGACGGTACAAATTAAAGGTGAGACGGTTTACAAAGTCACTGACGTGATCGATGTGAACATCGCTGAAGTCCGTATGGAAACCCGCAGCATTATCGCGCGCCCGGTCGCCTGATAACCTGTTAAAATGTTGGCCGTTTCCTTTTGGGGATGGCCAACAATTTTACCTTTCAACGCAAACCACACATTCATCATTTTTTCTTACTATTTTCAATCTCCCTTCGCCAAAACCCGCCAGAATTATCTACAGTAAAAGAGAGCCGTCATATTCGGTTACCTGAATTTTTATACACTGAGTATGATTTTTACCGCGACTCGTTTTAAGATAATAACACTGTGAAAAACAATAAGTTCACTTCGGTTTTGCCGCTGTTTCACTACGGAAAAGTCGACTGCAAATGAATAAATTTTGCGCTAATGAGCAGCCGCAGGAGAAAGCATGATGGACGATCTGGAGCAGAATTTGCTGTTTCGTTACGTGGGCACTCACAGTCCCTGGTGGCGGCTGACAGCTGACAGCAATGCTCTGCATCTGGCCGCCAGCGAAAGTGCCGATGTTATTCAGGTGGTTGCACTGAGCGATGAGCAGGCCGATCTTATTCGGCAGTTAACCGTTATCACCTCCAGTATCACCATGACGCTGTCTCTGTACGGTACGGATGTACCTGTCCATCTTGTTGGCCGCAAAATTAATAAAAAAGAGTGGGCCGGAACCGCATCCGCATGGAACGATACGCCCTCCGTTGCGCGCGATTTGGTCCAGGGGCTCTCTTTCGCGGAACAGGTTGTTTCCGAAGCCAACTCGGTGATCGTGATCCTCGATCAGCACGGTAATATTCAGCGCTTCAACCGCTTAAGCGAAGAATATACCGGTCTGAAAGAGCAGGAAGTTATCGGCCAGAACGTGTTTAAACTGTTTATGAGCCGCAGTGAAGCCGCGGCTTCAAAGCGCAACATTACCGGTTTTTTCCGCAACGGCAGCTCGTATGAAGTTGAACGCTGGATCAAGACGCGCAAAGGGCAAAGATTGTTTCTGTTCAGAAACAAATTTGTTCACAGTGGCAGCGGTAAAAATGAAATTTTTCTTATCTGTTCGGGTACGGACATTACGGAAGAGCGCCGTGCTCAGGAGCGCCTTCGTGTGCTTGCCAATACCGATACCATTACCGGGCTCCCCAATCGTAACGCCATCCATGAACTGATTTCCGACGCAATCGCCAGCCGTGGAGAAACCCAGGTTGGCGTGGTGTATCTCGATCTGGATAACTTCAAAAAGGTAAATGATGCCTACGGGCATATGTTTGGGGATCAGCTCCTGCAGGCTGTCGCGCTGGCGATCCTGAGCTGTCTTGATGGAGGGCAAACGCTGGCACGCCTCGGGGGTGACGAATTTATCGTATTGGCCACAGACACCTCGCAAGGTTCGCTGGAAGCCATGGCATCACGTATTCTGACCCGTTTGCGCCAGCCGTTTCGTATCGGTCTCATCGAGATTTATACCGGGTGCTCTCTGGGGATCGCCCTTGCCCCCCAGCACGGTAACGATCGGGAGAGCGTTATTCGTAACGCCGATACCGCAATGTATACGGCAAAAGAGGGAGGCCGTGGCAAGTTCTGCGTCTTCTCCCCCGAAATGAACCAGCGCGTATTTGAGTATCTTTGGCTGGATACCAACCTGCGTAAAGCGCTGGATAACGATCAGTTGCTGATTCACTATCAGCCTAAAATGACCTGGCGCGGAGAGGTCAGAAGTCTGGAAGCACTGGTGCGCTGGCAGTCGCCAGAGCGTGGCCTGATCCCGCCGCTGGAGTTTATCTCCTATGCCGAAGAGTCGGGACTGATTGTACCGCTTGGGCGTTGGGTCATGCTTGATGTGGTTCGTCAGGTTGCGAAATGGCGCGACAAAGGCATTAACCTGCGTGTGGCAGTCAACGTCTCCGCTCGCCAGCTTGCGGACCAGACCATTTTCAGCGATTTAAAGCAGGCGCTGAAAGATCTGCATTTTGAATACTGCCCTATCGACGTAGAGTTAACCGAAAGTTGCCTGATCGAAAACGAAGAACTGGCGCTCTCGGTGATCCAGCAGTTTAGTCAGTTGGGCGCGCAAATCCATCTGGATGACTTTGGGACCGGCTACTCTTCTCTGTCGCAGCTGGCGCGCTTTCCGATTGATGCCATTAAACTCGATCAGTCGTTTGTGCGGGACATCCATAAACAGTCAATATCGCAATCTTTAGTGCGAGCCATCGTGGCCGTGGCGCAGGCCCTGAATTTACAGGTTATTGCTGAAGGTGTGGAGAGTGCAAAAGAAGACGCCTTTCTGACGAAGAATGGCGTCAACGAACGGCAGGGTTTCCTTTTTGCTAAGCCTATGCCCGCTGCCGCATTCGAGCGATGGCTAAAGCGTTATCAGGCACGGAATATGCGTTAGCTGGCTTTGCGTAAACCTGCAGCGTGGTGGCGGTTTTGCAGCATTACCAGCCGCTCCATATAGGCGATATCTTTCGGTTCAAGGCAAAATGCGGCATCAACCCAGTCCTCCGTGATGTCCATCAGTTCACTGCGTGGCAGTTGTAAAACGCGTGTGCGGGCACGCAGCATAGCCCGTACACCGTTAAGTTTCGGTTGCAGCGTGTCGATAAACGTCCGTACAGAGACATAGCTTTGTCCTGGTTCAAACAATCCATCGACCAGCCCGTGCTGCTCATACCATTCCGCCGTATGCGATTCCCCTTTGTAGATCAGCTCCTCCGCCAGTTTCATACCTGAGCGGCGTGCGACCAGCGAATAGCCGCCCATGCCGGGGAATAAGTTAAAGGCAATTTCGGGGAACCCTAACCGGGCATCGCGTTGAGCCAGAACAAAATGGTGCGCCAGCGCGGCTTCAAAGCCGCCCCCTAACGCGCTCCCCTCGACCATAGCCAGTGTGATAGCTCCGGTATCAAACCCTCTTGATGCGGCATGGACGCAATCGACACAGGCACGGGCGTAAGCCCGCAGTGCTTCCCGACGGCCATGCCGAATGCACTCCACGAAGAACTGTAAATCCCCTCCGGCATTGTACATATCCGGAACCAGCGATCCGGTTACCCAAAAATCGACAACAAAACCGGACTGCCGTACCAGCCAGGAAAGATTCATGATCTCTTCAATCAAGGCATGGTTGAAGCAAGGTCGTGGCTGAGCCCGCAACATCATCCACACCGTACGACGTTCCTCCTCATAATAAGCGGCCAGTTGAGTGAATCGTTCAGCATCAGTAAACAGTGTACAGGTAGCCTGGTTGATAACTGTCATAGTCTAATTCCTCATATAATAAAGCGCCTTGCGCGCAGTTTTAGACTAATCCACTCATTCAGCCCGCTACATGCAGAGGGGAAAATTTATCACTTTCATTTATGTACTTTCGTTATTGCATTTTTTCCCTTCTCTTTTGAACCTATTTTCTGCATCATTGAAAATATTCACTTTTCGCTCCTGAGGAGAGATTATGTCTAACATAGATGCACAAACCGTGGCGCAACGTATTGATACTGTGCTGGATATCCTTGTCGCGGGCGATTATCACTCTGCTATCCGTAATCTTGAGATTCTGAAATCTGAATTACTGGCACAGAACGGCACGGATACCGCGCCAGAAGCTGCTCAACCAAAAGCCCCGTGGGAAGTGTGACCACGTCTTTTCCGATCTCGTCTTGTTTTTAAATGGATGCTATGAATTCCCGACAACAAATCATTTTGCAGATGGTCATCGATCAGGGCCGCGTGAGCGTGGTCGATCTCGCTAAAGCCACCGGTGTCTCCGAAGTCACAATCCGCCAGGATCTTAACCTGCTGGAAAAACAGAGCTACCTTCGCCGCGCACACGGGTATGCCGTCCCGCTGGACAGTGAAGACGTCGAAACCCGCATGATGAACAACTATGCGCTTAAACGGGAACTGGCGGAATTTGCCGCATCCTTAGTGAATAACGGTGAAACGGTATTTATCGAAAATGGCAGCAGCAACGCCCTTCTCGCGCGCACGCTCGCCGAACAAAAAGATATAACGATTATCACCGTCAGCAGTTATATCGCCCATCTGCTTAAAGAAACACGCTGTGAAGTCATTCTGTTAGGCGGGATTTATCAGAAAAAGAGCGAAAGTATGGTCGGTCCGCTTACCCGGCAGTATGTGCAACAGGTGCATTTCAGCAAGGCTTTCATTGGTATTGATGGCTGGCAGCCAGACACTGGCTTCACTGGCCGGGATATGATGCGTACTGACGTCGTTAACGCCGTACTGGAAAAAGAGTGTGAAGCCATTGTACTTACCGACAGCTCGAAATTTGGTGCGGTTCACCCTTACACGATGGGCCCCTTGTCCCGTTTTAGCCGCGTGATCACCGATGAGCGCCTGAGTAATGAACATCGTCAGCAGCTCGAACGTGACGGCCTGACGGTAAATATCGTCAAAAAGTCAGCATAACTATTTTCCGCGCCCAAATCTCGGGCGCATATTTTTCTGAGAAAATTCCGACCCTTTCTTTAAGATTTTTTACCTGTTTAACCCTGGCTGAAGTCGTAAAATTAATATTAGCGATATAACAGGAAGTGACTATCACCTGCGTGATTACGTAACACCTGCGCAACCAGCTTTCACGGAGAAAAAGAATTTAAGTATTCAATTGGGCTATACTTAAAGTGCATTTCTTTCCGTGAATCGATAATTCAGGAGAAAGTATTATGACCTTAACCAGCAAAAAATTAGCCGCCGCTGTTCTGGCAATCACTGTAGCAATGTCCCTGAGCGCATGCTCTAACTGGTCTAAACGCGATCGTAACACCGCAATTGGTGCCGGTGCTGGTGCTCTGGGTGGTGCGGTGTTAACGGATGGTAGTACGCTGGGTACGTTAGGTGGTGCTGCCGTCGGCGGTATTATCGGTCACCAGGTGGGTAAATAATCACCATACCGACAACAATCAGTATAAAAGATATATTGAATATATTTCCGATCTGACTTACGCACGAGAAAAAGAGCCACGGCATTGTCCGTGGCTCATTTATTTTAACCGCCTGCCAGTTTGACTTTCATACCTTTGGCTTCGAGCAGTGATTTAATTAAATCACGCTTATCACCCTGGATTTCAATTACGCCGTCTTTAACGGCACCACCGCATCCACATTTCTTTTTTAATTCCGCAGCGAGTTTTGTCAGTTCGGCATCGTCCAGATCAATCCCGGTGATCAGGCAAACGCCCTTCCCCTTGCGACCGCTGGTCTGGCGCTGAATGCGCACGATACCGTCGCCTTTTGGACGCTCTGCTTTTTCTTTTGGTTCATCAATACGCCCGGTTCCGGTGGAATAGACCAGGCGGCTGTTAGAATCGCTCATCATGCCCCCTTTCTCAGTGATGCGTTAATCGCTTTCAGGGTCTGCGCAGGATGGGCGGACTGCGTCACAGGGCGACCAATCACCATATAATCCACGCCTGCGGCCTGTGCCTGTTCTGGTGTCATAATGCGGCGCTGATCGCCTGCCTCACTGCCTGCTGGACGGATACCCGGTGTGACCAGTTTAAACTCGCGCCCCAGTTCAGATTTGAAACGCAGCGCTTCCTGAGCCGAGCAGACAACACCATCAAGGCCGCAGTTTTGCGTCAGCCGCGCGAGACGCTCAGCATGCTCTGCAGGTGACAACGTCACACCCAGATCGCGCAGATCGGAATCGTCCATGCTGGTCAGTACAGTTACAGCAATCAGTAACGGCGCGTCCTTACCAAACGGCACCAGCGCTTCACGCGCTGCGGTCATCATCCGCGCCCCGCCTGATGCATGCACGTTTACCATCCATACGCCTAACTCAGCCGCCGCCGCAACGGCATGGGCGGTGGTATTCGGAATATCGTGGAATTTCAGATCGAGGAAAACGTCAAAACCGCGCTGCTGTAGGTCGCGGACGATCTGCGGACCGAACAACGTGAACATCTCTTTGCCGACTTTCAGGCGACAGTCACGAGGATCGATACCGTCAACAAACGCCAGCGCGGCATCGCGATTGTTATAATCGAGAGCAACGACAACAGGAGAATCGGTAATTATGCGGGAAGCGGAGGAAGCTACAGACGTCATGACCAGCCCTTTTCGTCTATGGGCGCGCAGCGGCGCGGAACAGATAAACGGCCAGCATTCTACCTGCCAGCGGCACAAATTGACAGAATCGATTTCCTTTCCTGCCAGGCGATAAATCGCACGGTGCCTGATAATGGTAAAAGAACCATTAGTATGTTGTAACTAAAGCAGAGTTTTTTAAAAAATTATTGTCCGTCAAGTCCGCGAATCGGCTTGATGGTGGACCAGGCCCGGCACGATGGACAGTGCCAGTAGAGCGTATAGGCGGTAAAACCACACTTCTGGCAGCGATAGCGCGGCTTACTGCGCACCTGCTCGCCAACCATATCACGCAGCACCATCAGGCTCTCTTTGGCGCGTCCCTCTTCTGCGTCATTCAGGTGGTAATCCATGAGCTTATGGAACACGCGCATCGTTGGATGTCTCTGCAACTGACGCGTGATATAGACTTGTGCGGTGTCACTGCCTTCGTGCTGTTCAACGATGTCTGACAGCATCAGTTCAGCCGTCGCACCGGTATTCTCTTCTACGCACCGGCGAAGGAAAGCGACCCACTCATCCTGTTTACCCAGTTGCTGATAGCAGGTCTGCAACATTTCCAGCGTTTCACTGACCAGCTCTTTATCCTGGTCGATAACCCGCAGCAGGCTTTCCACCGCTTTGGCGAACTCACCGTTCGCCATAAAAACACGCCCCATCATAATGGAGATGCGAGCGCTGTTGCGGTCAGCAGCGGCCCCTTTTTTCAGTAACGCCATGGCTTTATCCATGTCGTCATTGCCCATTTGCTGAAGGGCAAGTTCGCAGTAGAAATGGGCTATCTCATCGCGCTGTTTATCTTTACCCAGCTTCACCAGACGCTCAGCGGTATCAATGGCTTTCTGCCAGTCACTGGTCGCCTGATAAATTTGCAGCAATTGTTGTAGCGCACTGATGCGGAAATCGGTCTCGTCCACCAGTTGAGCGAACATATCTTCCGCCCGATCGTACAGCCCCGCCGCCATGTAATCACGTCCCAGCTGTTGAACCGCCAGCAAACGCTGATCGTAGGTCAGCGAAGCGCTTTCCATTAAGGTCTGGTGAATGCGAATGGCGCGGTCAACCTCACCGCGTGAACGGAACAGGTTTCCCAGGGTGAGATGCGCTTCAACGGTGCCCGTGTCCTCTTTAAGCATATCGAGGAACAGATCAACCGCTTTATCCTGTTGATTACTCAGCAGGAAGTTAACCCCTGCAACATAGTCGCGGGAGAGACGGTTTGCTTCATCCTGTTTTGTTTGTTGCGCACTTCTGCGGCCCATATACCAGCCATAGGCTGCGGCTACAGGCAAAAGCAGAAACAACAACTCCAGCATATTCGATTATTCCCTGGATACCGGCACAGCACTGCTTTCCGGAATGTCAGTTGCAGGCGCAATTTGATGTTCAAGTCGTTTAATTTTTCGCTCAGCGCGCGCAAGGGAAACACGAACCTTAAGCCAGAACAGGCCACACACCAGCCAGCCGATGATGAAACCCGCTGCGAACAAGACCGCAAGCAGGCTCGAAACCCGGTACTCGCCCTGCGCCAGCAGATAGTTAAACGTTACCTGCTGATCGTTTTGCGCGCCCAATGTGACTGAAATGACAAAAATCGCCAACACCAGTAAGAAAATGAGTAAATATTTCACATTACTTCCCGTTATGTGGTTCAAGCGAATAAAGTGTGTTCAACTCACCGCAATTAGCCTTATAAACTACCATTTTAGTGACGGGCGCGAAACGGAAAAAGTAGCGCGCCAGTCATGGATTTATGGGCAAAATGCGGAATATCAACCTTCAGACGCCGCTTTGCTCCCTTTCGGCGATTTCTGCCTTCTCTTCCGGCGGCGGCGTTAGCGGCCCGCAAATACGTTCGGCAAGCCAGGTTGCCAGCGTGACCAGCACCCACGATATGAGCGTGGCAACCACCAAATCACGCGGCCAGTGCATGCCAAGCAGCAAGCGGCTCCCCATTACGCCTGTCGCCCAGACCAGCAAAATCGCGATAGTCACCGTCCGACGGCGCGGCCATAAAAGCCCTACACCAAGCAACGCCCAACTGGCGGCAAACATCGTATGCCCGGAAGGAAAGGCAAAACCCGTCTCTTTTTGCCAGTGTTTACGTAAAAAGTTCGGAATTTCCTGTTGTTCCGCCAGTTGCTCTTTTACCAGCGCACCGCGATCTTTACGTTTTAAATTGTAGAACTCATCCACCGGAACATGATGCGTTTTTTCCATCCATACCACAAAAGGACGCGGTTCCTGCACATGATCTTTAACCCAGGACTTCACGCCCTGGCCGATAAGGATTGCGCCGCCGAGGATAGCAAAAAGCATTAGCGCAGCACGCAGACGAAAACGCAGACACCACAGGAACCAGGCACAAAGCAGCACATGCGTAATGATCCCCCACGGTTGCGTGACCGTCTCCGTTATCCAGTACAAGGCTTTCAGCCACGCGCTATTCTGGCCGGGCTGCCACATCCAGCCTGAAATCCATACGGATAAAGGCATAATAAGCAAAATGGCCGCACCTGCTGCCGTTCGTCTGGCGATTGAAAGCATGTCTTCTCCTTTTTCGCTAAGCGTCACAATCATAACTGAATTTCATCAACAGGGTGGATATGTCGGATCGTGCGTTTAACGTTCGTATAGCATGGTGGTGATTAGGCGAACGCGCGGAGCTTGTGGCAAAATAAACGGATACAGAAAGCCAAACAGGCGAAAGACACGAAACGTGTCAGCATACTCTGGAGAATCACATGCAGCTTAAACGTGTGGCAGAAGCCAAACTGCCAACCCCATGGGGCGATTTCCTGATGGTGGGTTTTGAAGAACTGGCAACCGGACAGGATCACGTCGCCCTGGTGTTTGGCGACATTTCAGGACAGACGCCGGTACTGTCTCGCGTACATTCGGAGTGTCTGACCGGCGATGCCCTGTTCAGCCTGCGCTGTGATTGTGGTTTCCAGCTAGAGGCCGCCCTTTCCCATATCGCTGAGGAAGGCCGTGGCGTGCTGCTTTATCACCGCCAGGAAGGTCGTAATATTGGTTTGCTGAATAAAATCCGCGCCTATGCGCTGCAGGATCAGGGATACGACACGGTCGAAGCTAACCATCAGCTTGGCTTTGCCGCCGACGAGCGCGACTTCACCCTGTGCGCGGATATGTTTAAGTTGCTGGGCGTAGATGAAGTTCGCCTGCTGACGAATAACCCACGCAAAGTGGAGATCCTGACCGAAGCGGGTATCAATATCGTCGAACGCGTGCCGCTGATCGTTGGACGTAACCCGAAAAATGCCCACTACCTCGACACCAAAGCCGCAAAAATGGGCCACCTGTTGGGCGAGTGATCGCAAATAGCCCGGCACAGGTGCCGGGCTTGTTTCATCAATCCAGCATTTTACGAATCACGTAGTGCAAAATGCCGTCGTTCTGGTAATAGGTTAGCTCTGTTGCCGTATCGATACGGCACCGACATTCCAGCATCTCTGTTGTCCCGTCCGCCCGTGTCAATTTTACCGGCACCGTTTTGCCCGGCTGCAGATTTTGCAATCCGCTAATGTCAATCTGCTCTTCACCCGTCAGCCCCAGCGTTTTGCGGGTGACGCCTTGCGGAAACTCCAGCGGCAAAATACCCATACCAATCAGGTTAGAGCGGTGAATACGTTCAAACGACTCGGCAATGACCACACGGACGCCCAGCAACCGTGGTCCCTTCGCCGCCCAGTCACGGCTTGAACCTGAGCCATACTCTTTCCCGGCGATAACGGCCAGCGGCGTACCTTCTTTCTGATAGCTCATCGCCGCGTCGTAAATAGACACCACTTCCGAGCCCGGCAGGTGTCGTGTCATCCCCCCTTCCACACCCGGCACCATTTCGTTGCGAATACGGATGTTGGCAAAGGTCCCGCGCATCATCACTTCGTGGTTACCACGACGCGAACCGTAGGAGTTAAAATCACGACGCTCCACCCCACGGCTTTGCAGATAGCGCCCGGCCGGACTGTCGGCTTTGATACTGCCTGCCGGGGAGATATGGTCCGTTGTGACTGAATCCCCTAACATTGCAAGGATGCGCGCGTTGTGAATATCCTTAAGCGGTTCAGGCTCTGCCAGCATGTCATCGAAGAAAGGCGACAGGCGGATATAGGTTGAATCATCCTGCCAGTCATAGGTGTCAGAACCGACGACATTGATCGCTTTCCATTCGGGCGTGCCTTCAAACACCTCGGCATACTCTTTGCGGAACATCTCCGTCGACACCTTCTCGACCGCACGCGCAATTTCCCGCGAGGACGGCCAGATATCTTTCAGATACACAGGATCATTTTTGCGATCGTGACCAATCGGGTCGGTGACCAGGTTGATATTCATATTCCCGGCCAGTGCATAGGCTACGACCAGCGGCGGTGACGCCAGCCAGTTCGTTTTAACCAGCGGATGAATACGCCCTTCGAAGTTACGGTTACCGGAGAGGACCGCGCCGACGGTCAGATCGCCCTGCTTAATCGCCATTTCTATTGGCTCAGGCAACGGCCCGGAGTTACCGATGCAGGTCGTACAGCCATATCCCACCAGGTTAAAGCCCAGCTCGTCCAGGTACGGCGTGAGCTTCGCCTGCGCCAGATAATCGGAAACCACTTTCGAGCCAGGGGCGAGAGAGGCTTTCACCCACGGCTGCGGTTTAAGGCCAAGCTGTACCGCCTTTTTCGCCAGTAACCCTGCGGCCATTAGCACGCTTGGGTTTGAGGTGTTGGTACAGGAGGTAATGGCTGCGATAACCACCGCCCCGTCAGGAAGCTGATACTGATGCCCGTTCATGACATAGTCGACCGGACGGTGATCTTTTTGCGCGGTGTTCACTTCCAGTTCATTACTGGCGGCAAATGCTTTAGGCACGTTATTCAGCGCAACGCGATCCTGAGGACGTTTTGGCCCCGCGAGGCTTGCCTCCACGGTGCCCATATCCAGCTCCAGCGTGCTGGTAAATACAGGCTCATCGCCAGGGTTGCGCCACATTCCCTGCGCTTTGGTGTAGGCCTCAACCAGAGCCACCTGCTCTTCACTGCGGCCACTCAGACGCATATATTCCAGCGTGACGCTATCGATCGGGAAAAAGCCGCAGGTTGCGCCATATTCCGGCGACATATTGGCGATGGTGGCGCGATCCGCCAGCGGTAATGAATCCAGCCCGTCACCGTAAAATTCGACAAACTTGCCGACCACACCATGCTTACGCAACATCTGGGTCACGGTCAGGACCAGGTCGGTTGCGGTAATGCCTTCCGGGAGCTTGCCCGTCAGCTTAAAGCCCACCACATCCGGGATGAGCATAGAAACGGGCTGGCCGAGCATGGCTGCTTCCGCTTCAATGCCGCCAACGCCCCAGCCAAGCACGCCCAGGCCGTTAATCATCGTGGTGTGTGAATCGGTGCCCACCAGCGTATCCGGATAGGCCACCCACGCTTTATCCTGCAATTCACTCCAGACGGCTTTGCCCAGATATTCCAGGTTGACCTGGTGACAGATCCCCGTTCCTGGAGGAACGACGCTAAACCGGCTGAACGCCTGCTGCCCCCATTTCAGGAAAACATAACGCTCATGGTTACGCTCCATCTCCAGGCGAACGTTCTCACCAAACGCGTCGTCATCGCCGAAATGGTCAACGGTCACTGAGTGGTCGATAACAAGATCAACCGGTGAGAGCGGGTTTACTTTTGCCGTATCCCCTCCCAGGCGCTTAACGGCTTCACGCATGGCGGCTAAATCGACGACGGCAGGTACACCGGTGAAATCCTGCATTAATACCCTGGCCGGACGATAGGCTATTTCTCTGTCTGCATGGGCATTCTTCAGCCAACCCGCCAGTGCCTGAATATCTTCGGCAGTCACGGAATCGTCGTCCTGCCAGCGTAAAAGGTTTTCCAGTAAAACTTTCAGCGACTTGGGTAACCGCGAAATGTCCCCAAGCGTCCTGGCTGCCAGCGGTAAGCTGTAATAGTGCCAGGTTTTATTTTCTGCCTGTAACGTGTCCTTACTGGCTTCGCGTAGGGTTAACGACATAAGCTCCTCCTTAATTACAGAGATACCCTGACAATCATCAGGGCCGTAATTAAAGATAACACAAAGATGTCGTAACGTTTTGATAACAACCCAAATTGATAAATTTCGGAATGGTCCAGAGAACCCTGGAAAACAAAAAACCCCGCCGTGGCGAGGTTTTACGATTTAGAGGAGAGCCAGCCAGATAAGCTGACACCAGAAGAGAATCGACACGGAAAAAACGCCGATCCATGACCAGTATTTGAGAGTTGTCATGTTATTCATCATAGGGACACCAGGCTTTATTTATTAAACCGTCTGAGGTCAGCCCTCAGTGCTATATTGCTGATGTGTATTTATTAAAGAGTACAAAAGCGCACACCATCGTTAGGCTAATTACATCATTACGCAATAAACGCAATTACTGCTTTTTGGGTTCGTCTTCCGCGAACATATCAATAAAAGCCTGCTGCTGCGGTGTCAGTTTCCAGGAAGCCGGCACGCTGGTTGCAGGGGCCTTACGCGCATTGTGACGATTGTCACGATGCTGACACATCTGTTTTACCGTTTCTGTACGTACCGTCATTGCCATATTTAACCCCAAAATTTCCAGGCAAGGAGAGCAACCACCACCCAAAACAGGGCAGAGACAAGAAAGACCGCCAGCCAGGCTTTACGCTTAAGCGCGGGGTCCCTTTGCGGTTCTTCACTTCCTGACGGCATTGCTAACCTCATACAATCGATATCGCTTATCATTTAGAGACCAAACAATTGGTACAAGTAATCATCGGTTGAGATAAATCCTAAAGAAACTTTAGCCGAAAAGCCAGTGAATTTACGAATCTGTGCCTGGGAAATATTCATTCTTTTGACCAGAAATAAATAATTGAAAAGAATTATTTGCGAAGCCGTAAATTACTTTCTACTTTTGTCGCAAATTTGCGACAGTAAGACCTTATAAATTAAATGGGTTCTGCCATTATATGGCGAAGATATGCAGATGATGATAATTCTAATTTAGGTTTGAGAGGTTATTTCGGTATCTTTCCGCATGGGAAAGATACCGGGAGTGATTATTTGGCAGGAAGTTTAATGTCTTTAAACATCTCTTCGATGTCTTCGTTAGATCGTAATGCAACAGCCGTATCGACAACATCACGCGTTAAATGCGGTGCAAAGCGCTGAATAAAATCATACATATAGCTGCGCAGGAAGGTGCTACGGCGGAAGCCAATTTTGGTGGTGCTGTGGCTAAAAATATCATGCGCATCAAGACGTACCAGATCCGGATCAGAGACCGGATCAACCGCCATGCTGGCAATCACCCCAACCCCCAGCCCCAGACGCACGTAGGTTTTGATAACGTCCGCATCCGTTGCGGTGAACACAATACGCGGCGTTAATCCCGCACGATTAAACGCGGTATCGAGTTCTGAACGGCCCGTAAAACCGAAGGTATAGGTCACCAGCGGGTACTGCGCCAGCTCTTCAATCGTCACCGATCCCTTCCCGGCCAACGGATGATCCGGTGTGACCACAATAGAACGGTTCCAGTGGTAGCACGGCAGCATCACCAGATCGTCATAAAGATGCAGCGCTTCCGTTGCAATGGCAAAGTCAGCATTGCCTTTAGAAACGGCTTCGGCAATTTGCGTCGGTGAGCCCTGATGCATATGCAGCGACACGCGAGGATACCGCTCGATAAAGCCTTTAATGACCCCCGGTAAGGCATAGCGCGCCTGCGTATGCGTGGTAGCAATATACAGCGAACCTTTATCCGGCCAGGTATGCTCACCCGCAACGGATTTAATCGCGTCCACTTTGGAGAGCACCTCTCGTGCAATACGAATGATTTCCTGCCCTGCCGGCGTCACCTGAGTCAGGTGCTTACCACTGCGAGCGAAAATCTGAATCCCCAGCTCATCCTCCAGCATACGAACCTGCTTACTGATGCCGGGCTGCGAGGTATAAAGTCCTTCTGCTGTAGAAGAGACGTTGAGGTTGTGATTGACCACCTCAACAATATAGCGAAGCTGCTGTAGTTTCATGCCAGACCATCCGATTTAGCGCACGCGTTCAATCGCTTAAGACGATTTGATAATAAGAAATGGGTTAACTATAACCACTATATCATTTATAGCCTGGCTGTATAGTACGGAACAAAAAATAATAACAACGTAATAAAAAAGGGCCGGAAGCCCGGCCCTTTTAGAGGTAAGTTACGGTAAGTGAAGATTATTTCTTGCCTTCAACCCATTTACCGTCAACAAAGAAGGCTGACCAGCCTGTCGCTTTACCCTCTTTCTCTGCCGCAACATACTGCTGCTTCGTTTTACGGCTGAAACGCACAACGGTCTTATTCCCCTCCGGGTCCTGCTGTGGCGCATCGGCCAGGTAACGCAGTTTCTCCGGCAGACGATCGCGGAAGCGATGCAGCTCTTCCACCAGCGGGGCGCGCGTCTCACGCGATTTCGGGAAGGTGTTGGCAGCCAGGAACACGCCAGCAGCACCGTCACGCAGCACGAAGTAGGCGTCTGACTTCTCACACGGCAGCTCTGGCAGCGGAACAGGATCTTCCTTCGGCGGAGCCACTTCACCGTTGCGCAGGATCTTACGCGTGTTTTTACACTCGTCGTTGGTACACGCCATGTACTTACCGAAGCGGCCCATTTTCAGGTGCATTTCGGAACCACACTTCTCGCACTCAACGATCGGGCCGTCGTAGCCTTTAATGCGGAACTCGCCCTCTTCAATCTCGTAACCATCGCAGGTTGGGTTATTACCGCAGACGTGCAATTTACGTTTTGGATCGATCAGATAGCTGTCCATCGCCGTGCCGCATTTCTTACAGCGACGTTTGGCGCGCAGGGCGTTGGTTTCCGCGTCGTCACCTTCCAGTACGTTGAGAACTTCGTTCTCCGGCACCAGATTGATGGTGGTTTTGCAGCGTTCTTTCGGCGGCAATGCATAGCCAGAGCAGCCCAGGAATACGCCCGTTGTGGCGGTACGAATGCCCATCTTACGGCCGCAGGTTGGGCAGTCGATGCTGGTCAATACCATCTGGTTCGGCAGCATACCGCCCTCTTCAGGATCTTTCTCGGCTTTATCCAGTTGATTGGTAAAGTCGCTAAAGAAGCTGTCGAGTACCTTTTTCCATTCCGCCTGGTGGCTGGCAACCTGGTCAAGACTGTCTTCCATCTGCGCGGTGAAATCATAGTTCATCAACTCGCGGAAGTTGGCTTCCAGACGGTCGGTAACAATTTCACCCATTTTTTCAGCGTAGAAGCGACGGTTTTCGACACGCACGTAGCCACGATCCTGGATGGTCGAGATGATCGACGCATAGGTCGACGGACGACCGATACCGCGTTTTTCCAGCTCTTTCACCAGCGAGGCTTCGCTGAAACGGGCTGGCGGCTTGGTGAAGTGCTGAGCCGGGACCAGTTCAACCAGAGACAATTCGTCCCCTTTGTTGACAGCAGGCAGCGTTCTGTCTTCATCGCCTTTACGCAAGGCAGGCATTACCTTTGTCCAGCCGTCGAAGCGCAAAATGCGTCCACGCGCCTTCAGACGGAAATCCCCCGCGCCAACGGTCAGCGTGGTGGAATCATATTTCGCGGGCGTCATCTGACATGCTACAAACTGACGCCAGATCAGCTGATACAGCTTCTGTGCATCCGCTTCCATATCTTTCAGCGATTCCGCTAACACGGAGACGTCAGAAGGACGGATCGCTTCGTGCGCTTCCTGAGAGTTCTCTTTACTGGCGTACTGGTTCGCGCTTTCCGGCAGGTATTTCTTACCGAAATTGTCACTGATGTAGCCACGGACCATGTTAACTGCATCCTGGCTCAGGTTGGTGGAGTCAGTACGCATGTAGGTGATGTAGCCCGCTTCATACAAGCGCTGCGCCATCATCATGGTTTTTTTCACGCCATAACCCAGACGCGTGCTCGCCGCCTGCTGCAACGTTGAGGTAATAAACGGTGCGCCGGGCTTGCTGCTGGTCGGTTTGTCTTCGCGTTCCAGCACCTGATAACGCGCTTTCTCCAGCAACGCGACCGCCGCCATCGTCTGGTCACGGTTTTCTGGGCGGAACGGTTTATCGTTCTGATGGCTTACCTGCAGCGGCAGCGCATCTCCCCCTGGCGTGGTCACATTCGCGTCAATTTCCCAGAATTCTTCCGGTACGAACGCTTTGATTTCACGCTCGCGCTCGACGACGAGGCGCACAGCAACGGACTGCACACGACCGGCAGACAGACCGCGGGCGACCTTTTTCCACAGCAGTGGCGAAACCATGTAACCCACAACGCGGTCCATAAAGCGACGCGCCTGCTGTGCGTTTACACGGTCGATATTCAGTTCGCCCGGCTTTTCAAACGCCTGACGAATCGCATTCTTTGTAATTTCGTTAAACACTACACGGCTGTAGCGTTTGTCGTCACCCCCGATCACTTCCCGCAGGTGCCATGCAATGGCTTCCCCTTCGCGGTCAAGGTCGGTTGCGAGATAGATGTGGTCTGCTTTTTCAGCAAGCTGTTTCAGCTCGTTAACGACTTTTTCTTTCCCTGGCAGCACTTCATATTGTGCATCCCAGTTATGCCATGGGTTAACCCCCATGCGGTTGACAAGCGCGCTACGTTCATCCTTTTTAGGCTTTTTAGCCCCTTTGGTGGAGGTAGAGTCTGCGCTCTTTTTGCTGGCTGAGCCACTGGTCGGCAAATCGCGGATATGACCCACGCTGGACTTAACCACGTAGTCATTACCCAGATACTTATTGATCGTTTTGGCTTTTGCCGGGGACTCAACGATGACGAGAGCTTTACCCATATTCACCTTTACCTAATTTAATTCTTCCAGGAATACGCCGCACGTTGATTTCCCTTCCGCTGACGACGAGCCATTGATATTGCGACTGCGTCAGGGGATATCAACCCCTATGTCTTACCGAACGTCAGATTGGCGACATCCAGGTCATTGAGTTATCGGGTATTTTTCTCACATCAAAGTTAATTCGTGACGAATTCCCGGTCGAATGTCAAGCAATTCTGTTGCCAGAATGACGAAAGCGCACACTGTACCTGATAAAATTCGTTACGCAACTTTATTAGCATGCAAAAGCAAATCCCGCCAGCACGCCCCCTCGCCCTTATCCCCTCAGATCACAGGGAAAATTTGCCCCCAAAGCGTCCCCGGCGTAGACTATTGTCACTGTTTAAGGAGTGGATTATGCAGAATACGACCCAACCTATTGACCGAGCATCTCTGCTTATCGAAGCGAACAAACTGATTCGCGATCATGAAGACACCCTGGCGGGCATTGAAGCGACCGGCGTAGAACAACGTAACGGCGTGCTGGTTTTCAGCGGCGAATATTTCCTTGATGAACAAGGTTTACCCACCCCGAAAAGCACTGCGGTATTTAACATGTTTAAATACCTGGCACATGCACTGTCAGAGAAATATCATCTGATCGATTAATGCAAAACGCGAGGCAAATGCCTCGCGTTTTTGTTTACAGCAGCGGCTTTTGGCTGCGTTGCAGCCAGCGTAGCAGCAGACGATCGGCGCTCTCGGCGGCGCTGTTGGTGAAGCGGTCAAGCAGTCGTTTACGCCGGGTGAAGCGCACGCCCACCAGTTCGCGGCCTTCCATCAGGCTCAGCAACAGATCGTCGCTGGTTCCAACTTCATCCACCAGCCCTTTCTCCTGCGCCTGAGTGCCGTACCAGTGTTCGCCTGTGGCGACGTGCTCAATGTCGAGTGCAGGACGCATACGGTGTACAAAGTCTTTAAACAGATGATGCGTTTCGTTCAGATCTTCACGGAATTTCTGACGCCCCTCTTCGGTATTCTCACCCAGCAGCGTCAGTGTGCGTTTGTACTGTCCCGCCGTGTGCAGTTCAATATCGATCTCTTTATTTTTCAGGAAACGGTTAAAGTTCGGGATCTGCGCGACCACACCGATGGAGCCGATGATGGAGAAAGGTGCTGCAACAATTTTGTCCGCGACGCAGGCCATCATATAGCCACCGCTTGCGGCCACTTTATCCACCGCTACCGTCAATGGGATCTGCTTCTCACGCAGGCGCTGTAACTGCGAAGCTGCCAGGCCGTAACCGTGAACCACCCCGCCCGGACTCTCAAGACGCACGACAACTTCGTCCTGCGGTTTTGCGACCGAAAGGACAGCCGTCACCTCTTCACGTAGAGAGGAGACTTCATGCGCATCCATGCTGCCTTTAAAATCGAGCACATAGACGCGTGGTTTTGCCTCATCCTGCGGCGCATTAAGTTTGGCTTTCGCCTTCGCCTCTTTAGCCTCCTGCTTATGCTTTTTCTTCTGCGCTTTCAGCCACAGTTTTTGCTGGTGGTGATCCAGCAACGACAGCGACATCTCTTCCTGCATCTCTTTATATTGTTCGCTCAGGCGGGTAATGCGTAACTCACCACGCTGACGCTTGCGTTGCGTCAGGTTCACAATCAGTACGGCGATCACCGCGATAGCAATCACCACCGTCGCGATTTTGGCCAAAAACAACCCATATTGAGAAAGTAATTCCACGCGCTCCACCTTGATTTAACCACGATTCTTTCACGCCAGTGTACAACAGCCCTGCTCAAGCGTCTCGCTCGTGACATTACCTCTGCGAGCCGCCTTCAGGAATCCCCCCATTCTGGTTTAAATATTTGCAAATTGTTAATTTTGCTGCGTTGTCTCCTGTAGACTGATTGAATTCTCCTGTTATTTCGGGCATAAAGCCGAAAAGTCATAGATAAAGGCACATTTGACGCGCAGTGTGCCTGAGGAGTCACCGTGCATTATCAACCGCAAAAAAATCTGCTGCAGAACCGGATTATTCTTGTCACCGGTGCCAGCGACGGGATTGGTCGCGAAGCGGCGTTGACCTATTCCGAATATGGCGCAAGCGTCATCCTGCTGGGCCGTAACGAAGACAAACTTAAACGGGTCGCGCAGGAAATAGAAAATGCTGGCGGCACACCAACGCCGTGGTACACGCTCGATTTACTCACCTGCACCCCTGCAACCTGCCAGGCGCTTGCACAGCGTATCGCCGCGCATTACCCGCGTCTTGACGGTGTTCTGCACAATGCCGGACTGCTGGGCGAAGTTCGCCCGATGGAAGAACAAAATCCCGAGATCTGGCAGCAGGTCATGCAGGTGAACGTTAACGGGACATTCTTCCTCACCCAGTCTTTGCTTCCTTTATTACTCAATTCTGATTCCGGCTCTCTGGTCTTTACCTCTTCCAGCGTGGGCCGCCAGGGGCGCGCAAACTGGGGGGCATACGCCGCCTCAAAATTCGCGACCGAAGGGATGATGCAGGTTCTTGCCGAGGAGTATCAGAGCCGCCATCTGCGCGTAAACTGCATTAACCCCGGCGGGACGCGCACCAAAATGCGTGCCAGCGCCTTCCCGACGGAAGATCCACAGAAGCTCAAAACCCCGGCAGATATCATGCCGCTCTATCTTTGGTTGATGGGGGACGACAGCCGCCGCAAAACAGGGATGACCTTTGATGCCCAGCCAGGCCGCAAGCCGGGGATTTCGCAATGAGTGAGGAACGTCATCAGCAACGTCAGCAGCGTCTGAAAGAGCAGGTTGATGCGCGCGTCGCCGCAGCCCAGGACGAGCGCGGGATCATCATCGTGTTTACCGGCAACGGCAAAGGTAAAACTACCGCGGCGTTTGGCACCGCCACGCGTGCGGTGGGTCATGGGCAAAAAGTGGGTGTCATTCAGTTTATTAAAGGGGAATGGCCTAACGGTGAACGTAATTTGCTTGAGCCGCATGGCGTTGAGTTTCAGGTGATGGCGACCGGGTTTACCTGGGACACGCAAAACCGTGAAACCGACACCGCAGCCTGCCTTGCCGTTTGGGAACACGCTAAACGCATGCTGGCTGATCCTGCGCTGAATATGGTGCTACTGGATGAGATCACTTATATGGTGGCGTATGACTACCTGCCACTGGATGCTGTACTGGAGGCGTTAAAAAATCGGCCTTCGCATCAGACCGTTATCATTACAGGGCGTGGCTGCCATCGGGATATTCTTGAGCTTGCAGACACCGTCAGCGAGTTGCGTCCGGTTAAGCATGCGTTCGATGCGGGTATCAAAGCGCAAATCGGCATTGATTACTAAATAAAAAGCCCGGTCGACATGACCGGGCTTCTGTTTTTAACCGTTATTATTACGGCTGCCGGAGCGGCGATTGCTGCTCACCTGGCTGTGACGTTTCACGGCACGACGGATCTGGTTCGCCTTCATACGACGACGATCTTTCTCCACCGCCACTTTTGAGGTGGTTTCTGGCGTCAGGCCAACCAGCTCACGCAGATAGTTAGTCTGAGTGAGATCCAGTTCGGTATAACCGCCGCGCGGCAGACCTTTCGGCAGGAGGATGTCGCCGTAACGAACACGGATCAGTCGGCTAACCTGCACGCCTACCGCTTCCCACAGACGACGCACCTCGCGGTTACGGCCTTCGGTCAGGGTCACGTTGTACCACTGGTTAATCCCTTCACCACCGGTAAATTTGATGGTTTTGAACGCCGCTGGGCCGTCTTCCAGCTGAACGCCACGCGACAGATCGCGCAGTTTATTTTCATCAACCTGGCCAAAGACACGCACGGCGTATTCACGTTCCACTTCACGGCTTGGGTGCATCAGACGGTTTGCCAGTTCACCATCGGTGGTAAACAGCAGCAGACCGCAGGTGTTCACGTCCAGACGACCCACGGCAATCCAGCGAGCACCACGCAATTTAGGCAGACGGTCAAACACCGTCGGGCGACCTTCCGGGTCATTGCGGGTACACAGCTCGCCTTCCGGCTTATAGTAAGCCAGCACGCGGCAGATCTGTTCAGCGGACTCTTTCACGGAGATAAGATGACCGTCGATACGGATCTTCAGCCCCGGTACGATTTCTACGCGGTCACCCAGCGTGGCGATTTTACCGTCCACACTCACGCGTCCCGCTTCAATAATGGCTTCGATTTCACGGCGTGAACCGTGGCCGGCGCGCGCCAGCACTTTTTGTAACTTCTCGCTCATTGAGCTTCCTCAGGTGTCGCCTTCACAGGCGTCGAATCAGGTCAAAACGGAACTGCGCCCCATTTTGATGGCCGCGTAGTATAGCTGCTTACACCTTTACAAGAAAGGCTTAACATCGCCCACGCCTTCACGAATTACTTCTGGCGCATCATCGGTCAGGTCCACTACCGTCGTCGGCTGCTGGCCGAGATAGCCACCATGAATAATCAGTTCCACCACCTTCTCCAGACGATCTTTGATCTCTTCCGGATCAGACTCGGTAAATTCACTGCCTGGCAGCATCAGCGAGGTGGAGAGCATCGGCTCACCCAGCGTCTCCAGCAGCGCCTGCGCAATCGGGTTAGACGGTACGCGCATCCCGATGGTTTTGCGCTTTTCCTGCAGCAGACGACGCGGCACCTCTTTCGTCCCTTTCAGGATGAACGTGTAGTTGCCGGGCGTGTTATTTTTGATCAGCCGAAACGCCACGTTGTCGACATAAGCATAGGTCGACAGTTCGGAGAGATCGCGGCACATCAGGGTAAAATTATGGCCATCCGGTAGCTGGCGAATACGGCAAATGCGCTCCATTGCCCCTTTGTCTTCAATTTTACAGCCCAGCGCGTAGCCAGAATCGGTCGGGTAGACGATCACGCCCCCTTTGCGAACAATCTCCACGGCCTGGTTAATCAGGCGTGGCTGTGGGTTATCCGGATGGATATAGAAAAACTGACTCATACTTCCCTCTCTTCAATTTGCTGTGGCTGTTCCCAGAGCTGCCAGACAGGCTCCACGCCTGCGGGTAACCAGAGCTTGCGCCCCAGTTCGATCCACGCGCAGGGCTGGTGGAAATCAGAACCCTGTGACCCAAGCAGGCCGAACTGGCGGGCATAGGTCGCGAGCTGTGAACGCTCATTGGGAGCCTGCTGACACTGGGCGACTTCCATCGCCTCACCGCCGCATTCGGCAAAGTGCGCCAGCAGTCTTTTCAGCCATTTAGCAGAAAGATTATACCGCCCCGGATGGGCCAGCACTGCCTTACCGCCAGAATGATGAATCACATCAATAGCTTGTTTTATTGTACACCACTGTGGCGGAACGTATCCGGTTTTCCCGCGCGCCAGATACCGTTTAAAAACATCCGCCATTGTGGTTGCCTTCCCCGCGTCGACGAGGAAACGGGCGAAATGGCCCCGCGTGACCGCCCCGCCGTTCGCCAGTTTGCGTGCGCCTTCCAGCGCACCGGGAATATGCGCTTTCTCAAGACGCTCACCGATCATCTCCGCACGCTGGTTGCGGCGTATTTTTTGTTCCTCTAAAAAGGCACGCAGTGCCGGATGTTCTGTATCGATGTTCAGGCCCACAACATGTATTTCATGATTTTCCCAGAGGGTCGAGATTTCAACGCCGGAAACCAGGTTGAGTGCGAGCCCACTGCGGGCAATCTCCGCGCGGGCGGCGGGGATCGCATCTGTCGTATCGTGATCGGTTATTGCCAGCGTGCCGACACGCATTTCTACGGCGCGGTGGACCAGGGCTTCGGGCGTCAACAGGCCGTCAGAGGCCTGAGTATGGCTGTGTAAATCATAAATTATGGCGTAGGTAGTATCGCTCAAAGCACTTCCCGTTACAGGTTGGAGACATCCGAAACGCCTATGATAACGACTTGCCGCGAAATTCTGAAATCAAGGGTTGACAACTCGCCATCGAACTAGTTAACTAGTACGCAAGTTCACACGAGAAAGGTATCTGAAAATGACCGCACATTTCACTCTGCATGGCTGGTGGCGTACTTCCTGATTATCGGGCAGTGTCACACGTCTGCAAAATGCAAACAGATACCAGCCCGCTACCAGGCGGGCTTTTTTTTGAACAAAAAATGAGAACAATATAATGCAAACAGCCAAACCACACCTCGAATTGCTGACCTGCGAGGCGGCCTATCGCCACAATCCGACCGCGCTGTTTCATCAGGTCTGCGGTGCCCGTCCGGCAACGCTGCTGCTAGAATCCGCCGATATTGACAGCAAAGACGATCTCAAGAGCCTGCTGCTGGTCGACAGTGCGCTGCGCATTACCGCATTAGGTGACACCGTCACTATAAAGGCATTGTCAGAGAACGGCGCATCGCTGCTGCCTCTGCTGGACGCTACTCTGCCGTCAGGTATCGAAAATGAAAAACACCCGGAAATGCGGATTCTGCATTTCCCGCCGGTCAGCCAGCTGCTGGATGAAGACGCCCGCCTGTGCTCCCTGTCCGTTTTCGACGCCTTCCGCCTGCTGCAAAATCTGGTGTCCGTGCCGGAAGATGAACGTGAAGCGATGTTCTTCGGCGGGCTGTTTGCTTACGACCTGGTCGCCGGTTTCGAAGATTTACCGGAGACTGAACAGGGCAACCGCTGCCCGGACTACTGTTTCTATCTGGCCGAAACCCTGCTGGTAATCGACCATCAGAAAAAATACACCCGCATCCAGGCCAGCCTGTTCACACCGTCTGCGTCGGAGAAACATCGTCTCGAACACCGTATTGCACAACTGCAGCAGCAGATGACGGAAGCCCCACCCGCACTGCCAGTGCAACGTGTCGAACAGATGAAGTGCGACGTAAACCAGACTGACGATCAGTACGGTGCCGTAGTTCGCCAGATGCAAAAAGCAATTCGCGCCGGGGAAATTTTCCAGGTTGTGCCGTCCCGCCGTTTCTCACTGCCCTGCCCGTCGCCACTGGCGGCCTACGACGTGCTGAAAAAGAGTAACCCAAGCCCGTACATGTTCTTTATGCAGGACAACGATTTCACCCTGTTTGGCGCGTCACCGGAAAGTTCCCTGAAATACGACGCCACCAGCCGCCAGATTGAGATCTACCCGATTGCCGGTACCCGCCCACGCGGTCGTCGCGCCGATGGATCACTGGATCGCGATCTCGACAGCCGTATCGAACTGGAAATGCGTACCGACCATAAAGAGCTGTCCGAGCACCTGATGCTGGTAGACCTGGCACGTAACGATCTGGCGCGCATCTGCACACCGGGCAGCCGCTACGTGGCGGATCTGACCAAAGTTGACCGCTACTCCTTCGTGATGCATCTGGTGTCCCGCGTGGTGGGAGAACTGCGCAGCGACCTCGATGTGCTGCACGCCTACCGCGCCTGCATGAATATGGGCACCCTGAGTGGCGCGCCAAAAGTGCGCGCGATGCAGTTGATTGCCGAAGCCGAAGGTCGCCGTCGCGGCAGCTACGGCGGCGCGGTGGGTTACTTCACCGCACACGGTGATCTGGATACCTGCATCGTAATCCGCTCCGCCTACGTGGAAGACGGCATTGCCACCGTCCAGGCGGGTGCCGGGATTGTTCTTGATTCTGTTCCGCAGTCTGAAGCTGACGAAACCCGCAGTAAAGCACGTGCGGTATTGCGTGCCATCGCGACCGCTCACCATGCACAGGAGATTTTCTGATGGCTGACATTCTGCTGCTCGATAATATCGACTCCTTTACTTACAACCTGGCAGATCAGCTGCGTGCGAATGGTCATAACGTCGTTATCTATCGCAACCACGTACCGGCGCAAACGCTGATCGACCGTCTGGCTACGATGCAAAACCCGGTGCTGATGCTCTCCCCTGGGCCCGGCGCACCGAGTGAAGCAGGCTGTATGCCGGAGCTGTTGACCCGTATGCGTGGCAAGCTGCCAATTATTGGCATCTGCCTCGGCCACCAGGCCATTGTGGAAGCCTATGGCGGCTACGTTGGTCAGGCCGGTGAGATCCTGCACGGCAAAGCCTCCAGTATTGAACATGACGGCCAGGCGATGTTCGCCGGGCTGCCAAACCCGCTGCCCGTGGCGCGTTATCACTCGCTTGTTGGCAGCAACATTCCGGCCGGACTGACCATCAATGCCTCGTTTGAAGGGATGGTGATGGCGGTGCGTCACGATACCGATCGCGTCTGCGGTATGCAGTTCCACCCGGAATCGATCCTGACCTCTAACGGCGCGCGCCTGCTGGAGCAGACGCTGGACTGGGCGTTACAGAAACTGGAACAGACCAATACCCTGCAGCCGATACTGGAAAAACTGTATCAGGCACAGACCCTGAGCCAGCAGGAGAGCCACCAGCTCTTCTCCGCCGTGGTGCGCGGCGAGCTGAAACCTGAACAGCTGGCGGCCGCGCTGGTGAGCATGAAAGTGCGTGGCGAAAGCCCGCAGGAGATTGCCGGTGCCGCGACGGCCCTGCTGGAAAATGCCGCTCCGTTCCCGCGTCCGGACTATCCGTTTGCGGATATTGTCGGCACAGGTGGTGACGGCAGCAACAGCATCAATATCTCCACCGCCAGTGCGTTCGTTGCAGCGGCCTGTGGACTGAAGGTAGCGAAACACGGTAACCGCAGCGTCTCCAGCCGTTCCGGATCTTCTGACCTGCTGGCCGCGTTCGGCATCAACCTGGACATGCAGGCCGAACGTTCGCGTGAAGCGCTGGATGACCTGGGCGTTTGCTTCCTGTTCGCGCCGAAATATCACACCGGTTTTCGTCACGCGATGCCGGTTCGCCAGCAGCTTAAAACCCGCACACTGTTTAACGTGCTGGGCCCGTTGATTAACCCGGCGCACCCGCCGCTGGCGCTGATTGGCGTATACAGCCCTGAGCTGGTGCTGCCGATTGCAGAAACGCTGCGCGTGCTGGGTTACCAGCGTGCCGCCGTCGTTCACAGCGGAGGCATGGATGAGGTGTCGCTTCATGCGCCAACGCTTGTTGCCGAACTGCGCGACGGTGAAATCCTGAGCTATCAGCTGGAAGCGTCCGACTTCGGCTTAGCCCCGTATCATCAGGAAGCGCTGGCGGGTGGGACGCCTGAAGAAAACCGTGACATTCTGACGCGCTTATTACAAGGTAAAGGTGAGGTCGCCCATGAGGCTGCCGTGGCTGCCAACGTCGCCATGCTGATGCGTTTGCATGGTGAGGAAGATCTGAAGGCCAACGCCCAAAAAGTTCTGGACGTACTGCGCTCCGGTGCAGCTTACGATCGCGTTACCGCACTTGCGGCAAGAGGGTAAAGAATGCAGACCGTTTTAGCGAAAATCGTTGCCGATAAGGCCATCTGGGTAGAAGCCCGCAAGCAACAACAGCCGCTTGCCAGTTTTCAGAACGATGTGGTGCCAGCTACACGCCGTTTTTATGATGCCCTGCAGGGTGCGCGTACCGCGTTCATCCTGGAGTGTAAAAAAGCCTCTCCGTCGAAAGGCGTGATCCGTGACGATTTCGACCCGGCGCGCATTGCCGGTATTTATAAGCATCATGCGTCAGCCATCTCCGTGCTGACGGATGAAAAATATTTCCAGGGCAGCTTTGATTTTCTGCCGATTGTCAGCGGTATCGCGCCGCAGCCCATTTTGTGCAAAGACTTTATCATCGACCCGTATCAGATCTGGCTGGCGCGTTTTTACCAGGCCGACGCCTGCCTGCTGATGCTCTCGGTGCTTGACGACGAACAGTATCGCCAGCTTTCGGCGGTGGCACACAGCCTGAACATGGGCGTGCTGACCGAAGTGAGCAATGAAGAAGAGCTGGAGCGAGCGATTGCGCTGAAAGCCAAAGTGGTCGGCATCAATAACCGCGATCTGCGAGACCTGTCGATTGATCTGAACCGCACACGCCAGCTGGCTCCGCTCCTCGGGCCTGGCGTGACGGTGATCAGCGAATCTGGCATCAACAGCTACGCCCAGGTGCGTGAGCTGAGCCATTTTGCCAACGGTTTCCTGATTGGCTCGGCGATGATGGCACACGACGATCTCAACGCCGCAGTACGCCGTGTCTTACTCGGTGAGAACAAGGTATGTGGATTAACCCGTGAAGAGGATGCACAAGCCGCGTATGAGGCAGGTGCGATTTACGGCGGGCTGATCTTTGTGGGCACCTCTCCTCGTGCCGTGACGGAAGAACAGGCACGTAAGGTAATAGCAGCCGCGCCGCTCAGCTATGTGGGCGTCTTCCGTAATGCCGATATCACCGATGTTGTCGCAAAAGCCGAAGCGTTATCTCTGGCTGCAGTGCAACTGCACGGTGATGAAGACCAGGCGTATATCAATGCCCTGCGCGAGGCTCTCGCACCTCAGGTGCAGATCTGGAAAGCGCAAAGCGTTGGCGAGACATTGCCCGCGCGTAACTTGAATCATGTTGATAAATACGTGCTCGACAACGGCCAGGGCGGTACGGGCCAGCGATTTGACTGGTCACTGCTGAACGGCGAAGCGCTGGACAATGTCCTGCTCGCGGGCGGGTTAAGCCCGGATAACTGTGTGGACGCGGCGAAAACCGGCTGCGCAGGCCTCGATTTCAATTCAGGCGTAGAGTCCCAACCGGGAGTGAAAGATGCCAGCAAACTGGCCTCAGTATTTAAAACTCTGCGTGCATATTAAGGAAGAAAAGATGACGACATTACTAAACCCGTATTTTGGTGAGTTCGGTGGGATGTACGTCCCGCAAATCCTGATGCCCGCGCTGCGCCAGCTGGAAGACGCGTTCGTGAGCGCGCAGAAAGACCCGGCGTTTCAGGCCGAATTTACCGACCTGCTGAAAAACTACGCGGGCCGCCCTACCGCGCTGACAAAATGCCGTAATCTGACGGAAGGCACAAAAACCACGCTGTACCTTAAGCGTGAAGATTTGCTCCACGGCGGCGCGCATAAAACCAACCAGGTGCTGGGCCAGGCGCTGCTTGCCAAACGCATGGGCAAAACTGAAATCATCGCTGAGACCGGTGCCGGTCAGCACGGTGTGGCCTCCGCTCTCGCCAGCGCCCTGCTCGGCCTGAAGTGTCGCATCTATATGGGGGCAAAAGACGTTGAGCGTCAGTCCCCAAACGTGTTCCGTATGCGCCTGATGGGTGCGGAAGTGATCCCGGTCCACAGCGGCTCCGCGACGCTGAAAGATGCCTGTAACGAAGCGCTGCGCGACTGGTCTGGCAGCTACGACACCGCGCACTACATGCTTGGTACTGCGGCGGGCCCGCACCCGTTCCCGACTATCGTGCGTGAATTTCAGCGCATGATCGGTGAAGAGACCAAAGCGCAGATCCTTGAAAAAGAGGGTCGCCTGCCGGATGCGGTGATCGCCTGCGTCGGCGGTGGTTCTAACGCCATCGGGATGTTTGCAGATTTTATCGATGACACCAGCGTGGGGCTTATCGGCGTGGAACCCGCCGGTCACGGCATTGAATCGGGTGAACACGGCGCGCCGCTGAAGCACGGCCGCGTGGGGATCTACTTCGGTATGAAGTCACCAATGATGCAGACTGACGAAGGCCAGATTGAAGAGTCTTACTCTATCTCTGCCGGTCTGGATTTCCCGTCTGTCGGGCCACAGCATGCTTACCTGAACAGCACTGGTCGTGCGGATTACGTTTCCATTACGGATGACGAAGCGCTGGAAGCCTTTAAAACGCTGTGCCGCAACGAAGGGATTATCCCGGCACTGGAATCCTCGCATGCCCTGGCGCACGCGCTGAAAATGATGAAAGAGAACCCGGAAAAAGAACAATTGCTGGTGGTTAACCTTTCCGGTCGCGGTGATAAAGATATCTTCACCGTTCACGATATTCTGAAAGCACGAGGGGAAATCTGATGGAACGCTACGATAACGCATTTGCACAACTGAAGGCTCGCCAGGAAGGCGCGTTCGTTCCCTTCGTTACTCTGGGCGACCCTGGCCCGGAACAGTCGCTGAAAATTATCGACACCCTGATTGAAGCCGGTGCCGATGCACTCGAATTGGGTATCCCGTTTTCAGACCCGCTGGCAGATGGCCCGACCATTCAGAACGCCACCCTGCGTGCCTTTGCGGCTGGCGTCACGCCAACGCAGTGTTTTGAGATGCTGGCAACGATCCGCCAGAAGCACCCGACCATTCCGATTGGCCTGCTGATGTATGCCAACCTGGTGTTTAACCGTGGCATTGATGAATTTTACGCCGAGTGCGCGCGCGTGGGCGTCGATTCTGTTCTGGTTGCCGATGTGCCCGTTGAAGAGTCGGCCCCTTTCCGCCAGGCGGCAATGCGTCACAACGTAGCCCCCATTTTCATCTGCCCGCCAAATGCGGATGATGAACTGCTGCGCCAGATTGCCTCATACGGACGCGGGTATACTTACCTGCTCTCCCGTGCGGGCGTGACGGGTGCGGAGAACAAAGCGGCGTTGCCTCTGCATCATCTGGTAGAAAAGCTGGCGGAGTACCACGCGGCACCACCGCTGCAGGGGTTTGGTATTTCGTCACCGGATCAGGTGACTGCGGCCATTGACGCGAAGGCAGCCGGTGCCATTTCCGGCTCCGCGATTGTGAAGATCATTGAGAAAAACGTGGATAAACCAGAGCAAATGCTGGCTGAACTCAAAACCTTCATTACCGACATGAAAGCGGCCACACGTCAGGCCTGATGTTAAAAACCGTCTGGCGCGACTGCCAGACGGTTCCTTATCCTCCCCTTAAGGGTTACGTCAAAATTGATCCCATCGATATTCTCGGCGTGAATGACTTTTCAAACCCTGCTGTAAGCGTATGATTCGGTTTCTTTCTGTTTATACCTTCTGAGTTCAGAGGCTTACACATGTCATGGCATACCTTCAAACAGGCTTACCTGGTTAAGTTCTGGTCGCCCGTTCCGGCCGTTATCGCGGCAGGCATTCTTTCTACTTATTATTTCGGCATTACCGGCACATTCTGGGCCGTCACTGGCGAGTTTACCCGCTGGGGTGGTCAGCTATTGCAGCTGGCAGGCGTGCATGCCGAAGAATGGGGTTATTTCAGGCTCATTCATCTCGACGGCACACCGCTGACACGCATCGACGGAATGATGATTATCGGCATGTTCGGTGGCTGTTTTGCCGCCGCACTGTGGGCAAATAACGTTAAACTGAGAATGCCAAAAAGCCGGATTCGCATTTTGCAGGCGGTTACCGGCGGGATCATTGCCGGGTTTGGTGCGCGTCTGGCAATGGGGTGCAACCTCGCCGCTTTCTTTACGGGAATTCCTCAGTTTTCACTGCACGCGTGGTTCTTTGCCGTGGCAACCGCCATTGGCTCTTACTTTGGCGCTAAATTCACCCTGCTGCCGCTGTTCCGTATTCCTGTCAAAATGGTCAAGGTGACGGCTGCGTCGCCCTTAACACAACAGCCTTCTCAGGCGCGCCGCCGTTTCCGCCTCGGTATGTTGGTGTTTTTTGCCATGATCGCATGGGCTATTTGCACAGCGCTAAACCAGCCGAAACTGGGCCTGGCAATGCTGTTCGGCGTTGGCTTTGGCCTGCTGATTGAACGTGCACAGATCTGCTTCACCTCCGCGTTTCGCGATATGTGGATCACCGGACGTGCCATGATGGCGAAAGCGATTATTGCCGGGATGGCGGTGAGCGCCATTGGCATCTTCAGCTATGTCCAGCTTGGCGTAGAGCCAAAAATCATGTGGGCTGGCCCAAATGCGGTGATTGGCGGCTTGCTGTTTGGTTTCGGCATTGTTCTGGCCGGAGGCTGCGAAACAGGCTGGATGTACCGCGCCGTAGAAGGCCAGGTACATTACTGGTGGGTGGGGCTTGGGAACGTTATCGGCTCCACGATTCTGGCATATTACTGGGATGATTTGTCACCTGTGCTGGCCACAAACTGGGACAAGGTCAACCTGCTGAATACCTTTGGCCCGCTCGGTGGCTTGCTGATGACGTATGCCCTGTTGCTGGTTGCATTTTTACTGGTCGTCGCACAGGAAAAACGTTTCTTTCGCCGTACCTCTGTCAAAACTGAAACGCAGGAGAATGCTGCATGAGTGAGATCGTGCCTGACTATCGCCTTGATATGATCGGCGAGCCGTGTCCCTACCCTGCGGTCGCCACGCTTGAAGCGCTGCCGCAGTTAAAAAAAGGAGAAATTCTGGAAGTGGTAAGCGATTGTCCGCAGTCCATCAATAATATTCCTCTGGATGCCAAAAACCACGGTTATACGGTGCTGGATATTCAGCAGGACGGGCCTACCATTCGTTATTTGATCCAGAAATAAGTGCTTATCTGCGCTCCGTTCAGGGGCGCACCTTCCTCCCGCGATAAATCGTCTAAAAACACGCCGCTCGTCCCATTTTCCTGATCTGAGCAGGCATAGTGTATGGGCAGTTTCCAGGAGGTTACACCAATGAAAAAAATTCTGATTTGTTGTCTTTTCGGTAATACAGCGAATACGCTCGCAAAGAAAATGCAGCATGTTGCCGATGAGCGAGGCTACCCTCTCGTCATCAGCGCAGTAGGAGTGGATAATTTCGCCAGCGTCGCCCCCGCGTTTGATGGGTATCTGGTCGCACCGCACATTCAATACAAACGTGAGGAGCTTGCACAGCAGATCGACGCAAATTTACCGGTGCTGATTATCGAAAGCTACCCTTATGCGTCTCTGGATGGGGAAACAGTGTTGCTGTATGCGCTTGAGCATATGCCAGAGCTGGGGATTAATTAAGTGGGTCTGCGAAGCTGGCCATCTGCTGGGCCAGCTTCTTACAGGATGGTCAGAAACGGTATCCCGCCGAGAACATAAACACCCACGGGTCCAGGCGTGTGCTAATGCTTTGCTGCTCGCCGCCCGCTTTAAAGCGCACGTCGGTATCAATGTCCATATACCAGACCGAGGCGTTGATTAACCAGTCGCGGTTAATCAGATAATCCAGACCTACCTGCCCTGCCATCCCCCAGGAATCTTTCAGGCTGAGATCGGTAAGCCCCGCGTCTTTACCGGTATCGTTAAATTTCTCATCAAAGAAGGTGGTGTAGTTCACACCTGCGCCAATATACGGACGCACCTTGCTGCTGGAATCACCAAAGTACCATTGCGCCATCAGCGTGGGCGGTAAATGGTGCACCGTGGCGATATCGCCGGTTGGCCCAAGCCCAACGCGGTGACGGAATGGCGTGGCCGCCAGAAGCTCAACACCAACGTTATCTGTTGCCATATACGTGAACGTCAAACCTAACTGGGTATTATTACTGACGTTAAACCCGCCCATTCCCAGCACATTATCGGAACCTTCCGTTGGACGCACCGTTGCCGAACCTGCACGAATAAAGAATTCGCCCGCTTCATGCGCGTAAGCGCCGCCAGAGAGACTGCTTAAGACAAGGGCTGCCACCGCTAATTTTTTCATATCCGCTCCATCGTTGTGGTTTTCATAGCGGATGAGAATATACTCACAAATGAGTAATAAGTGATCTAACACAGATCACATTAAAACCAGTAACTTAACATTTATTGATCCAGATTAATTTTTGCGGATATCATCCGAGCGGGTAATTTGATTTACCTATGAGCGCGGCATTACCGCCGCTTTACAAAGATATGCTTTTCCATACAAGCCTTGATGCTGCCACAGTAGCGTTATCCGGTGTACAATTGCCGGCTAATTAATACCTGCAATACTCAAGGAGAGTGCATGTCTATCACGGCGAAGTCTGTCTACCGTGACACGGGAAACTTTTTCCGCAATCAGTTCATTACCTTTTTGCTGATCGCATTGTTGTGCGCCTTTATCACGGTGGTACTGGGTCATGCGTTCTCACCCAGTGATGAGCAGATTGCCAGCCTGAGCCAGGGTGACCACCTTACAGATAGCGTGGGGTTGTTTGAGCTGGTGCAGAACATGACGCCGGAACAGCAGCAAATCCTGCTGCGCGCATCGGCAGCCTCAACCTTCTCCGGTCTGATTGGCAATGCCATTCTCGCCGGTGGCGTACTGCTGATGATCCAGCTCGTCTCTGCGGGTCATCGTGTAAGCGCCTTACGCGCCATTGGTGCCAGCGCCCCGGTGCTGCCGAAGCTGTTTATTCTCATCTTTTTAACCACGTTGCTGGTGCAAATGGGGATTATGCTGGTTGTTGTGCCTGGGGTGCTGTTGGCTATCGTGCTCTCCTTTGCACCGGTGATGGTCGTGCAGGATAAAATGGGGATCTTCACCGCGATGCGCAGCAGCATGAGGCTCGCGTGGGCAAACATGCGCCTGGTCGCCCCTGCGGTGGTTAGCTGGTTACTTGCCAAAACGCTTTTGCTGCTGTTTGCACCGAACTTTGCCGTATTAACACCAAACGTCGGTGCGGTGGTCGCTAATACGCTGAGCAACCTGATTTCAGCTGTACTGCTGGTTTACTTGTTCCGCCTGTATATGTTAATTCGTCAGTAATCCTGATGGCCGGGGCGTTCCCGGCTTTTCTCAGAAGATGGGATCGTAGAATGAAGCAGTTTCTGGATTTTTTACCGCTGGTCGTGTTTTTCGCGTTTTATAAGCTGTATGACATTTACGCCGGGACGACGGCACTGATTATTGCTACCGCTGTCGTACTCATCTACAGCTGGGTTCGCTACCGTAAAGTTGAAAAAATGGCGCTCATTACTTTTGTGATGGTGGCCGTCTTTGGTGGGCTGACGCTGTTCTTCCACAATGATGAATTCATCAAGTGGAAAGTGACGGTGATTTATGCCCTGTTTGCGGGGGCCTTGCTAATCAGCCAGTGGGTGATGAAAAAACCCCTGATTCAGCGCATGTTGGGTAAAGAGCTGACCTTACCGCAGGAAGTATGGTCTCGCCTGAATATGGCCTGGGCGCTGTTCTTTATTCTCTGTGGGCTGGCCAATATCTACATCGCCTTCTGGCTACCGCAGAACATCTGGGTCAATTTTAAGGTGTTCGGCCTGACGGCGCTGACGCTTATCTTTACTCTGTTAAGTGGCGTTTATATTTACCGGCACATGCCGCAGGACGACAAGCACTGATTGTTATATCCAGAGCGCGTATCATCGCGCTCTGGGCTATTCTCTCTCATCCAAAATCATAGTAGCATCCCGCCTGAAGTCTTCAGTTACGAGTTAAAAACAATGACAACAAATAACGCCCCTCAGGGCGAACTGGTTTTGCGCACACTGGCAATGCCCGCGGACACGAATGCCAATGGCGATATTTTTGGCGGCTGGCTGATGTCGCAGATGGATATGGGCGGTGCAATCCTGGCAAAAGAGATTGCTCATGGACGTGTGGTTACCGTGCGGGTGGATGGAATGACCTTCCTTCGCCCGGTTGCAGTGGGTGATGTGGTCTGTTGTTATGCGCGTTGTGTAAAGCGCGGTAATACGTCAATTTCCATCAATATTGAAGTGTGGGTAAAAAAAGTTTCATCTGAGCCTATCGGACAACGTTACAAAGCAACGGAAGCGCTGTTTATTTATGTCGCGGTAGACAGTCAGGGAAAACCGCGCCAGCTTCCTGCGATAACTGCCGGGTAAAAAAAAGCCTCCTTACGGAGGCTTTTCTTATTCCATCTGCGCTCCGCCATTCAGGCGGAAAACAATATTCACTATCAGCCCACTGCCCGGCTTACCGGCCTCATAACGCCACTTGCGCATGGCCGTTTTCACTTCACGTTCAAACATATTAGAAGGCTGTGCGGACAAGACTTCCACGTTTTCAACGCGACCATCTGGCGTAACGTCAAATTTCACCCGCACACGCCCTTCAATGCGTAATGCCTGAGCACGTGCCGGATACTGTGGCTGGTTACGGCTCAGCGCACGAGGACCGGCCGGCGCTGTGATCTTCGGCTTCGCCGTTGTCGTGGAGTTATTCATTACCGGACGCGATGGCGCAGTATTTTCTACCGTTTGCGTAGCGCGTGGCTCTACCGGACGCTCTTCACGTTTTGGACGCTCCTCCACCTTTTTGACCGGTTTTGGCTTCGGCTTGGGTTTAGGCTTCGGTTCCGGTTTATGGATCACGACCGGTGCTTCTTTCGGCGGCTCCGGAATCGGTTCAGGTTCGGGCTCCGGTTCAACGACCGGCTGAGGCGGTGGAGGCGCAACCTGCGGCGGTTCAAGATCCGCGGGCGATACCATGGTCACGGAAATTGGCTGCGCGGGCGCTGGCATTTCAATAACCTGATGAACCGAGGTATAGAGCAAACCCGCCACGACAGCACCGTGAATAACGACGGAAAGCAGCGTCGGCCATGGAAAGCGGCGAGGTAAATCAAGGGTCATCGAAGTCATAATCATCAACGTTAAAAAACCGAACCCTGATTTTAAATGCAAATAGCAATCATATTCAATAAGACACTTTGTTCTGGCGCAATTTAAGCGCATGAGCGGCCAAAAAAGGCGCACTCAGCTCAGGGTTTTAACATTGTTTTTATGTTTACATTGCAGTCAGTTATGCTTTCACATAACGTAAATAACACTTTCTCAGTTTAGGAGCTCCACCGTGCTTTATGTGATTTACGCTGAAGATGTTGCTGATTCGCTGGAAAAACGCCTTTCGGTCCGCCCTGCTCACCTGGCGCGCCTGCAACTGCTGCAGGATGAAGGCCGACTATTAACCGCTGGCCCAATGCCCGCAGTAGACAGCAACGATCCGGGTGCCGCAGGTTTTACTGGCTCCACGGTCATCGCCGAGTTTGAATCGCTGGAAGCGGCAAACGCCTGGGCAGAAGCTGACCCGTATGTAGCGGCCGGGGTGTATGAGAAAGTCAGTGTGCGACCGTACAAGAAAGTGTTTTGATATCAAAAAGGCTCCCTCAGGAGCCTTTCTTTTCATCAATGCAGCGATGCAAGCCTTGCCGCAAATCCTACAAACAGCAACCCTATCAATCCGTTCCCCAGTTTTGCCAGTTTCTTTTTGGTTTTCAGGTAACGGGTAACAAACGCCCCGGAGAAGATCAGGAAGCTCATATACATAAAGCTGATTAGCTCCAGCGTGGTTGCGAGGATCAGAAAAGAGGTGCCTGTATTTGCAGCATTTACATCAATGAACTGCACAAAAAACGACACATAGAACAGAATCGCTTTTGGATTGGTCAGGCTTAAAACCAGCGAGCGTTTCATGATCATGCTTGCCGGTTCCGTACCGCTCTCGTGCGTATTATTCTGACGGGTAATGACCGACCAGAGCATTTTTCCGCCCAACCACAGCAGATAGAACGCACCAAGATAACGGACGATATTAAATAAGACAGGCGTGGTCTGGATGAGCGCCGCAACACCTGCCCAGGCCAGGAACATCAGGACGGCATCGCCGATAAATACACCGGTCGCGGCCAGATACCCTTTTTTGACGCCGTGCCCAATCCCTGTTTTCAGTACAAACAAGGTGTTCGGTCCTGGAACCAGCACAATAAAAAATGCGCCGACGACGTAAGTCCAGAAATTCAGTACACCAAACTCCGCAAACACTTCTCCCTCCTTTTGCTAAAAAACAAAGGGAATATCGCTGCAACGGCGATACTCCCAAAACGCATCCGCTTATTGTACGCCGTTATAGCCATCAAGATAAGTCGCGGCCAGTTCATTGCCGAACAAAATGGCGTCTTTGTCTTCCATTTCAGACGTCCATTTATCGCTGGCATTGCCTGAGAATGCATGGTCGGTACTGGCTTCTTTCCTCAACTGATCGCGAATGCTTTGGGCATATTCGCTGGCCTCAGCCGCAGTGCGCCCCGCTGAACGATCGGCTTTACCCTGCGCATATAGCTCGCGAAATTGCGGGACGTTCAGACGGTAATTTTGAGGTACGCTCGACGTAAAGTTTCCGCCGACAAAATTTGATTTATGGGACACGAAATAATACGCGTGTCTTTCCGGTGATGTTTTTGTACTGGTACACCCGCTTAAAAGCGCAATTCCCAGAATTGCAGCCAGCATTTTTCCATTCATCCCTTATTCCTTTAGTCACACTACGGAGCTATCCCGTTAAGTAAATAGTCAATCAACGCGGGAAACGACGAAAGTCCTGCGTATTCTCTGAGCGCATCCAGCGTCATAAGCACGACAAAAACCCAGAGGTAAGGATTCATATTTTATATTCAACGCATCAGGGGTACACAGTATATCGCGGAATCAGGTCGGGAGAGGACTGCGAGAATTGATAGCTAAGGGACACCTTAACGGTGCCCTCATGACGTTCAGATATCCTGGACGGCAAACAGCAACGCATTACGGTGTCTGTTCAGCCCACATTTTCTGATGGCGTGGATACGCATATTGCGGCGGGATTGTGCTTCCAGCCAACGAGCCTTACGACGACTCACCTGTCGCAACATGCGCCAGCGCCCTACTTCTGTTCTACTGCGCTTCATGTCTACAACTCTTTCTTAAACAGAAATCTCATTATAAACCCAACCCGGCGGCAAACCAGCGCTTTTATCTGCCGTTTTTATTTGCCAGATGAATCCTGATGCGTACACTCATAACAACACGCTTTCAAAAGGATTTTTTTACCTATGACAACCTTCTACACCGTGGTGAGTTGGCTGGTCATTCTGGGATACTGGCTGTTAATCGCGGGGGTGACGTTGCGCATCCTGATGAAGCGCAGAGCCGTACCTTCTGCCATGGCCTGGCTTCTGATTATCTACATTCTGCCGCTGGTCGGTATTATCGCCTATCTCTCTTTTGGCGAGCTTCATCTGGGTAAACGCCGTGCCGAACGCGCCCGCGCTATGTGGCCCTCCACGGCGAAATGGCTTAACGACCTCAAAGCCTGCAAACATATCTTTGCTGAAGAGAACAGCAGCGTTGCTTCTTCACTGTTTAAACTGTGTGAACGTCGCCAGGGGATTGCGGGCGTCAAAGGTAACCAGCTGCAATTAATGACCACCTCCGATGACGTGATGCAGGCGCTGATCCGCGATATTCAGCTTGCCCGCCATAATATTGAGATGGTGTTCTATATCTGGCAACCGGGCGGAATGGCGGATCAGGTCGCCGAATCCTTGATGGCGGCGGCACGCCGCGGTATCCACTGCCGCCTGATGCTGGACTCTGCGGGCAGCGTCGCGTTTTTCCGTAGCCCGTGGGCGGGCATGATGCGCAACGCAGGCATCGAAGTGGTTGAGGCACTCAAGGTAAACCTGCTGCGTGTATTCCTGCGCCGCATGGATTTGCGCCAGCACCGGAAAATGGTCCTGATTGATAATTATATTGCCTACACCGGCAGTATGAACATGGTTGACCCTCGCTTCTTCAAGCAGGACTCCGGCGTCGGGCAATGGATCGATTTAATGGCGCGCATGGAAGGCCCGGTGGCGACCTCTATGGGCATTGTCTACTCCTGCGACTGGGAAATCGAAACCGGCAAACGCATCCTGCCCCCGCCACCGGACGGAAATATCATGCCATTTGAGGAGGCCAGCGGGCATACCATTCATACCATTGCCTCCGGCCCTGGCTTCCCGGAAGACCTGATCCATCAGGCTCTGCTCACCGCCACGTACGCCGCGCGTGAGTATTTGATCATGACCACGCCCTATTTCGTCCCCAGTGACGATCTGCTCCATGCCATCTGTACCGCCGCCCAGCGTGGCGTGGATGTCAGTATTATTATGCCGCGTAAAAATGATTCCCTTCTGGTTGGCTGGGCAAGCCGCGCATTCTTTAGCGAACTGCTGGCCGCAGGGGTGAAGATTTATCAGTTTGAAGGAGGCCTTCTTCATACCAAGAGCGTACTGGTAGATGGTGAGCTAAGCCTGGTGGGCACGGTCAATCTGGACATGCGCAGCCTGTGGCTCAACTTTGAAATCACCCTGGTGATTGATGATGCCGGATTTGGTGGCGATCTCGCCGCGGTTCAGGATGACTATATCTCCCGCTCTCGCCTGCTGGATGCAAGGCTGTGGGTGAAACGTCCGCTGTGGCAGCGAATTGCCGAACGACTGTTTTACTTCTTTAGCCCGTTGCTGTAAAACGTGCCCAACGATGTTAAACAGGTAGTCATCATGGAAATGGATCTGAACAATCGCCTGACCGAAGACGAAACGCTCGAGCAGGCCTACGACATTTTTCTCGAACTGGCGGTTGATAATCTCGATCCCGCAGACGTGATCCTCTTCAATTTGCAATTTGAAGAACGTGGCGGTGCCGAACTGTTCGATCCGTCTGAAGACTGGGCCGAGCATGTGGATTTCGACCTCAATCCGGACTTCTTCGCCGAAGTGGTGATTGGCCTGGCGGATGAAGATGGCGGTGAAATTAACGATATCTTCGCTCGCGTCCTGCTTTGCCGCGAGAAAGACCACAAGCTGTGCCATATTCTCTGGCGCGAATAATAAAAAAGGCTGCGAATGCAGCCTTTTTTATTTAATCCGGTAATTCGCTGCCACAACGGTTACAAAACCGCGCGCTGTGGTCATGTTCGCCCTGCTGGCAGCGTGGGCATTTACGCTGCTGCTTGCGGCTCTGAAATGCACTGCTCATATGCGTGGTAATCAGCCCCGTCGGGATCGCAATCACCGAATATCCGATCAGAATCAGTACCGAGGCCACAATGCGCCCGAGCGGCGTATGCGGCGTGATATCGCCATAGCCAACGGTCGTGACGGTCACAATGGCCCAGTAAACGGAGGCATTCAGCGTTGAGAAGCCATATTTTGGCCCTTCGATTAAATACATCAGAGAGCCAAACACAATCATCACGATTGCGATAAACGAATAGAAGAGAATAAGCTGGTGACGCGCGCTTAATATCGCGACCCAGAAAACCCTCAACGACGGCATAAAACGCAGCAGTTTCAGAATTCGTAACACGCGAATCGCACGCATCGCCCGCCAGGCAAACACATAATTCAGGCTAATTTCCGGCCAGAGCCACATCACGTAAAGCGGCAGAATAGTCGCTAAATCTATAAACCCCCAGAAACTGAAAACATATTTCGCCGGATTAGGCCAGCAGGCGACCCTCAGCACATATTCAGTGGTAAAGACGAGAGTAACTATTAGCTCCAGCCAGAGAAAAACGTGCCATTCGTCGAACGTCAGATGGTACTGCGTCCCGGCACCGGACTCGATAAAGATGATAATCACGCTGAGCAGCGCGAATAAACCGCAGAGCCCTTCGAAACGGCGACCCGACACCGTTTGGGGATCGAATAATAAACGATACAGCCGCTGACGGGCCGACGTGAATAATCGCGACACATTCACCTCGCAAAAAATAAGGGCTGACATCGTGTCAGCCCTTGCGATTATAACGGGTCTACTTTCAGGCAGGAAACCGCATGTCGGAAACTGCCCTCCAGAACCGGTCGCGTTTGTGCGCACTCCGGCCCTGCCATCGGACATCGCGTGCGGAATACGCAACCTGACGGCGGGTTAATCGGTGATGGCAACTCACCTTCGAGAAGCTGGATGGTTTTATTCTTTTCCAGATCGGGATCGGGAATCGGTACAGCAGACATTAACGCTCTGGTGTAGGGGTGCAGCGGATTGTGGTACACCTCATCGTAAGTGCCTAACTCGACAGCGTGGCCCAGATACATCACCAGTACGCGATCGGAAATGTGCTTAACGACGGCCAGGTCATGCGCGATAAAGATCAGCGACAACCCCATCTCGCGCTGCAGTTTTTGCAGCAGGTTTACCACCTGCGCCTGGATAGAGACATCCAGTGCAGAAACCGGTTCATCACAGATGATCAATTTCGGTTCGAGGATCAGCGCACGCGCAATACCAATTCGCTGGCACTGGCCGCCGGAGAACTCGTGCGGATAGCGGTTGATGAGGTTCGGCAGCAGACCCACTTTCATCATCATCGCTTTCACACGGTCGCGGACTTCCTGACGCGACATCTTCGGATGGTAAGTGCGCAGCGGCTCGGCAATAATCTCACCAATGGTCATACGTGGGTTGAGTGACGCCAGCGGGTCCTGGAAAATCATCTGGATATCACTGCGCACGTCGCGCCATTCGTCCGGCTTCATGCCCAGCAGGTCTTTACCCAGCCAGGCGACTTTACCGTCTGTCGCTTTAACCAGACCGATAATCGCGCGCGCAAACGTTGATTTCCCGCAGCCTGATTCCCCCACCACGCCCAGGGTTTCCCCCTCGTAGAGGCGTAGCGTGACACCATCGACCGCTTTCAGGGTTTTAGGTGGCTGCCAGAACCACTGTTTGCCGTCTTTGATATCAAAATGCACTTTGAGGTCAGCGATTTCGAGCAGCACATTGCGTTTTTCATCTATTGCATTCATACCAGTTCCTCCAGCGGCTTAAAGCAGGCGCGCAGACGGCCTGGGGCAAACGCATCCAGCGGCGGAGCGCTGTTACAGATTTCCATCGCGTGCGGGCAACGTGGCTGGAACGGACAACCTTTCGGCAGGCGCAGCAGGTTTGGCGGATTCCCTGGAATGGTCAGCAGAGATTCGCCTTCTGCATCGAGACGTGGCACTGCGTTCAGCAGGCCAATCGAGTACGGATGCGCAGGGTGGTAGAACACATCACGCGCGTTGCCGTACTCCATGGTGCGCCCGGCATACATGACCAGCACCTTGTCACAGATACCGGCGACGACACCCAGATCGTGGGTAATCATAATGATTGCCGTGTTGAATTCGTGCTTAAGTTCATTCAACAGGGTCATGATTTGCGCCTGAACGGTCACATCCAGCGCCGTGGTAGGTTCATCAGCAATCAGCAGTTTTGGCCGACACAGCAGCGCCATCGCGATCATCACGCGCTGACGCATACCGCCCGAGAACTCGTGCGGGTACATGCGCATACGCTTACGGGCTTCCGGCATTTTTACCGCATCCAGCATTTTCACGGATTCGTCAAACGCTTCGGCTTTGCCCAGCCCTTTATGCAGCATCAACACTTCCATCAGCTGTTCGCCAACGCGCATGTACGGGTTTAGCGAGGTCATCGGGTCCTGAAAAATCATCGAAATCTGCTCGGCACGCAGTTTGTTCAGCTCCTGCTCCGGCAGGTTGAGGATCTCGCGACCGTTGAATTTCGCAGAACCGCCGATAACACCGTTCGCCGCCAGCAGACCCATCAGCGCAAACGCCGTCTGGGATTTCCCGGAGCCAGATTCGCCCACAATCCCCAATGTTTCACCTGCACGGAGGTTGAAATTGAGATCGTTTACAGCAGTTACGTCACCGTCTGGTGTTTTAAATGTCACCCGGAGGTCTTTCACATCCAGCAGAATGTTGCTCTGCCGTTGCGCCTGTGGCGCAGTTGCCGTTTCAATAATCGTCATGACGGCGCTCCTTAACGGTCTTTCGGATCGAGGGCATCACGCAGGCCATCGCCGATAAAGTTGAAACAAAACAGGGTAACGACCAGGAAGCCTGCCGGATACAACAGCAACCACGGCGACACTTCCATAGAGTTCGCGCCATCACTCAGCAATGCGCCCCAGCTACTCAACGGCTCTTGTGTGCCCAGCCCCAAGAAGCTCAGGAAGGATTCGAACAGGATCATGCTTGGCACCAGCAGTGAGGCATATACCACCACCACACCCAGCACGTTCGGGACAATGTGGCGTACCACGATATTCCCCGTAGAAACACCCCCAACCTGCGCCGCTTCGATAAACTCTTTGCGTTTAAGGCTCAGCGTTTGCCCGCGCACGATACGCGCCATATCCAGCCAGGAAACCATTCCGATTGCCACGAAGATCAACAGGATATTCTGACCGAAGAAGGTCACCAGCAGGATCACGAAGAACATGAACGGGAAGGAGTTTAAGATCTCCAGCAGACGCATCATCACGGAGTCCACTTTTCCGCCCAGGTAGCCAGAAAGAGAGCCGTAAAGCGTGCCCAGGATCACCGCCACCAGCGCGGCGGCGATACCCACCATCAGCGAGATACGCCCGCCAATCGCCACACGAACCAGCAGGTCACGGCCTGAGGAGTCCGTCCCGAAATAGTGCCCGGACTCCATATCCGGCGCGCTGGACATCATGCCCCAGTCCGTATCGAAATAGGTGAATTGCGACAACATCGGCGCAAGCGTGACAAACAGCGCAATGATCACCAGCACAATCAGGCTGGCGACGGCGGCGCGGTTGTGCATAAAACGACGACGGGCGTCCTGCCAGAGGCTGCGACCTTCCACTTCCAGTTTTTCACTGAAGTTTTCCAGCGCCTCGCTGTTTTTCTTACTCAACATCATGGCGTGCTCCAGTTAGTAACGGATTTTCGGGTCGATGACGGCATACAGCACATCGACGATGGCGTTAAAGAGAATCGTCAACGCACCGACAAGGATTGTCAGACTCAATACCAGCGAATAGTCGCGGTTAAGCGCGCCGTTAACAAACAGCTGACCAATACCCGGCAGGCCATAGATGGTTTCAATAACCATTGACCCGGTAATGATACCGACGAAGGCCGGGCCCATGTAGGACAGGACGGGCAACAGCGCAGGCTTGAGCGCATGGCGGAAGATAATGCGGCGCATTGGTAGCCCTTTCGCTCGCGCCGTGCGGATGAAGTTAGAGTGCAAGACTTCAATCATTGAACCACGGGTAATACGCGCGATACTGGCAATATAGGCCAGCGATAATGCCACCATCGGCAAAATCATGAACTTGAGCGCCCCGCCGTTCCAGCCGCCACCGGGCAGCCATTTCAGCGTGATGGCAAATATCATTACCAGCAATGGCGCGACAACGAAGCTGGGGATAACCACCCCGGTCATTGCGACCCCCATTACGGCATAATCCCATTTGGTATTTTGTTTTAGCGCGGCGATAACGCCCGCAGTGACGCCGAGGACGACAGCCAGGATAAATGCCGCAGCACCTAATTTCGCTGACACAGGGAAGCTCGAAGCCACCAGGTCGTTAACGGAATAGTCTTTATATTTGAATGACGGTCCGAAATCACCGTGCGCAAGTTGCTTCAGATAATTGAAGTATTGGGTGGCGATAGGATCGTTTAAGTGGTATTTCGCTTCGATGTTGGCCATCACTTCTGGCGGCAGCGTACGTTCTCCGGTAAAAGGGCTTCCCGGTGCAAGACGCATCATGAAGAAGGAAATCGTAATTAGAATAAATAGCGTTGGAATCGCTTCAAGACAGCGACGTAGGATAAATTTCAACATTGCCCGTACCTTCTGGCCTGTGCCTATATTATATGATGATGGTTAGACACCGTGGGGCGAGCCTGCCCGCCCCACTCATTGCCATTAATGCTTGATAATATACAAGTTTTTAACGTAGATATTATCCATCGGGTCTTTACCGGTATAACCACCTACCCACGGCTTAACCAGACGGGCGTTAACGTAGTAGTAAACCGGAACGATCGCGGAGTCTTTATCCAGCTGCTGCTCAGCTTTGGAGTACAGTTCGGTACGCTGTGCTTCGTCAGTCGCTTTCAGGGTGTCGCCGATCAGCTTGTCAAACGCCGGGCTCTTATAGTGAGCCGTGTTGTTTGAGCTGTCGCTCAGCATGGTGTTCAGGAAAGAGGTCGGTTCGTTATAGTCCGCACACCAGCCTGCACGTGCCACATCAAAGGTGCCCTGATGACGGCTATCCAGGAAGGTTTTCCACTCCTGGTTTTCCAGCTTCACGTTCGCACCCAGGTTCTTTTTCCAGATCGAGGAGACGGCGATAGCCAGCTTTTTGTGCAGGTCAGAGGTGTTATACAGCAGGCTGAAGGTCAGCGGTTTGTCTGCGGTATAACCCGCTTCGGCCAGCAGTTTCTTCGCTTCTGCGTTACGCTGCTCCTGCGTCATTTTGAACCACTCTGGCTCGGTCAGTTTCGCGCCATCGGTGTACGGCGGGGTGTAGCTGTATGCTGGCAGATCGCCCTGGTTCTTCACTTTGTTGACGATGATATCGCGATCCAGAGCCAGCTTCAGTGCGGTACGAACGCGCACATCAGTAAATGGCGCTTTCTGGTTGTTGATTTCGTAGTAGTAAGTACACAGATACGGATCGACGTGGACTTCTTTAGGGATCTCTTTTTTCAGCTTCTGGAACAGTTCAATCGGCATGTTGTTATAAGTCATGTCGATTTCACCGCTGCGGTAGCGGTTAACGTCTGTCACTTCAGAGGCAATTGGCAGGTAGGTTACCTGGTTAATCACGGTCTTCGCGTTGTCCCAATAGTTAGGGTTACGCTCAAGATCGATACGTTCGTTAACCACCCAGGCTTTCAGCTTATACGCCCCGTTGGTGACGATATTGGCAGGCTGAGTCCATTTCTCACCGAATTTTTCCACAGCGGCTTTCGGTACCGGAGAAACTGATGGGTGAACCAGCAGTTTATAGAAGTACGGAACAGGTTCGCTCAACGTCACTTCAAAGGTATTGGCGTCGATGGCTTTCACGCCCAGATCGGTAACCGGTTTTTTGCCGGCAATGATGTCATCAATATTGGCAATGTGGCCGTACTGCAGATAGCTCGCATAGGGCGAAGCGGTATTTGGATTCGCCAGACGCTGCCAGCTATACACGAAGTCTTCCGCAGTAACTGGCGTACCGTCTGACCATTTCGCATCTTTACGCAGATGGAAGGTCCAGACTTTGAAATCTTTGTTTTCCCATTTTTCTGCCACACCCGGTGCCGGGTGGCCGTCTACGTCGGTCACCAGCAGGCCTTCGAACAGGTCGCGGTTAACGTTAGACTCAGGAACGCCTTCAATTTTGTGCGGATCAAGAGATTGTACTTCCGCACCGTTGTTACGCACCAGCGTCTGTTTCTCAGCCAGTTGAACACCTGCAGGAACGTCCGCAGCCATTGCAGCGTTGCCTGTGATTAGCGCAGTTAAAATTCCCGCCGCTACCAGACTTTTTTTTGTGATGATGGACATTGTGTTGATACTCCACTCATTATAATGACTGGCCTTCGCCAGCTGTGTAATCCCCTTTTGGGGCCTGTACAGCGCAGGAGTTTTTTTTGCTGCTGTCAGGTTCTTTTTTTACTTCTTGCTATCACCGACTTTTTATTACTGACCGCTCGTATGGCCGTCTTGCGTCGATTCATTAACACGTCACCCCTGTCTGTGACGTGTATTGGATATCTGAGAAGAGGACTATATGAAAATAATTCTCATCTACTTGTTTAGTGCTGCAAAATATAAGGCCGGAAAGTACCAAAAGGCGGAAACTCTCGCCAATACATTTTGCAAATTTGTTAAGCAATTCTCTTTTACGCCGAGTGCCGTTTCTTGGGGGGCAGCCCTGCCCGACATCAAATACCAGGAAAATCCCCTGTTATTCAATAGAGTAGAGAAAAGTATCTCTCTTCGCGCGTCGCTGCGCTATCATCGGCTGGATTTGTACAAAAAATTAACAACTGATTATTATTTAGCACATTCCTCTGGGGGAACGTTAAAATTACTAATATCATTTCGGTTATCTCTCAGCAAGCCCCAGAGTATCATGTGAGGAAAATAACAGTGAGTTTGAAGGTTTTTCATGCAAGGTAGCGAAGGAGGGATTAATAACTCTTTGAAAACTAACAAAAGACAATTATTAGCAGAATTTATTATGGCTCGTGCATTTTTCAACTTTATTTATATGATTTGCTGATAATCACGTAAAAAAAACGGAGCGCATGCCCCGTTCTTTCATATGAAATAATCAGTGTAATAGTCCGGGGAAAATGCTCTTGATCCCGGTGACGATGAATTCGATACCCAACGCCATCAATAAAAGGCCCATGATACGGGTGATAACGTTGATTCCCGTCTGCCCCAGCAAACGTACCAGCCACGGTGCCATGCGGAAGACTCCCCAGCAGCAGAGCGCGAAAACGGCAATGGCGACGGAAAAACCGATAAGATGCATCAGGTTGTGGTAGCGAGTCCCCCACACTATCGTCGAACTGATGGCCCCAGGGCCTGCCATTAGCGGTAACGCCAGCGGCACAACGCCAATGCTTTCACGGATCGCCGTTTCTGATTTTTCCTGCTTGTTCTGCTTATCTTCCCCCAGCTTGCCGCTGATCATCGACATGGCGATGGTCACAACCAGAATCCCACCAGCAATACGGAATGAATCAATCGAGATCCCGAACAACTGCAGAATGGCATCGCCAAGAAAAAGCGAAGTAAGCAAAATGATAGCCACTGACAGGTTAGCCGTCAGATTGGTTTTGTTCCTGGCCGCTGCCGTTTGATAGCTGGTCATACTAATGAAGACCGGAATGATCCCTACCGGGTTCACCAGTGCAAACAAACCAATAAAAAACTTAAAATATGTCGGGAAATCAAAGAGCGTTTGAATCACGTGTAGCTCCGCTAATGAGCATGGCCTGAGACTAAAAATGTGTCATGGTTAAACCGCGCTGAAGATACGCTTTTTATGCGCATACTTCATCAGAAATCTGAGTCAAAATGCCCTCATTTCATGATGTTAAATATTTGTAGAATCAATGATAGAAGCGCTTCCAATAGTTACGTAATTATTTAACAGTGGAATAATCATGGCGAAATAACCCTGCTGAAAGGTATCAGCTTGTGAGAAAATTGACGCAGATCATGATTTTCGTACTCAGAAGTGAGTAATCTTGATTACGCCGCCAGGGAGATCACCCGTCAAAAAGGTATGATGCTAAGGTAAGGCTCTTTTAGTAAATTAGTGAGCTGGAGCAAGAAGTAACCCTTTGTTTTAATGTGTATTACGCAAGGGTTATCGGCTCTGACTATACTGTCTGACGTATCGAGCGCTGGTTTACTAAAAGAGTTTAACATTATCAGGAGAGCATTATGGCTGTTACCAATATCGCTGAACTGAACGCACTCGTCGAGCGCGTGAAAAAAGCACAGCGTGAATATGCCAATTTCACCCAAGAACAGGTTGATAAAATCTTCCGCGCGGCCGCTCTGGCTGCTGCAGATGCTCGAATCCCTCTCGCTAAAATGGCCGTTGCCGAATCCGGCATGGGTATCGTTGAAGATAAAGTGATCAAAAACCACTTTGCTTCTGAGTATATCTACAACGCCTATAAAGATGAGAAAACCTGCGGCGTGCTGTCTGAAGACGACACATTCGGTACTATCACCATTGCAGAACCTATCGGCATCATTTGCGGTATCGTTCCAACCACTAACCCAACGTCTACCGCTATCTTCAAATCGCTTATCAGCCTGAAGACCCGTAACGCAATTATCTTCTCTCCACATCCACGTGCTAAAGATGCGACAAACAAAGCAGCAGATATCGTTCTGCAGGCCGCAATCGCAGCTGGCGCACCAAAAGATCTGATTGGCTGGATTGATCAACCGTCCGTTGAACTGTCTAACGCACTGATGCATCACCCTGACATTAACCTGATTCTGGCGACCGGTGGTCCTGGTATGGTTAAAGCAGCGTACAGCTCCGGTAAACCTGCTATCGGCGTAGGCGCGGGTAACACTCCTGTTGTTATCGACGAAACGGCTGATATCAAACGTGCTGTTGCTTCTGTTCTGATGTCCAAAACCTTCGACAACGGTGTTATCTGTGCTTCTGAACAGTCTGTTGTTGTGGTTGATTCCGTTTACGACGCCGTTCGTGAACGTTTCGCCAGCCACGGTGGCTATCTGCTGCAAGGTAAAGAGCTGAAAGCTGTTCAGGACATCATCCTGAAAAATGGCGCACTGAACGCCGCTATCGTTGGTCAGCCAGCGTACAAAATTGCAGAGCTTGCAGGCTTTACCGTTCCGGCTACCACTAAGATCCTGATCGGTGAAGTAACCGTTGTTGACGAAAGCGAGCCATTTGCTCACGAAAAACTGTCCCCTACGCTTGCAATGTACCGTGCGAAAGATTTCGACGACGCGGTAGAGAAAGCAGAGAAACTGGTCGCCATGGGCGGTATCGGTCACACCTCTTGCCTGTACACCGACCAGGACAACCAGCCAGAACGTGTTGCTCACTTCGGTCAGAAGATGAAAACCGCACGTATCCTGATTAACACCCCGGCTTCTCAGGGTGGTATCGGTGACCTGTACAACTTTAAACTCGCACCTTCCCTGACTCTGGGTTGTGGTTCCTGGGGTGGTAACTCCATCTCTGAAAACGTTGGTCCAAAACACCTGATCAACAAGAAAACCGTTGCTAAGCGAGCTGAAAACATGTTGTGGCACAAACTTCCGAAATCTATCTACTTCCGCCGTGGCTCTCTGCCAATCGCGCTGGATGAAGTGATTACTGATGGCCACAAACGTGCGCTCATCGTGACTGACCGTTTCCTGTTCAACAACGGCTACGCAGACCAGATCACCTCTGTACTGAAAGCCTCTGGCGTCGAAACTGAAGTCTTCTTTGAAGTTGAAGCTGACCCGACACTGAGCGTTGTACGCAAAGGTGCTGAACTGGCAAACTCCTTCAAACCAGATGTGATTATCGCACTGGGTGGTGGTTCCCCAATGGACGCCGCGAAGATCATGTGGGTCATGTACGAGCATCCGGAAACCCACTTCGAAGAACTGGCACTGCGCTTTATGGATATCCGTAAACGTATCTACAAGTTCCCGAAAATGGGCGTGAAAGCGAAAATGATCGCCGTCACCACCACGTCCGGTACGGGTTCAGAAGTCACACCGTTTGCGGTTGTGACTGATGACGCCACCGGTCAGAAATACCCACTGGCTGACTATGCACTGACTCCGGATATGGCTATCGTTGACGCCAACCTGGTGATGGATATGCCGAAATCACTGTGTGCATTTGGTGGTCTGGATGCCGTCACTCACGCCCTGGAAGCCTATGTTTCCGTACTGGCCTCTGAGTTCTCTGACGGTCAGGCTCTGCAGGCTCTGAAACTGCTGAAAGAAAACCTGCCAGCATCTTATAACGAAGGGTCTAAAAACCCGGTAGCGCGTGAACGTGTACACAGTGCCGCAACTATCGCAGGTATCGCGTTTGCGAACGCCTTCCTGGGTGTTTGCCACTCAATGGCACACAAACTGGGTTCTCAGTTCCACATTCCTCACGGTCTGGCGAACGCCCTGTTGATCAGCAACGTTATTCGTTATAACGCCAACGACAACCCAACCAAGCAGACTGCTTTCAGTCAGTACGACCGTCCGCAAGCACGTCGTCGTTACGCTGAAATTGCAGACCATCTGGGTCTGAGCGCGCCGGGCGACCGTACCGCTGCGAAAATCGAGAAACTGCTGGCATGGCTTGACAGCATCAAAGCAGAGCTGGGTATTCCTAAATCTATCCGTGAAGCAGGCGTTCAGGAAGCTGACTTCCTCGCTCACGTAGATAAGCTCTCTGAAGATGCATTCGATGACCAGTGTACCGGTGCTAACCCACGTTACCCGCTGATCTCCGAGCTGAAACAGATCCTGATGGATACCTACTACGGCCGTGAGTACAAAGAAGGCGACGTTGTTGCTGCAAAAGTTGAAGCTCCTGCAGTAAAAGCTGACAAAAAAGCGAAGAAAAGCGCTTAATTGACAGCCTGATAAAAAACCCGCCAATGGCGGGTTTTTTTATGCCTGATGTCAGGCCTGAAAATTACAATCAGGGATTATTTTCGATTGTCACTCTGGATTGCCGTCAACGAGCCCACAACAAGCGCTTCTTTATAGTGTTTGCGGCAGACTGACACATAACGCTCATTCCCGCCTATGACCACCTGCTCACCGTCTGCATATGGCTTCCCCGACTGATCCAGACGAAGCACCATACTGGCTTTACGTCCACAGAAACAGATGGTTTTCAGTTCTACCAGTTTATCGGACCAGGCAAGCAAATACTGGCTACCGGGAAATAACTCGCCCCGGAAATCAGTGCGCAGGCCATAACAAAGAACGGGGATATCCAGCTCGTCTACAACCTCTGACAGCGCATGAACCTGTTCACGCGTCAGGAACTGGCTTTCGTCGACCAGCACACAATGAATGGGCTTAGAAGCATGCTCTGCACGGATATCCTCTAACAAATCAGTTTCCGGGTTATACAGCCTTGCAGGAGACGAGAGCCCTATTCTTGAACTTACCTTTCCTGCACCAAAGCGATCGTCGATCTCGGCAGTGTAAACGACGGTACGCATACCGCGTTCCTGATAATTGTAGGAAGATTGCAGCAACGCTGTCGATTTCCCTGCATTCATTGCCGAATAGTAGAAATAAAGTTGTGCCATTGGCTGTAAAACCCTAATCAATGTGTAATATTCCCGATGAATCATTGTACCATATTTTGTCTGGTCATCAGCGATACACCGCACAGACTATGCCGTTCAGAGCAAGCGGAGGCATCGGGAAGCATAGAAAATAATACGTTAAAACAGTCATTAAACGCTTTTAAGGCCATCATTACCTTAAGCGCCCAGCCAAACATAACACTTCTTTTTATACTGGAATCAACGTTCATTAAAATTCACTATTTATTAACTATTTTTTGCTGTAGCTGCGCTTAGCTGGAGTAATACAAAAGGCTGATATTTATCCGCCGCAACTATAATTCCTGAGGGAAATGTCACAAAAACAAACATGCAATCAGCAGGCTGTTGCCGTTTAGGGTGATATCTTGCAGGACAGACAAGCGATGAAATTTAAGTTAGCGTAATTAATAATAGCGTCGATAATTTAGTATTTTTTGAATTCCTTACATTCCTGGCTATTGCACAACTCAATTTATCGCTCTATTATTAGGTCAACAAACCACCCCCATTATAAGTTTGAGATTACTACAATGAGCGAAGCACTTAAAATTCTGAACAACATCCGTACTCTTCGTGCGCAGGCAAGAGAATGCACCCTGGAAACGCTTGAAGAAATGCTGGAAAAATTAGAAGTTGTAGTTAATGAGCGTCGTGAAGAAGAAAGCGCAGCTGCCGCCGAAATCGAAGAACGTACTCGCAAACTGCAGCAATATCGTGAAATGCTGATTGCCGATGGTATCGATCCAAACGAATTGCTGAACAGCATGGCTGCAGCTAAAACAGGTACTAAAGCGAAACGCGCTGCTCGTCCGGCTAAATATAGCTACATTGATGAGAATGGCGAAGAGAAAACCTGGACTGGCCAGGGTCGTACTCCAGCCGTTATCAAGAAAGCAATGGATGAGCAAGGTAAACAACTGGATGACTTCCTGATTAAGGACTAATCTGGCCGTATTCTAAGAATCCCGCTATTAGCGGGATTTTTTATGCCCACAATTTACCTCAAACATCCGCTTACAGTCTGTCATATAGCATAAGAGTCGATTTAACGTCCTTTACATTCCCGTGACTCCGCGAAGTTCCTGTGAGCATAAAAAAACCGGCGGGCAAAGCCACACCGGTCTTGTTGAGCGGAGTATCAGATTATTACTTAATACCCACGCTTTCTTTGAGCCAGGCTTTAAATTCTTCGCCCAGGCTATTATGACGGATACCATATTCAACAAACGCCTGCATATAACCGAGTTTATTACCGCAGTCGTGGCTCTTCCCTTTCATATGGTAGGCTTCAACGGTCTCTTTCTCGATCAGCATATCAATAGCGTCGGTCAACTGGATCTCATCACCTGCTCCTGGAGGCGTTTTCGCCAGCAGCGGCCAAATTTCAGCACTCAGCACATAACGACCCACAACCGCCAGATTGGACGGCGCAACGTCGGCTTTTGGCTTCTCTACCACACCGACCATCGGTACGCTTTCGCCAGGCTCAAGGTTAACGCCTTTGCAGTCAACAACACCATAAGCGGTCACGTCTTCAACCGGCTCAACCATAATCTGGCTGCTGCCTGTTTCGTCGAAGCGTTTAATCATTTCGGCGAGGTTATCCTGAGAAAGATCTGATTCGTATTCGTCCAGAATGACATCTGGCAGAATAACTGCTACGGGCTCATTACCCACAACCGGATGCGCGCACAGTACCGCATGACCCAGCCCTTTAGCCAGGCCCTGACGAACCTGCATAATGGTCACGTGTGGAGGGCAAATAGATTGAACTTCAGCTAACAGCTGGCGCTTAACACGTTTTTCCAGCATTGCTTCCAGCTCAAAACTGGTATCGAAATGGTTCTCGATAGAGTTCTTAGATGAATGCGTAACCAGTACAATTTCTGTAATGCCTGCAGCGATACATTCATTAACGACATACTGGATTAATGGCTTATCCACCAAAGGCAGCATCTCTTTCGGGATGGCCTTTGTTGCTGGTAACATCCTGGTCCCCAATCCCGCTACCGGGATAACGGCCTTTCTGACTTTCGAATTTAGGGCAGCCATTGAAATTCTCCTGAGCTGTTCAAGTTTTGAACTTTTATGCATTAAATAACGCGTTGAGTATATCAGCCATCCCCTGTAGTACGGGTCTGAAAAGAACGCGTTGCCGATCAATTAGGATAAATACGAATGAATCTGGTAGTGATAGTAGCACTGCCGCCAAAACACAGGTAAAGCAATCTGATTAATAAAATCTGACTGCTTATTCCGTGGACAACATTAAGCGTAACCGCCCTCCTGCCCCCCAAATTTGACACTGCCAGGACGAACAACGATGGCTAATTTGATTGAGATACGCCGTGCCCAATGTTCCCAGCGGTACACCGTTACTCACCTGAATATGATGTTCACCGGTATTCAGTGAGGCGTTTAAACCCGCAGAGACAAGGATGAGATTTTTCAGCCCGCTATGGTAATAACCAACCAAAAGCGGAAACTGTCCTGGCAAATTGGCCTGGCGAAAAAGTTGGTTAACTTGTTTCAGCAAACTTCCTAACTCAGGAAGCCGTTGTCCCTGATGGGATAACTGCTCCTGCAGCAGTCCATTAAAGAGTGCGCGAAGTAATAACGCCGCTAATACGCCATTATCCCCTGCTCGCGTGACGTCCAGACAATAAAATGCCAAATCGGTATCTGACAACGGGGCAATATCCAGCACCAGGCCAGGCTGATCGGCCGCTACCAGCTGGCGATAATTCACTCGGCAATGCGAAATATTTTGCTGCACTGGCGGCTGAAGCTCTTGCAATAATTTCGCGGCCGCGGGGGGATCGCTGACTAAGGCATCCCAGTCCTGGAAAAGGCGTTCTTCTTCTTCGACACGGGAATTGAACATATTGGGATACAGGCAGGCCAGTACGGTTTCACGCAAACGGCTGAGATCCTTAACGGGCTTCAGCAGAATGTCCTGCACACCCAACCGCAACGCCTTAGCGATATCCGCCATATTCTCCGTCGCAGAAATCACCAGTATTGGCGTCTGGTCGCCTTCATTACGCAGGTGCTCAACCAGCTTAAGACCGTTCATGCGCGGCATGGCAATATCGCAGATCATCAAATCAGGAGTGATACTGACCATTTTCTCCAGCGCATCAATGCCATCTTCAGCAAGCGACGTAATTGCGCCCAGCGAGGATAACCACGAATCCAGCAGCGATCGGAAAACGGGCTCGTCTTCAACTATCAAAATGTGTTTTCCGGCCAATGGCTGCGTCATAGTTCCTCCCCTGGCTGACAGTTACTCAATAGTGGCATGCTATCGGTACTATCGCCTGTCAGATTTTGCTGAAGTAATCAAAAAAAGGATGCTTAAAGTGCTGTCCGCACAAATGGCAACAGTTCATCTATTTTCTTTTCGACGGCTAACGAGCCCGCTGCGATGGCGGCCTCGGCCCGATGGAAATCAAGGGTAGAGATTTGCGGACAATATGGCTGAATCAGAATATCTGGCGGATCTCCGGCCATACGGTTTCGCTTCAGGCGATTCTCAAGCACCTGAATAGAGGTGGTCATTATTTCCATTGCGGTCGGCGCAGTGATGGCACGTTTTGCAGCCATACGCCCTATTCTTCCGCGTAAGCGTTCATGCCAGGCGAGCCGCTCCCCCTCTGCATCATCACTATGGAGGTTGACCGGCATGAGGTCTTGCTGCATCAGGTGAGCATCGTGTTGCAAATCCACGGCGATGACGATATCCGCGCCCATTGCGCGTGTCAGTGAAATAGGCACCGGGTTCACTACCCCGCCATCCACTAACCAGTAACCGTTATGCGGCACAGGAGCCATCAGACCCGGTATGCTGCAGGATGCGCGCACAGCGAGGTGAATATCTCCCTCGGTGAGCCATAACTCTCTGCCCGTACTAAGGTTCGTTGCCACGGCTCCGAAGGGCATCTGACAATGACGAAAGTCATCAAGAGGCATTATCTGACGAAACTGATTAAACACACGTTCGCCACGTAGCAGGCCACCACGCTGCCAGGAGAGATCCATCAGGCGCAGGACATCCCAGTAGCTGAACGAGCGAACCCAACGTTCAAGCTCCGGGAGCTTACCGCACGCGTATGCAGACCCAACCAGCGAACCAATTGAACACCCTGCAACGATATCAATGTCGATTCCCATCTGTTTTAAGGCATTGATAACGCCAATATGTGACCAGCCCCTGGCTGCACCTGAGCCAAGCGCCAGACCTATTTTTACCTTTCTCATTAGCCCTGCTTAAACTTCCCCTGGATTCCAGACATAGCGTCAACGCAACTGCTCAGTTAACATGGTGCTACCTTAAAAGTTAATTTTTGTTCCAGGAAGAGAATCGTGTCTCAACTCTGCCCCTGCGGTAGCGCTCTGGAGTATAGCCTATGTTGCCAGCGATATCTTTCTGGCGAGCAGGTTGCACCAGACCCGTCACACCTTATGCGTTCACGATATACTGCTTTTGTGATCCGCGACGCAGACTACCTGATTAAAACCTGGCACCCATCGTGCCACGCTGCCGATTTTCGGCAAGATATTGAAACCGGGTTCGCCAACACCCGATGGCTCGGGCTTACCGTGTTTGAGTCTGCTCCTGGCCGAGACAACAATGAAGGCTACGTGAGCTTTGTTGCCCGGTTTAGCGAACAGAATAAACCGGGAGCAATTATCGAACGTTCCCGGTTCTTAAAGGAAAGCGGGCAATGGTATTATATTGACGGTACGCGTCCTCAATTCGGTCGTAACGATCCCTGCCCCTGCGGTTCAGGTAAAAAATTTAAAAAGTGTTGCGGGCAGTAATGCCTGACAACTCAGACTTCGCAAATACTCAAACAGGATTTCCCGGCGATGCAATCACTACAACGTAAAGTTCTGCGCACCATTTGTCCCGACCAAAAAGGGCTTATCGCACGAATTACCAACATTTGTTACAAGCATGAACTGAATATCGTGCAGAACAACGAGTTCGTTGACCACCGTACTGGCCGTTTCTTCATGCGTACCGAGCTGGAAGGCATTTTCAACGACACCACCCTGCTTGCCGATCTGGACAGCGCCCTGCCGGAAGGCTCAGTACGTGAACTGACGCCTGCGGGCCGTCGTCGTATTGTGATTCTGGTGACCAAAGAGGCCCATTGCCTGGGCGACCTGCTGATGAAAGCAAACTATGGCGGCCTGGACGTCGAAATCGCCGCCGTTATCGGTAACCATGAGACGCTGCGTACGCTGGTTGAGCGTTTCGACATTCCGTTTGAACTGGTGAGCCATGAAGGCCATACCCGCGAAGAACACGACAACCTGATGGCACAGGCTATTGAAGCGCACAACCCTGACTATGTGGTGCTGGCAAAATATATGCGCGTGCTCACACCTTCTTTTGTGGCGAGATTCCCGAACAAGATTATCAATATTCACCATTCATTCCTGCCTGCCTTTATTGGTGCGCGTCCTTACCACCAGGCATACGAGCGCGGCGTGAAGATCATCGGTGCGACGGCGCATTACGTGAATGACAATCTGGATGAAGGCCCAATCATTATGCAGGATGTGATTCATGTGGATCATACCTATACGGCGGAAGATATGATGCGTGCCGGGCGTGACGTTGAAAAGAACGTACTGAGCCGCGCGTTGTATCAGGTTCTGGCACAGCGGGTCTTCGTCTATGGTAACAGAACGATTATTCTTTAATCCTTCGGAAAATGAACTGATTAGCTTTGCGTCTTTACGAACAAAAAGCAGGCAAACGGCTTCATTTTCCTAAAGGAATGCTTTACAGGGGCGCGTCATTTGATATGATGCGCCCCGCTTCCAGCAGGAAGCAGGCCAGTTAATAGCATTACCCCGTGGTGGGGTTCCCGAGCGGCCAAAGGGAGCAGACTGTAAATCTGCCGTCATCGACTTCGAAGGTTCGAATCCTTCCCCCACCACCATCTCTCAGCGTTACCTCAAAATATGAATTACCCCTGGTGGGGTTCCCGAGCGGCCAAAGGGAGCAGACTGTAAATCTGCCGTCATCGACTTCGAAGGTTCGAATCCTTCCCCCACCACCATCTCTTTTGTAAAATTCCACTTTGTAATTTCTGTACCGTTTTCCCTGGCTAAAACAAAGCCGAGCTTCCGTTGCAGGTCGGGTAAGGCGTAGCCGCCATCCGGCACCTGACAGAGACATCCGCGCTAAACGCCCCGAGCCAGGACAAAAAAAACCCCGCAAATGCGGGGCCAGTATCAAAACAGCGGATTAGCGACGTGCGCGCACAATCTGGTATTTGCGCGTCAGGTACTCCACCGGTGCGCTCCAGATGTGCACAAGACGGGAGAACGGGAACAATACAAACAGCGTCATGCCCAGCACCAGGTGCACGCGGAAGACAAATGCCACACCGTCCAGATGCTCAGACGCACCGCCGTGGAAAGTCACCACAGACTGCGCCCAGCCAACCAGCTTCATCATTTCGCTGCCGTCCATATGCTGCGCGGAGAACGGAATGGTCAGCAGACCCAGCGCGCACTGAACCATCAGCAAGGACAAAATCAGAATGTCCGCTCCGGTGGTGGTAGCACGAACGCGCGGGCTGAACAGGCGGCGTTTCAACAGCAGCAGGCCACCCACCAGCGTCATCACACCACAGGCACCACCAGCGATCATCGCCATTTTCTGCTTCACTTCGACAGGCAGGAAGGATTCATACATCCAGTGAGGCGTCAGCATGCCCAGGAAGTGACCGGCGAAAATCCCCAGAATGCCAATATGGAACAGGTTGGATGCCAGGTTCATTCCTTTGCGATCCAGCATCTGGCTGGAGGCAGCACGCCAGGTGTACTGGCCGTAGTCATAACGCAGCCAGCTTCCCACCAGGAATACGGTGCCCGCAATATACGGGTAGATGTCAAAGAAGAACATATTCAGGAAGTGCATTATTGCTGTCCTCCGTTAGAGATATTCAGATATTGCGGAGCAACCGCTCCGGCAAAACGACGCTGGTGAGCCGAGATTTCCGACTCGCCACAGTTCTGGTCAGCAAAGAATTTCACCTGCTCTTCTTCCCAGACCGCATCCAGTGCCTGCGGTGTGTCGTCGCGGGCTTCATCCGCAATTTTTTCCGCTACTTTTTCACTGTCGACCGAGGCGTTTGCCAGCTTCACCAGCAGGTCGAACAGCACTGCGTAGCGGCTCTCACGTTGCTGAAGACGCGCGCTGAGCAACGCCAGAATCGGCGCGATGTCCTGCAAACCGCCAAGGGCATCTTCTTTTGGCAGCTGTGCCAGATATTCCAGGTACAGCGGCAGGTGGTCTGGAAGCTCACGGCTGTCGAGCTGCAGGCCGTGCTGCTCGTACTGGGCCATCAGGTCTACCATCGCCTGACCACGGTCGCGGGACTCACCGTGAACGTGTTCAAACAGCAGCAGTGAGGTAGCGCGGCCACGGTCAAACAGCTGGCTGTAATCCGCCTGCGCATCGAGCAGATCGCGCGCTAACAGGTCGCGGAGGAAAACGCCCAGTTTCTGGGCATCCTCTTTATCCAGGTTTTCAGATGACGCGAGTGCATCGAAGAGTTCCTGTTGATGCTGCGCAAGCGCAGCATCCGGGTACTCGAGCAGACGCGAAACAATGACGAGTTCAATCATTGGTGCGGCTCCGTTTTGCTGGTCACATCCATGGCGTCGATGCGGCGGCTGTTGAACAGGTTGAATTTGCTGTCTGACCCGTGGCAACCGTCGCCAAAGGTAAAGCCACAACCTCTTTGTTCCGGGAAGGCTTCGCGGGCCTGCTCACGGTGGCTGCTCGGCACCACGAAGCGGTCTTCGTAGTTCGCAATCGCCAGGTAACGGTACATCTCCTGCGCCTGCGCTTCGGTCAGCCCAACCTCTTCCAGCGCACGGGTATCGTTAACACCGTCAACGGTTTCCGCACGTTTGAAATGACGCATCGCCAGCATACGTTTCAGCGCCAGCAACACCGGCTGGGTATCGCCTGCGGTCAACAGGTTCGCCAGGTACTGAACCGGGATACGCAGGCTTTCCACATCCGGCAGAATGCCGTTGCTGCCCAGTTCGCCTGCATCAGCGGCAGACTGAATCGGAGACAGAGGCGGCACGTACCAGACCATCGGCAGCGTGCGGTATTCCGGATGCAGCGGCAGGGCCAGCTTCCAGTCCATCGCCATTTTGTACACCGGAGACTGCTGTGCCGCGTCGATCACGCTCTGCGGTACGCCGTCTTTCAGCGCCTGCTCAATCACCTTCGGATCGTTTGGATCAAGGAACACGTCCAGCTGGCGCTGATACAGATCTTTCTCGTTCTCGGTGCTGGCCGCATTTTCAATCGCATCCGCGTCATACAGCAGCACGCCGAGGTAACGAATACGCCCTACGCAGCTCTCGGAGCAGACGGTTGGCATCCCGGCTTCAATACGTGGATAACAGAAAATACACTTCTCTGATTTGCCGCTCTTCCAGTTGAAGTAGATTTTTTTGTACGGGCAACCGGTAATGCACATACGCCAGCCGCGGCACTTGTCCTGGTCGATCAGGACGATGCCGTCTTCTTCACGCTTGTAGATAGCACCGCTCGGGCAGGTCGCGACGCACGCCGGGTTAAGGCAGTGCTCACACAGACGCGGCAGATACATCATGAAGGTGTTTTCGAACTGGCCGTACATCGCCTTCTGCATGTTTTCGAAGTTCTGGTCTTTGGCGCGTTTTTCGAACTCACCACCCAGGATCTCTTCCCAGTTTGGACCGCTGGTGATCTTGTCCATGCGCTGACCGGTGATCAGCGAGCGAGGACGCGCGATCGGCTGGTGTTTGCTTTCCGGCGCGTTATGCAGATTCTGGTAGTCGTAGTCAAACGGCTCGTAATAATCGTCGATACCCGGCAGATGCGGGTTAGCAAAGATTTTACCCAGCAGCATCGCGCGGTTACCCATGCGCGGCTGCAGCTTGCCGTTGATTTTACGTATCCAGCCGCCCTTCCACTTCTCCTGATTTTCCCAGTCGGTCGGGAAGCCGGTGCCAGGTTTACTTTCCACGTTATTGAACCAGGCGTATTCCATACCTTCACGGCTGGTCCAGACGTTTTTACAGGTGACTGAGCAGGTATGACAGCCGATGCATTTATCCAGATTCAGCACCATGCCGACTTGTGAACGAATTTTCATTTTACGCTCTCCTGTACCTGGTCATTACCTTCGCCGTCTAACCAGTTAATATTCTTCATCTTACGTACCACCACGAACTCATCGCGGTTAGATCCTACGGTGCCGTAGTAGTTAAAGCCGTAGGCCAGTTGCGCATAGCCGCCGATCATATGGGTTGGCTTAGGTGTAATACGGGTCACGGAGTTGTGAATACCGCCGCGCTGCTCGGTGATTTCAGACCCCGGCAGGTTAACGATACGTTCCTGCGCGTGGTACATCATGGTCATCCCGGCAGGTACACGCTGGCTCACCACCGCACGCGCCGTCAGCGCACCATTGCTGTTGAACACCTCGATCCAGTCGTTATCTTCGATACCCAGATCTTTAGCGTCCGCTTCACTCATCCACACAATCGGGCCACCGCGGGACAACGTCAGCATCAGCAGGTTGTCGCTGTAGGTGGAGTGGATACCCCACTTCTGGTGCGGCGTCAGGAAGTTCAGCGCCTTCTCAGGGTTACCGTTGGATTTCTTGCCCATCACAGTTTTCACCGAACGGGTGTCGATTGGCGGACGATAAACCAGCAGGCTTTCACCGAAGTCACGCATCCACTGGTGATCCTGATACAGAGACTGACGACCGGACAGGGTACGCCATGGGATCAGCTCGTGAACGTTGGTGTAACCGGCGTTATAAGAGACATGCTCATCTTCCAGGCCAGACCAGGTCGGGCTGGAGATAATTTTGCGTGGCTGCGCCTGAATATCGCGGAAGCGAATTTTCTCTTCCTCTTTATTCGTTGCCAGATGCGTATGATCACGGCCAGTGAATTCACTCAGCGCCGCCCACGCTTTTACCGCCACATGGCCATTGGTTTCAGGAGCCAGAGTCAGGATCATCTCTGCCGCATCAATTGCCGTGTTCAGCATTGGCTGGCCTTTAGCCGGGCCGTCTGCTTTGGTGTAATTGAGCTTACGCAGCAGATCCATTTCGCTCTGGGTGTTCCAGGCAATGCCTTTCCCGCCGTTACCGATTTTCTCCATCAGCGGGCCGATAGAGGTAAAGCGCTCGTAAGTGGCCGGATAGTCGCGTTCAACCGGAATAATATGCGGCGCAGTAACGCCAGGGATCAGGTCGCACTCGCCTTTCTTCCAGTCTTTCACGTCCAGCGGCTGCGCCAGTTCGGCGGCAGAGTCGTGCTGGATTGGCAGCGTAACCACGTCGGTCTCTTTACCCAGGTGACCCACACAGACCTCGGAGAATTTCTTCGCGATGTCTTTGTAGATCTCCCAGTCACTTTTGGATTCCCATGCCGGGTCAACAGCAGCCGACAGCGGATGAATAAACGGATGCATATCCGAGGTATTCATGTCGTCTTTTTCGTACCAGGTCGCGGTTGGCAGCACGATGTCGGAGTACAGGCAGGTGCTCGACAGACGGAAGTCCAGCGTCACCACCAGATCCAGCTTGCCGTCCAGCCCGTTGTCTTTCCATTCCACTTCTTCAGGCTTCACGCCGCCCTGTTTGCCGAGATCTTTACCCTGGATACCATTTTCAGTACCGAGCAGGTATTTCAGCATGTACTCGTGGCCTTTACCGGACGAACCCAGCAGGTTAGAGCGCCAGATAAACAGGTTGCGCGGATGGTTTTTACCGTTTTCCGGCTGTTCAGCCGCGAAACGGATTGAGCCGTCTTTCAGGGATTTAACGGTGTAATCCACCGGCGTCATGCCTGCTTTTTTCGCTTCTTCCGCGATGCGCAGCGGGTTAGTACCCAGTTGAGGCGCAGACGGCAGCCAGCCCATACGTTCAGCGCGAACGTTGAAATCAATCAGATGGCCGCTGTAGCGGGATTTATCTGCCATCGGTGACAGCAATTCCTGCGCGGTTACCGTCTCGTAGCGCCACTGGCTGGAGTGGTTATAGAAGTAAGAGGTGCTGTTCATGTGACGCGCCGGACGCTGCCAGTCAAGGGCAAACGCCAGCGGCTGCCAGCCGGTTTGCGGACGCAGTTTTTCCTGGCCCACATAGTGCGCCCAGCCGCCGCCGCTCTGACCCACACAGCCGCAGAAGATCAGCATGTTGATCAGGCCGCGATAGTTCATATCGAGGTGATACCAGTGGTTCAGACCGGCACCCACGATAATCATCGAACGACCGTGAGTTTTATCTGCGTTTTCCGCAAATTCACGTGCGATACGGGTGATCTGTGCCGCCGGTACGCCCGTGATTTTCTCCGCCCACGCCGGCGTATACGCTTTCACTTCGTCGTAGCTGGTTGCGCAGTTTTCGTCGTTCAGGCCACGTTCCAGACCATAGTTGGCCATGGTCAGGTCGTAAACGGTTGTCACCAGCGCCGTAGACCCATCCGCCAGCTGCAGGCGTTTCACCGGCAGTTTGTGCATCAGGACGTTTTGCAGTTCAACTTTATTGAAGTGTTCAGAACCTTCACCGCCGAAGTACGGGAAGCCGACTTCAGCGATGTCGTCCTGGCTACCCAGCATGCTGAGACGCAGTTCAGTCTCTTCACCCGTGGTGCCGTTACGCTGCTCCAGGTTCCATTTACCCTTCTCGCCCCAACGGAAACCGATAGAGCCGTTTGGTGCTACCAGCTCGCCATGACTGTTAAAGGCGACGGTTTTCCACTCTGGATTGTTTTCCTGACCCAGTGCGTCTACCAGATCGGCTGCACGCAGTGTGCGGCCCGCGGCATAGTAACCATCACGCTCTTCCAGCATCACCAGCATCGGCATGTCGGTATAGCGGCGCACGTAGTCGGTGAAATACTGGCTTGGTTTATCCAGGTGGAATTCACGCAGCATGACGTGGCCCATTGCCATCGCCATCGCGGCATCGGTCCCTTGCTTCGGAGCCAGCCACAGGTCGCACAGTTTGGCGATTTCTGCGTAATCCGGGGTCACTGCAACGGTTTTGGTGCCTTTATAGCGGACTTCAGTGAAGAAGTGGGCGTCTGGGGTACGGGTCTGCGGAACGTTAGAACCCCAGGCAATGATGTAGCTGGAGTTGTACCAGTCTGCAGATTCAGGCACATCGGTCTGTTCGCCCCAGGTCTGCGGAGAGGCTGGCGGCAGGTCACAGTACCAGTCGTAGAAGCTCAGACAAGTGCCGCCGATCAGCGACAGATAGCGAGCACCGGAAGCGTAAGAGACCATCGACATCGCCGGAATTGGCGAGAAGCCTGCGACACGGTCCGGGCCGTAAGTTTTGACGGTATAGACGTTAGAGGCGGCAATCAGTTCGTTCACCTCTTTCCAGGAAGAACGGACAAAACCACCGCGGCCACGAGCTTGTTTAAAACTTTTCGCTTTGTCAGCATCCTCGATAATGGATGCCCAGGCATCAACCGGATCGCTGTGCTGAACTTTCGCTTCACGCCACATTTTCATCAGGCGTTTACGCATCAGTGGGTATTTCAGACGGTTAGCGCTGTAGAGATACCAGGAGTAGCTGGCACCACGCGGACAGCCGCGCGGTTCGTGGTTTGGCATATCCGGGCGAGTGCGCGGATAGTCGGTCTGCTGCATTTCCCAGGTCACCAGACCGTTTTTAACGAAAATCTTCCAGCTACAAGAGCCAGTGCAGTTTACGCCGTGGGTAGAACGGACAACTTTGTCATGCTGCCAGCGCTGACGGTAACCGTCTTCCCAGTCCCGGTTAGTCTCCAGAACCTGGCCGTGCCCATCGGCAAAAGTTTCACCCTTCTGTTTGAAGTAGCGAAACCGGTCCAAAAATTTGCTCATCGGGTATCTCCTGTGTGGAGCCTGTGGCTCTCTAAATCGACATTGCTGATTTGCAGCGAAGGTAACGCCCTGATAGATGACGAGAATTGATAACGATCAAGGCAAAGAGGCTCTTCGCGTCGTGGTATTACATGTGCTACCACTTAAGCGGTATATTTTTCTATTTTTTATCTTTATGATTTATAAGGGTAAAATCCATTTATCGTACAAACAGTACGGCTTTTTTTAACATCTTAGGTATTAAGGGGTAGAGACAGCTGCAAAGCGATGGCGATCACAGTGTCAGAGGTTCAAAACAGGTGCAGCACCGATAAGTATGTTGTAACTACTTTACGCATAAAAAAAGCGCGGCCCAAAGGCCGCGCAAACGGATAATCAAACTTACTTGTTTTTCTTGGTATTACGGCCATATACCAGCCACGTAATCACAACGCAGGCGATATAGAAGACGAGGAATACTTTCATTGCCCCTGCCGGAGAACCGGTCAGGTCCAGTGAGATACCAAACGCTTTTGGAATAAAGAAGCCGCCAATCGCGCCAATGGCAGAGATAAAGCCCAGCGCCGCTGCAGTATCGGTCGCTGCTTCACGCATCGCCTGTTCTTCAGTGCCACCCTGTGCTTTCACGCGATCCATTGTGAGCTTGCGGAAGATGATAGAAATCATCTGGAAAGTCGACGCACTACCCAGCCCGGCCGTCAGGAACAGCACCATAAAGACGCCGAAGAAGGCGATGAAATTACCACTCTGACCCTCGCCTGGCAGCGTCAGGAACAACAGCGCACAGAAGACAGCCATCACCACGAAGTTCACCAGCGTCACGCGCGTCCCGCCCAGACGGTCAGAGACCATACCGCCGAGGGAGCGTGCCAGTGCACCAATAAACGGACCGAAGAAGGCAAAATGCAGGATCTGTATTTCCGGAAACTGCGTTTTTGACAACATGGCAAAGCCCGCAGAGAAACCGATGAACGAGCCGAATGTGGCCAGATACAGCAGCGCCATCACCCACAGGTGGCCGCGTTTCAGCACCGGAAGCTGCTCGCTCAGGGAAGCCTTCGACGCGGACAGGTCATTCATAAAGAACCAGGACGCGAGGGTGAATACCACCAGGAACGGCACCCAAATCCAGGCTGCGTTCTGCAGGAACAGAGAAGAACCATCCGGCTGCTCAACGCCACCGCCGCCAAAGGCTGCGAAGATGGAGACAGAGATCGCCAGCGGGGCAATCAGTTGCATCACGCTCACGCCCATGTTACCCAGACCGCCGTTGATACCCAGCGCACCACCCTGCTTCGCTTTCGGGAAGAAGAAGCTGATGTTTGCCATGCTGGACGCGAAGTTTGCACCGGCAAAACCGCACAGCAGGGAGATAATCACGAACACGCTAAACGGTGTGGAGGTATCCTGGACGGCGAAGCCGAGCCACACGCAAGGCACGATCATGATACCGGTACTGAACGCCGTCCAGCGACGGCCGCCAAACACCGGCACCATAAATGCGTAAGGCACGCGCAGCAGTGCACCCGATAACGACGGCAGCGCGGTCAACATAAACAGCTGATCGGTGGTAAAGGTAAAGCCGACTTTCGGCAGATTCACCGCGACCGCACTAAACAACATCCATACGCAAAACGCTAACAACAAACATGGAACGGAAATCCACAGATTACGACTTGCTACACGATGACCGCGCTGTTGCCAGAACGCCGGATCTTCCGGACGCCATTCAGTAATAACGCCACCGTTTTCCCTTTCGGGAGCGGATGAGTGACTCATAGACACCTCTGATTCTCGAATGATGCTGCAAACATTAGGGTTTTAGGGCGGCGGTAAGTTGATATAAATCAAAGGAAAAGTGGAGGGTTTGGCGACGAAAAAAACGCCATCACCCTTAGTGGGTAGGGATTTTATGCAAAAAAGGTGTGGTTTTTCACGGTGCTGAAGCGTCCTGGTCGGGGCCTCCCCCCGACCACTACCCTTATGGCAATTTAGGGGTAATCCTTTATTGGTATGGGTATACTCCAGGGTATGCACCAGAATAGCGCCATTCCTGCAAGCAGGCCACGTCAGGAGCCCGGCAACTCTATGTTAAAAAGATGTTTATCACCATTAACGCTGGTGAATCAACTGGCACTGATCGTTTTGCTGTCCACCGCTATCGGTGTGACCGGCATGGCTATCTCTGGCCGTCTGGTTCAGGGCGTGCAGGGTAGCGCGCATGCCATTAACGAGGCAGGTTCCTTACGCATGCAGAGTTATCGCCTGCTGGCCGCCATCCCGCTTACGCAGGATGATAAACCGCTTCTTGATGATATGGAGCGTACCGTATTCAGCCCGGAACTGGTCGTTGCCGCCAACCGCGACGGGCAGCAGGCGCAGCTCAAATCACTGCAGGATTACTGGCACAGCCAGCTGCAACCCGGCATGAAACAGGCCACATCGCCAGACGCGGTAGCCACCGATGTCGCCAGTTTTGTTGCCCGCATCGACAGCCTTGTCTCCTCGTTCGACCATACTACCGAGATGCGTATTGAGCGGGTGGTACTCCTGCATCGGGCGATGGCCCTATTTATGGGCCTGCTGCTAATTTTCACCATTATCTGGCTGCGTAAGCGGCTGCTGAATCCCTGGAAACAGCTACTCGCCGTGGCGCGCGCAGTCACCGAGCGCGACTTTACGCAGCGTGCCAACATCAGCGGTCGCAATGAAATGGCAATGCTGGGCCAGGCGCTGAACACCATGTCCGGGGAGCTTGCTGAAAGCTACGCGGTGCTGGAGCAACGTGTGCAGGAAAAAACCGCCGGGCTTGAGCAGAAAAACGAGATCCTCTCGTTTCTGTGGCAGGCAAACCGTCGTCTGCATATGCAGGTCCCGCTGTGCGAGCGGCTCTCCCCGGTACTCAACGGTCTGCAAAATTTAACGATGTTGCACGATCTGGAACTGCGGGTTTACGACGTCGAAGATGAAGAGAACCATCAGGAATTTACCTGTCAGTCGGATATGTCATGCGATGATAAAGGGTGTCATCTTTGCCCTCGCGGTTTACCTCCCTTGACCACCAGCGGTACTACGCTGAAATGGCGTCTGACGGACAGCCACACGCAGTACGGCATTCTGCTGGCGACGCTTCCCGCAGGCCGCCATCTCAGCCATGACCAGCAGCAGCTGGTTGATACGCTGGTTGAACAACTGACGGCCACGCTGGCGCTTGACCGCCACCAGGAAAAGCAGCAGCAGTTGATTGTCATGGAAGAGCGCGCCACCATTGCCCGCGAACTTCATGACTCTATCGCCCAGTCGCTCTCCTGTATGAAAATGCAGGTAAGCTGCCTGCAGATGCAGGATGCGGAGATGCCCGAGAGCAACAAACAGCTCCTTAGCCAGATCCGCAATGAGCTGAACACCTCCTGGGCTCAGCTTCGGGAATTACTGACCACCTTCCGTCTGCAGCTAACCGAGCCAGGACTGCGCCCTGCTCTTGAATCCAGCTGCCACGAATTTAGCGCCCGACTGGGGTTCCCGGTCAAACTTGATTACCAGCTTCCGCCTCGTTTTGTCCCTTCTCACCAGGCGATTCATCTACTGCAGATCGCCCGTGAAGCCCTGAGCAACGTACTCAAGCATTCCGGTGCTACGGCGGTCACGGTGACCGTGAGTCATCACAATAATCAGGTGAAGCTGACTGTCCAGGATAACGGCTGCGGCGTGCCGGAAAATGCCGAGAGAACGAACCACTATGGTTTAATTATCATGCGAGACCGCGCGCAAAGCCTGCGCGGTGATTGCCAGGTTCGCCGGGGAGAGTCTGGTGGCACTGAAGTCGTCGTCACCTTCATACCCGAAAAGCCCCTTACAACTGCTCAAGGAGAAAACCATGACTAATCAGGAACCGGCATCGATCCTGCTGATCGACGATCACCCGATGCTGCGCACTGGCGTAAAACAACTTGTCAGCATGGCACCGGATATCACCGTTGTCGGTGAAGCCAGCAACGGCGAACAGGGTATTGAACTTGCCGAATCTCTTGATCCTGATTTGATCTTGCTCGATCTCAATATGCCCGGCATGAACGGCCTGGAAACCCTCGACAAGCTGCGGGAGAAATCGCTGTCAGGACGCGTTGTGGTCTTTAGCGTTTCGAATCATGAAGAAGATGTGGTCACAGCGCTGAAGCGCGGTGCAGACGGCTATCTGCTGAAAGATATGGAGCCTGAAGATCTGCTCAAGGCGCTGCAACAGGCCGCTGCGGGCGAAATGGTATTGAGTGAAGCCTTAACGCCGGTACTGGCCGCCAGCCTGCGCGCGAACCGCGCGACGTCCGACCGTGACGTCAGCCAGTTAACCCCGCGAGAGCGCGATATTCTCAAGCTGATTGCCCAGGGACTGCCGAACAAAATGATCGCCCGCCGCCTGGATATCACCGAAAGCACGGTTAAAGTGCACGTGAAACATATGCTGAAGAAAATGAAGTTAAAATCCCGCGTCGAGGCCGCCGTGTGGGTGCATCAGGAACGCATTTTTTAACTTATTCATCCGGCAGCAACGTCCACCGTGGGTCGTCTTTCGGTAAGGCGATAAGCGGTTGCACCACCGTTAGCGTGATCTCATTGGAAGAGACACGCTGCCCCTTCTCATCTTCAACCACCACCGACAGCCGCCAGCGGTTGGTCGCCCCTTCACTGTCATCCCAGGCAGGCATGATCACACTCCAGCCCTCGCTGCTGTTACTCTTCGCCGGTGACGTCAGGCTCAACGCCTGCGTATCGCCCTGCCAGTGAAGCTGCCGGATACCGTTCGAACTGCGAATTTGCAGCTTCAGCATCACGGTTTCACCTGCTTTCAGATCCCACGGCGGTGTCGCCAGATAGACCGACAGCGTTTTGCGCTGGCGGAACTCCATCACCGGCAGGTTATCCCGCTCCGGTGAGTCATAACGGCTGCCCCGCAGCGAACGCGTCGCGGCAACTTCGCTGGCTGAAAGTTGTTTAACGAGAGGCACACCGAAGCGATAGTTTAGCTTCAGCCCGAGATTGTTCTGGGTTACGCCACTTTCCCCCTGCTTATGAGCAGCCGTTAAGGTGACCAGCGGAACGGGCGTATAGTTAAGCCCCAGATTCACCGCCATCGGGTTGTGATAACCGTTGCCAGTGTTGAACAGATCGACGTTATCGCCAAAATACTGCTCAAAGCTGACGCTGGTGTTGAGATGATGAAACCACGGTAGCCACGCTTTAGCCGTCACATCATAACCGCGCGCCATACGTTGTTCCTGAACGTCGGAGCTGTCGCGCCAGCTGGCGAACGGCTGATAGTAGTTTGCAGACAAACGCAGATTTTCACCCCACGCCTCGGCCCCAAGCCCGGCGCGCTGCAGATTTTCTTCGAGCAGGTTGTCATAAAACGTGTTGTAACCCAGCAGCCAGCTTCCGGCGACCCAACGCTGCCCCGCTCCGGCGTTACTGACCAGGCCGTCCGTTTGTTGCGTCAGCCCAAGCTGGCTCCAGCTCAGATAACGGTTATTATCATTCCAGGGAATAAACCAGTTCCCGCTGCTGCCATTGAATTTGCCCTCGTCATCCACCAGCACATTTACGCTGGCATTTCCCCAGGGCGAAAGCCAGGACTCAATCTGATCATTCACCTCACCACTCAGCACATCACGCACCTGACCAAACGCGAACTGGCGCGCCTGCTGGCCCGTGGTGAGGCCGTTGTCGGTCATACTGGCTTCACCAAAGGCTTTTGCCATCTCCGCCAGATGCTTTTCACCTTCCGAGGTCGGTTTTGCGAGGCCCAGATCCGGCAGATTATCACCGTTGTTATCAAACGGGTTTTGCGCCTGCTGCATAAAGGAATTCGGCGCACCGTGAACGGCTCCGGCCGAAATAAGGGGGAGTAGAAACAACCAACGGAGATGAAATAAAACGGTCATTAACGTCGTAAGAAATACCCGGTGCTTACGTGAGAACACAGGGTACATTAACGTGATTCTTTTTCTTTTGCAGCCTTAACGGGAATTTTCAGGAATAACCTGAAACAGGGTTTTCAACTCCGGTACGCACGATCCGCAGTTCGTCCCGCAACGTAATTTGGCCCCCAGCGCCTCGACAGAATCACACCCTCCGGCGATGGCCTCACGAATCACCTTCTCCCCGATGCTGAAACAGCTACAGATGATCCGCCCCGGTTCGGCGCGCTCATCCGGGCTCTGTCCGTTCAACAGCGCATGACGTCCGGCAAGATCAGCAGGAGCATGCTGGAACGAGGCTTCAATAAACGTATGTGCCAGATCCGGTAATGCAGTACCTTCCCAGAACCCAAGCATCAGCGCGCCGTTATGCCACGCCAGCACGCTGCTGCGCTCGTCGGTTTTAGCGATTTGCAGTTGCCAGCCCTGATTGCTGGCGTACGCCATTACCCACTCCAGCAGCGGTTTATCGCCTGCCACGGTCAGTCGAGAGGTTTTGCGCCACCAGTAGACGGAAGACGGCAGCTCCGGCAGTTCGCGTGCATACAGTTCCCCCTGCCAGCCAGGCTGCCAGGGCATGATCCTTACGGCGGTTTGTTTGCTCTCAGGCTGGCCTGAGCAGGGATCGCAGCGCCCTTCCACCAGCGCGTTCACCCTGCCCTGACGCGAAAAAAGGGAATTCCAGTGCATGGGCGCAAACAGCTCGCCCTCCTGTGGTGAGTCGTTAATGCGCACTCTGGCGACCATCACACCGCGCGGAGAGCTGATCCGCGCGAGCTGACCGTCGAGCAATGCAAAGCGTGAGGCATCGGCCGGACAGATCTCAACAAATGGCTCAGCGATATGCTGCATCAGCCGGGGAACGTATCCTGTGCGGGTCATGGTGTGCCATTGATCGCGAATGCGACCGGTATTCAGTATCAGCGGATAGAGCGCATCTGCCACAGCCTTGTGTAATGCAGGTTCGACGGGAACGATCCGTCTGCAGGGGAAATCTCCGGCGTTCCACTGGTACGGCTCCAGCGCGTCCCACTCAGCGCGGGTCAAGCCGGCAAGTTCATGCAGGTTTAACGCCCGCTCACCGTCATTCTCAAAGGCCGTAAGCGCCGCATGTTCGCAAAAAATCGCCTGCGGATGTTCCCATGCAAATGCCTCTCCATAGCCAAGCTGTTCAGCTATCCTGGCGATAATCCACCAGTCCGGTTTGGCGTTGCCAGGGGCGGGCAGGAAAGCCCGCTGACGCGAAATGCGGCGCTCGGAGTTGGTCACCGTGCCATTTTTCTCTCCCCAGCCCAGCGCCGGAAAACGAATATGAGCAAAACGGCTGGTATCTGTGTCCTGCATTACCTCCGAGACGATGACCAGCGGGCAGTTCGCCAGCGCCTGACACACCGCATGGCTGTCCGGCAGCGATACGGCAGGGTTAGTGCCCATAATCCACACCGCTTTCACCTCACCGCGGGCAATGGCGTCAAACAGTTCCACCGCCATCAGCCCCGGCGTTTGCGCCAGCCGCCCGGTTCCCCAGAAGCGCGCCACGCGCGAGAGATCGTCCGGTTCGAAATTCATGTGTGCCGCCAGTTGATTCGCCAGCCCGCCCACTTCCCGCCCGCCCATCGCATTTGGCTGTCCGGTCAGCGAAAACGGGCCACAGCCCTGACGGGCGAATTTTCCGCTGGCAAGGTGGACGTTGATAATGGCGTTACATTTGTCGCTCCCGCTGGTGGACTGATTGATCCCCATGGTGTAGAGCGTAATGGCGCGGGGGGCGGTCATAAACCAGTCGTAAAAAGTCCCGATCTCTTCGGCGGATAAACCGCAAAATTCTGCCACGCGAGCAACCGGCCACGCGTCGGTTTTCTGAATCAGGTTTAGCAAGCCGACAAACAGCCCGGCGTCACTGCCCGGCGCAAGCGCCAGATGCAGATCGGCGATATCGCAGGTGGCGGTTTTGCGCGGCTCGATCACCACCACTTTCATCCCGGCGTTGTTCTGCCGGGCCTGCACCAGCCGCTGGTAGAGCACCGGATGCGTCCAGGCGGCGTTTGACCCGACGAGTACCACCAGATCGCTGTTTTCCACATCTTCATAGCTGCACGGCACCAAATCTTCCCCGAATGCGCGCTTATAGCCCACCACCGCCGACGACATACACAACCTGGAGTTGGTATCGATATTAGCCGCACCGATGAATCCCTTCATCAGCTTATTGGCGGCGTAATAGTCCTCTGTCAGCAACTGGCCGGAGGCGTAGAACGCCACCGCCTGCGGCCCCCAGGTATCAATGATCTCCCGTAGCCGCTCGCCCGCCGCGCTTAACGCCTGTGGCCATTCCACGTCCTGGCCGTCAACAACGGGGTGTAACAGCCGCCCCTGCAGGCCTGTGGTTTCGCCCAGTGCCGAGCCTTTAACACAAAGCCGCCCAAAGTTTGCAGGATGGCGTTCATCGCCGCGCACGCTTACCTTTTCGCCCTCAACGCTGACGACCACGCCACAGCCCACGCCGCAGTAAGGGCACGTTGTCCGCGTTTCATTCATGATGCCTCCGCTCGCATGACCAGTTCCTGGTTACCGACCCACACTTTGCCGTGTTCGACTTTTACCGGCCACGCCCGCACGGCGGGTTCACCGTTCTCACACTGCCGCCCGTCACGCAGGCGGATGCGCTGTTTATAAAGCGGAGAGATCACCACCGGCTCACCGCCCGCATCGCCCAGAATGCCGCGCGAGAGCACGTTCGCGCTGCTGCCCGGTTCAATATCATCAAGTGCATAAACGGATTTACCAAAGCGGAACAGCGCAATAGGGTTGTGCCCCAGCCGCGCGCCAATCCCGGCTTGTTCCGGAATGTCGTCGATGCCGCAGATCTCCTGCCAGCGTTTGCTCTCCTCCGCTGGGGTGTTGTTCACCGTGGTACGGAACAGCGCCAGTCGGTTTGGATCGTTAAGCGTGGTTTGCCATTCGCACTGATACGTCTCCACCACGCGGGCCATCTCCTGCTCAAGCTCGTGGGCGATGCCCAGACTGTCGTCGAGGATCACCTCACGCAGGTAGTCCAGCCCACCTTCAAGGTTATCCATCCAGGTACTGGTACGCTGCAGGCGGTCCGCAGTACGGATATAAAACATCAGGAAGCGATCGACGGTACGAACTAAGGTTTCGTCATCCAGATCGCTGGCAAAGAGATCCGCATGGCGCGGTTTCATGCCACCGTTACCGCAAAGATAGAGATTCCAGCCCTTGTCCGTGGCAATGACACCGACATCTTTACTCTGCGCTTCGGCGCACTCGCGGGTGCAGCCGGACACCGCCATTTTGATTTTATGCGGCGCACGCAACCCCTTGTAGCGGTGCTCCAGTTTTACCGCCAGCCCGGTAGAATCCTGCACGCCATAGCGGCACCAGGTCGACCCGACGCAGGACTTCACCGTGCGGAGGGACTTACCGTAAGCGTGTCCGGTTTCAAACCCAGCCTCCACCAGCGCCTGCCAGATCTCCGGCAGTTGTTCAAGGGTGGCACCGAACAGATCAATACGCTGTCCGCCGGTGATTTTGCTGTACAGGTTGTAGCGTTTTGCGATCTGGCCGATGGCGATCAGCCCGTCGGCGGTCACTTCGCCTGCTGGCATGCGCGGCACGATGGAGTAGGTCCCGTCCTTCTGGATATTGGCAAAGTAGCGGTCGTTGGTATCCTGCAGCGGCAGATGCGCCGGTTTTAACAGGTATTCATTCCAGCAGGAGGCGAGCACTGATCCTACCAGCGGCTTACAGATCTCACATCCGTGTCCGTGCCCATAGCGACCGATCAACTGGTCGAAGGTGCGAATGTGGTTGACGCGAACCAGGTGATAAATTTCCTGCCGCGAGTACGGGAAGTGTTCGCAGATATCCTTTTTCACCTCCACGCCCTGCTCCGCAAGCTGGAATTCCATCACCTGCTTCACCAGCGCGCTACAGCCCCCACAGCCCGTCGCCGCTTTGGTGCACTGTTTAACCGCGCCGATATCCGTTGCACCTGCGCTCACCGCCTGGCAAATATCGCCTTTGCTGACGTTATGACACGAACAGATCTGCGCGCTTTCCGGCAGCGCCGCCACGCCCAGCGCTTTCGGCGCACTGCCTGACGAAGCGGGTAAAATCAGGGTTTCAGGCTCTTTTGGCAGGCTGATACCATTGAGCATCATCTGCACCAGCGTAGCGTATTCGCTCGCATCGCCCACCAGCACGCCACCCAGCAACGTTTTGCTGTCGTGACTGACCACGATTTTTTTGTAGATCTGCTGAGGGCCATGCGTCCACTGGTAACATAACGCGCCAGGGGTTCGCCCGTGGGCATCCCCAAACGAGGCCACATCTACGCCGAGCAGCTTCAGTTTGGTACTCATATCGGCCCCGGCAAACCTCTTCTCTTCGCCTGCAAGCGTAGCCGCCACAACGCGTGCCATTTGATAGCCTGGTGCCACTAAGCCGAAAATTTTGCCTTCCCATAGTGCGCATTCACCGATGGCAAACACGTTTTGATCGGAGGTCTGACAGCGGGCATCAATGCAGATCCCTCCACGTTCACCAGTGCTCAGCCCGCTGCTGCGTGCCAGCGCATCCTGCGGACGAATACCGGCCGAGAAGACCACCATATCGGTTTCCAGCTGTTCACCATCGGCGAAGCGCAGTACCAGCCCGTCGTCCGTTGTCGCAATTTCCGTGGTGGCTTTACAGGTGTGTACCCCCACGCCCAGTGCCTCAATTTTCTTGCGCAGCATTGCCGCGCCGTCGTTGTCGAGCTGAACTGCCATTAGATTCGGCGCAAACTCCACCACGTGAGTTTCCAGCCCCAGTTGTTTCAGCGCGTTCGCCGCTTCCAGCCCCAGCAGGCCACCGCCTATGACCACACCACGACGGGAGCCTTCAGCATGTGCCGCAATGTTGTCGAGATCGTCGAGCGTGCGATAGACAAAGCAGCCCGGCAGATCGTTACCGGGTACAGGCGGTACAAACGGATACGAGCCGGTTGCCAGCACTAGTTTATCCCAGTGGGTTTCATGCCCGCTGGCGGTGCGCACCACGTGCGTTTCGCGGTCAATCGCGACGATCTGCTGAGCCAGACGCAGCTCAATGCCGTTGTCGGTAAAGAAATCACCTTTCACCAGCGAGAGCGAATCTGCGCTGCGCCCGCCAAAATATTCTGAAAGGTGGACACGGTCATACGCGGCATAGCGCTCTTCACCGAAGACGATAATCTGGTATTGCTGGTGCAGATTGCGGTTAACGCAGTCTTCAAGAAAATGATGGCCGACCATACCGTGTCCAACCACCACCAGAGTAGGTTTTGTCATAGCGTTTTGTCCTGCAACCTGCGGTTGCGTAGTGAAACGATCGAACAGCCAGTCCACGTGCGCGGGAACCGGCGTTGCCAGTAAATCGGTGAAGGTCGTTGCGCTGCGGCAATCCCCCACCAGCAGCACGCCTGCAAGGGTGCCGTGATTGATCACCAAGCGGCGGTAATGGCGCGTCAGCGGGTCCCACGATTGCCAGACCACATCATCCGCCTGTGCCGTTGCGCGTCCGGCGCAGAACAACTCCACGCCCGTCACCTTGAGGCGCATCCCGTTCCCGGTTAGCGCGACGGGCGTTGCCGTATCACCAGCCAGGCGAGCGGCGAGGATATCTGCCTGTGCCAGGCACGGGGCGACCAGGCCAAATGTCTGACCCTCTGTTTCGCAGCATTCGCCGATGGCGCTGATGTGTGGTGCGGATGTCTGCATCCAGCGGTCAACCACAATGCCTCTGGCGCACTCAATGCCACTCGCTTTTGCCAGCGTAACGTTGGGCTGCACGCCAGTAGCCAGCACCACGCGCCTGGCGTCGAGCTGACGGCCATGGGATAACGTCACAGAATCCGCGGCGATAGCCGTAATGCTGGTAGCCAGTTCACACCGCACACCGCGCTCCGCCAGGGCCTCTTCCAGCAGCAGCCCCGCCTGCTGATCCAGCTGTTGTTCCATCAACCACGGGCCGCGATGCACCAGCGTGACATTGTCACAAGTCCGCGCAAGCGCCGCCGCTGCCTCGACACCGAGCACGCCGCCCCCCAGCACCACCGCCGGGCCTGGCGTTTCGAGAATCGCGCGGGTATCCTTCAGGGTGCGAAACGTAAAGACGTGCGGTGCGTCGTGACCAGGGATCGGCGGCACAAACGGCAGCGACCCGGTGGCAAACACCAGTTCATCCCACGGCAGCGTCAGGCTTTGGGTATGGACTTCAGCGCGCACCACATCCACCGCCGTCACCTTTTCCCCTCTCAGAACCGTGACGCCACGCTGCTGATACCAGTCGTCCTCCTGCAGGCGAATAGTCGCCGCCTGTTTTTCGCCGCCCAGCACCGGAGAAAGCTGAATGCGGTTGTAGGCATGCTCATGCTCATCGCCAATCACGGTGATAGCAAAGCGGCCAGGCGCACGCCCGGTTAGCGAGGCAATCAGCCGTGTCGCCGCCATTCCATTGCCGATAATCACCAGTCGCATCGTGGCCTCCTCGTTACGCCGCTTTCGGCTGCTTTTCATAGAGGAAATGGAGGATTTGCTGGCGCAGGTGGTGATAACGGCTGTCGTCCGCCAGTTGCACCCGATTGCGCGGCCGCGGCAGGTTAACAGACAGGATCTCCCCGACGTTGGCCGCCGGGCCGTTGGTCATCATCAGCACGCGATCGGAGAGCAGCACCGCCTCGTCCACGTCATGCGTGATCAGCACGATGGTGGTGTTCAGCGCCTGCTGGATCTGCATCACCGAGTCCTGCAGATGCGCACGCGTCAGCGCATCCAGCGCGCCAAAGGGTTCATCCATCAGTAAGACTTTCGGCTTCATCGCCAGCGCGCGGGCGATACCTACACGTTGCTTCATGCCGCCGGATATTTCTCCCGGACGTTTATGCAGGGCGTGACCCATCTGCACGCGATCGAGGTTGTGCTCTATCCACTCCTTGCGCTCGGCTTTACTCATGGTGCGACGAAACACCTGATCCACCGCCAGCGCGACGTTGTCGAAGCAGGTGAGCCACGGCAGCAAAGAGTGGTTCTGAAATACCACCGCGCGCTCGGGCCCTGGACCGGCAATTTCACGGTTGTCACAGATCAGCCCGCCTTCGGTCGGCAACGTGATCCCGGCGATCAGGTTCAGCAGCGTCGATTTGCCGCAGCCCGAGTGACCAATCAGGCTCACAGTTTCGCCTTCGTGAATATCAAAAGAGACGTTCTGCAGCGCCAGAAACTCGCCGCTGGCAGTGGAAAAACGCTGGCTCACAGCCTGTACCTGAATTAACGGTTTCATCATCACTCCTTATTTTTCCTGCCAGCTAAAGCGACGGGCGATCAGCATCAGCCCCTGCTCCAGCAGCAACCCGACCACGCCAATGATGACGATGGCGATGAGAATGTTTTCGACGTTGAGGTTGTTCCACTCGTTCCAGATCCAGAAGCCGATCCCCAGCCCCCCGGTCAGCATTTCAGCGGCGACGATCACCAGCCAGGCGATACCGATGGAGAGGCGCACCCCGGTCAACACGGCGGGCAGCACGGCGGGGAAGAGAATGCGGCGCATGATGGTCCACTCAGAGAGCTGCAGCACGCGAGCAACATTGAGATAGTCCTGCGGAATACGGCGCACGCCTTCGGCGGTATTGATCACCATCGGCCAGATCGAGCAGATAAAAATCGTCCAGCTCGATGCGGGTTCCGCTTTCTGGAACAACAGCAAGCCGATAGGTAGCCAGGCCAGCGGGCTGACCGGGCGCAGAAGCGCAATCAGCGGGTTGAACATGCGCGCAAAAAAGGTGAAGCGGCCAATCAGAAAACCGAGCGGAATACCGGCCAGCGCCGCCAGACCAAAGCCCACCGCCACACGCTGCAGCGAGGCAAGCACGTTCCAGCCGATGCCCATATCGTTGGGGCCGTCGCGGTAGAACGGGTTGGCGAAGAGTGTTAACGCCGAATCCAGCGTACTGAGCGGCGTCGGGAAACCTTTGCTGTTAATCGCCGCCAGTTGCCAGAGCACCACCAGCAAGCCCAGGCCGAGGAGCGCCGGGATGATGCGCTGTAACAGGCCATTCATCCGCCGGGCAAACGCAGGCGCGCGACGGCGAACCTGTAACGGAGGCAGGACAATCACTTCCCCGCTCTCTGACGTCTCTTGTGGTTTCGTATTTTGCAGATGCTGCATAATCAGGCCCCTCTGTGATGAATGGCGAAGCGGGTGGCGTAACCTTCCGGATCGGTACCGTTCCAGACGGTGCCGTCCATCAGTGTGCTGCTGCGAAGTGATGATGCCGGTGTGGTGATCCCCCCTACGGCTGTGGCGGCATCCTGCCAGACCGACGTCTGGTTAATACGCTGTGCGATGCCCGCGTAGTCCGGTGCAGATTTGAGTAATCCCCAGCGGCGGAACTGGGTTAAGAACCACATGCCGTCGGAAAGATACGGATAGCTCACGGCACCGTCGTTGAAGAAGCGGATTGGATGCGCATCCTGCCAGCGCTGGCCGAGGCCGTTTTCGTATTCACCGAGCATCCTCCCGGTGAGGTATTGCTCTTTGGTGTTCAGCCACGCGCGACGTGCGAGGATCTGCGCGGTTTCGCGTTTGTTCTGCGGTGAAGCGTCGATCCAGCGCGCAGCCTCCAGAACAGCGCTCACCAGCGCGCGGGCGGTATGCGGGTTTTTATCTACCCAGTCGCGGCGCGTACCGAGAATTTTTTCGGGATGATCGGCCCAGATGGACTGAGAGGTTGCGGCGGTAAACCCGATCCGGTCGTTAATGGCGCGCGCATTCCACGGCTCCCCGACGCAAAAACCGACCATGTTGCCTATGCGCATGTTCATCACCATTTGCGGTGGCGGCACCACCACGGTGCGAACGTCGTCGAACGGATTAATACCCGCGCTGCCCAGCCAGTAATAGAGCCACATGGCGTGCGTGCCCGTCGGAAAGGTGTGTGCAAAGGTGTATGTCCCCGGTGCCTGCTGCCCAATCATTTTTGTCAGGCTATCCAGATCGCGAACGCCCTTCTCTGCCAGATCGCTGGAGAGCGTAATGGCCTGGCCGTTCTGGTTGAGAGTCATCAGGTTTGCCATCTGCTGAGGCTTACCGGCGATACCCAGCTCCAGCCCGTAAAGCAGGCCGTAGAGAATATGTGCGGCATCCAGTTCCCCGGCGACCAGCTTGTCACGCACTGCCGCCCAGCTCGCCTCTTTCGTGGGCACGAGGGTAATGCCGTATTTTTTATCAAACCCTTTCAGCGCCGCGATAACGAGCGGAGCACAGTCGGTCAGAGGGATAAACCCTACGCGTACCGTCTCCTGCTCGGGCTTATCCGAGCCAGCCGCCCACGCCGCCTGCATGACGCCAGGTAACAGCATTGCCCCGCTCGCCAGCATGCTGGCCTGCAAAAACCGTCGTCTCGACACATCCGCCATAACCACTCCTGAAAAAAAGCCAAAAAAAAGCGCCCGACAGTGCCGGAGCACCGCTGGACGCCTTTATCCCGAAGACACATGCACCGCCGTTGGTACATTGTCGAAAGTAGTGAGTTTGTCACTGCAAAGTAGATGCCAGTTTTTAATCCCTTGTTTTTCCGCCTCTCATCGGTTGCTGCCAGCGATTACGCACCTGAATCATGCAAAAAATGCCCACTGACTGTGCAACTACTCCTTTGGTATTATCTGCCAGAGGTTCTTTACGGTGAGCAGCGCGCGGGCGATATCCACCATCCGCTGGTTCTTATCCATCGCCATTTTACGCAGCGCTGTCCACGCCTGCTCTTCACTCATGTTCTGGTACGTCATCAGGATGCTTTTGGCTTTATCGATGGTTTTACGTTCTTCCAGCGTGTCGCGCAGCGAGGCCAGTTGACGGGAGAGTTGTTCTATTTCCCGCGCCTGCTGACGAACCAGTGGCAGAAGCGGCTTATCCGGGAAGTGGGCGAGAGGATCGTCATGCTCGCTGGCCTGGGGTGTGCAATCATCATCGCTGCGCATTCGTTCATCGACCGCGACCATCAGATCGGCGATCTCTCCCTCCTCCAGCGTGCGCAAATGTTCAAGACGCGCGGTCTGCAACGCAAACCACTTCAGCGCAGTATTGCCGTTATCGGCCGCAGGCTGGCGGGTACAGGCCATGCGTCTGAGCTGCTCGGTTTCACGATCCGGCAGGCAATAGAGGGTAAATGTCTCCTGCACGTCGGCATGGCTGTGCGATAAAAAGACCTCAAAACAGGCCTGCTGCCCGTCAATGCGATCAACCAGTCTCTGACGCGTTTCATCGTCAAAAAAGTTTAGGGTAAAGCCAATTGCCCCCAGCGCGCGCTCCTGGCCCACCAGCTCTTTTCCCTGCATCAGACAATAGAGCGCCACAAAGCGGCCCGCGATTTGCGGATCGTCAATGCTGTCATTGAGCTGCGGAACGATACTGAGCAAATGGCGGAGCATACGGCTGTAGTGCTCCATCGCCTGAGGTGCCGCAATAGTTTGCTCAGTGACGCCGTCACGCAGTGCGTCAAGCGTCTCCAGACACTGCAGAGCACGGGCAATGCGTTCGCACACCGCACTGCCCGGCAATGGGGAGTGCTCATTGAGAAAATGATGAAAAAGCGTAATATTTTCATCGACCAGTGCTCTGCTGGCTTTGCATTCGGGCGCATAGAGCTTGCCTTGTGAACACAGCCAGACGTTTGATGCCCCGCGTTCGCACTGTAACATATGCACCAGTCGGCTGATGCCGTTCACCAGCGTCCCTGATTGCGCCAGCCTGCTGAGATGTTCCCTGCGCATCTGCCTGGCGCGTTGAAACCACGCGGTTGCGCCGGGCGAACTGCCAGCCTTCAACGTCATACATACTCTCCCGGATAGGTATACCCGTTGAGATAAGCAATATCCGTGCCTTTACAAGAACAGGAGTCAATATGCAGAAGATTGTGATCGTCGCCAACGGTGCGGCTTACGGTAGCGAATCCCTATTTAATAGCCTGCGTCTGGCGATTGCGCTGCGCGACCGCGAAAGCGACCTGGAACTGCGTCTTTTTTTAATGTCCGATGCGGTAACAGCCGGATTGAAGGGGCAAAAACCTGCTGAAGGGTACAACATCCAGCAGATGCTGGAGATCCTGACAGCGCAAAATGTACCGGTTAAATTGTGTAAAACCTGCACCGACGGGCGCGGGATCACCGGGCTGCCGCTGATTGAGGGGGTTGAAATCGGCACCCTTGTTGAGCTGGCTGAGTGGACTCTGACCGCCGATAAAGTATTAACTTTTTAATAATAAACCCGTAAAAATATTATTTTCTTATGGACGCGGTTTCAGCATCAAGTTTACCTGCGAAATTGCCGATAGGCATGAAAACAACACAGCAGGTATTTCACTTATGTTCAGGTCCATTCGTGCTCGTATCATTGCCGCGACGACAGGCTGTCTGGTCGTCGCCCTTCTTCTTAATACCGTTATCAACTTCCAGGTCACGCGCCAGGATAACCAGCAGTCGCAGCGCGATATCCTGACCAGCACCAGTGCCAGCCATAATATGGCGATTGCGGACTGGGTAAATAGCAAAATGACCGTGATTGTTTCCGCGCAGAGCGTCGCGCTGAGCGATGATCCGGTTCCGACCTTTAAACAACTCGCTCAGGCTGGCGGGTTTACTAACGTCTATGTGGGCTATGCCAGCAAAACGGCAAAATTCTCTGATCCTGCGGGTGTTCCGGCGGATTACGACCCGACCATTCGCCCGTGGTATCAGCAGGTCGTCAGCGCCGACGCGCCCGTTGTTACCGCTCCTTACGTTGATGCAGGAACCGGCAAGCTGGTGGTGACCTTCGCCGTGCCGGTCAAAGAAAATGGCACCCTGAAAGCGGTGGTTGCAGGCGACGTGGCAATGGATAGCGTGGTCGCTAATATTCGCGGTATTCACCCCACTCCGGCGAGCAGCGGGTTGCTGATTGACAGCGACGGCACCGTGATTGCAGCCAACGATCCGGCCCTGACGCTGAAGCCATTTGCCGACGTGCTCAAGGGGACTGACTTTAGCGCGCTGAAAAAGGGTGACCCGGTCGACGGAACGTTTAACGGCGTTGAGAAAACGTTCGTGGCAACAGCGGTGCCAGGCACACACTGGATGCTGATTGTGGCACTCGACAACAATGATGCCACCTCCGGTATGCGCTCCCTGCTGAAAGCCTCGGCGCTGTCGCTGGTGATCCTGGCCCTGCTGAGCGGCGCAATTGTCCACTTCCTGATTGCCCGTCTGCTGAAGCGTTTATCGGATATCCGCGACGCGATGCATAACATTGCCAACGGCACCAACGACCTGTCGCAGCGCCTGCCCGATAACGGTGAAGATGAAGTGGCACAGATTGCCCAGGCGTTTAACGCCTTCAGCGATAAGCTCTCGGTGGTAATGGTTCAGCTACGGGATGCGAGTGCGTCGGTGAAAAATGCCGCACGGGAAATTGCAGCGGGCAACCAGGATCTGTCCGGGCGTACTGAACAGGCCGCCTCCAGCCTGCGTGAAACGGCCAGTGCCGTCGAAGAGATCACCGCCTCGGTCACCCAGTCGAATGAGTCCGCAGCGGAAGCCAACGATCAGGCGAGTAAAGCCTCAGCCGCAGCCTCGCGTGGAGGCGAAGTGGTATCCCAGGCCATCAGCACCATGCAGTCTATTGAAGTGGCCTCGGCTAAAATTGGCGACATCACCAGCGTGATTGACGGCATTGCCTTCCAGACCAACATTCTGGCGCTGAATGCTTCCGTCGAAGCGGCGCGCGCCGGAGAGCAAGGCCGCGGGTTTGCCGTGGTGGCAGGTGAAGTGCGTAACCTGGCCAGCCGCAGCGCCCAGGCTGCTAAAGAGATTAAATCTCTGATCGATTCCACTACTGACAGCGTGGCGACCGGTTCTCGTTATGTACATCTGGCCGGAGAGAGCATGAATGAGATCCGCTCCAGCATCGGTAGCGTTTCGGGCATCATGCGCGAGATCTCCATCGCGACCAGTGAGCAGATGAAAGGCATTCATGAGATCAACCATGCGGTGACGCACCTGGATCGTATGGTGCAGCAGAACGCCGAACTGGTGGTGCAATCCGCCGCCGCAGCCAGCGCCCTGCAGAGCCAGGCGGGCGACCTTGCTGAAACGGCCGGACATTTCCGCATTTAATTTTCTTCTGGCGCGCGAAAAGGGGGTAAAACGCGCGCCAGCTGAATGCTTTCAGGAATTTTGTCATTTTTGTTTAAACGTTATGCCATTTTTTGATCAAAATCAGCATCCTTCACCCTCCCCTTTGGTGTTATGCACTGAGTGAATTGTGAACAACATCACGCTCAGCGCTGGCTGCAAAGAGCGTAGCTTAAGACGACGGGGTAAAAAAATGGCACTGGTAAAAACAAGTCTGAAACTGTTTGGCGGGGATACGGTTGTGGTACGTTGCTCAGAGCGCTGCCGCATTCATTTGATGAGTGCAAAAGCACAAAAGCAAACGCAGGCAGATATCCTGACCGTGCAGGATGACAAGGCATGGCTGACGGTGCCGTACACCGGCACCTGGGATGTGCTGATTGACAGCCACAGCCAGTCACTCGAACACTCTGTGAGCTACGTTGCCGCTTAACCGCGACGCCCGGCTGCAGTCACACAGTCGGGCATTTTTATCAGGCAAAGCCCGGACGCAGCGGGTTATTCAGCAGGTTACCTTCCATCAGCGCTTTGACTTTCGTCACCAGCTCATTCAGACAATCATCCTTCATGCCGAGCCGCGTTAGCTCCTGATCGAGGGAAAAGAGATATTGCGCATTCGTGCCCAGTGGACCACTGGCGGCAGCAATTAACGGGGCAATAACCTGCGGGCGGGTGTCCGCTTCATACAGCGGATGGCGCGGGTCCATAATAAAGACCAGCGCATTGACGGTGCGGCCATCGTCGAGTTCCAGTTTGAACCAGCCGGGAATGTAGCAGCCGGTGATCATCTCGCGCTTCCACAGCAGCGTCAGTTCATCTTCCAGCGTGGCATCCGGGAGCCGGTAAGCCACGCCGGTGGTGCGTCCGCCCTCTTTCAGTGCAAGCATACGACCCGGCTGACACGCACTGCCGCGCCCGGCTGTCAGGCGCAAACAAAATGCGCGATGCCAGCCAGGAAGCGTACCGGTTGCCGATTCGACAAATTCCAGGGCCGGGTTCCACATCAGCGAACCGTAGCCAAAAATCCACACCGGTCCATCATCCGGGCGGCAGGCCAGCGTCGCAGCGAGCGATGCCGCACGTTGTTCAGCCGACCAGAGAAGCGATTCCTCAATATCACCAAATGCCGTCTTACAATCTGCCTTCATTAAGAAATCACGCGTTAACACTTTCCACCTCCGCCACTGCATGCTTCCCTGCGACATCTGTAATTCGCCTTCCCGGCATTAAATGCTGGTCATTTTACCCGCAGTGAATGAACGATAAGCAATTCACAGGCCAGTTGCAATACAACGGAAGTTCCACCGCCTGAAAAGTCAAAATGAAGGTGTTGCATCAGGCAGCGGCTATTTCTTTTTGTGCCATTTATCATCGTCTCCTTTCTCATATTCATGTTTTACGGCAGCCCATGCCACCTTATGTGCGGTCTCTTCACGGCTGGCATCATCCCGGCGATCGTCTTTATCTTTGTACTGATCCCAGGCGCTGTTAAACGCCTCTTTATAGATCTCCTGCGCATGAGCGGGAAGGACGTGCTGCACGCTGTCGGGTAATTCGCGTTTCGTTTTATATGGCATCTCTGACCTCTCTTTTTGCTAAAGAGATAAGTGTGGACGAGGATACTTCATGGTGCCAGCATGAATAGAATTCTTAAATACCAAAGAAGTTAATTAACTGTTATTTATTGATTATTTATAAAAGAAGATAAGATATGCCACTTAGAATAAGAATTTACTGCTAACGGTAAAATTAAGTAAACATTAAACGGTATTCAACAGAGATCTGTTAGTTTAATGGCCTCAAAATTCTATCTATAATTACAAGCACCTGCATTGACGGAGAAGCACATGACAGCAACACACGAGGCGGTAAAGACCCGCCACAAGGAGACGTCGCTCATTTTCCCGGTTCTGGCACTGGCTGTGCTGCTCTTCTGGGGAAGCAGTCAGTCACTGCCAGTGGTGGTGGGTATCAATATCCTTGCGCTGGTGGGGATTTTAACCAGCGCATTTAGCGTGGTTCGCCATGCGGACGTGCTGGCGCACCGCCTGGGTGAGCCGTACGGTTCATTAATCTTAAGCCTTTCCGTTGTTATTCTCGAAGTGAGCCTGATATCTGCTCTCATGGCGACCGGCGACGCTGCGCCAACGCTGATGCGCGATACACTCTATTCCATCATTATGATTGTAACGGGCGGTCTGGTGGGCTTTTCTCTCTTACTGGGCGGACGCAAATTTGCGACCCAATATATGAATCTGTTTGGTATTAAACAGTATTTAATCGCCCTGTTCCCGCTGGCCATTATTGTGCTGGTCTTCCCGATGGCGCTACCGGGTGCGAATTTCACCACTGCACAAGCATTACTGGTCGCACTGATTTCGGCCGCAATGTACGGCGTGTTTCTGTTAATTCAGACCAAAACGCACCAGAGCCTGTTTGTTTACGAGCATGAAGATGACGCCGACGACGACGACCCGCATCACGGTAAGCCGTCAGCCCACAGCAGCGCCTGGCACACCGTCTGGCTGATTGTGCATCTGATCGCGGTTATCGCCGTGACCAAGATGAACGCAAACCCGCTGGAAACGCTGTTAACTGAGCTGAATGCGCCCGTGGCCTTCACCGGCTTCCTGGTGGCGCTGCTTATTCTCTCCCCTGAAGGGCTGGGAGCACTGAAAGCGGTGCTGAACAACCAGGTGCAGCGCGCGATGAACCTGTTCTTTGGCTCCGTTCTGGCAACCATTTCCCTCACCGTTCCGGTGGTAACGCTGATTGCCTTTATGACCGGTAATGAGCTGCAATTTGCGCTGGGCGCACCGGAGATGGTTGTGATGGTGGCATCCCTGTTGCTGTGCCAGTTATCCTTCTCGACCGGACGCACCAACGTACTGAACGGTGCCGCGCATATGGCGCTGTTTGTCGCGTACCTGATGACGATTTTTGCGTAACCTTTTTTGCCGGGTGGCGCTGCGCTTACCCGGCCTACAAAACCCGTAGGCCCGCGCAAGCGCAGCGCCGCCGGGCAAAGAAAAACCCGCCGAAGCGGGTTTTTTATTAGTTGCTGGTATCCAGCTCGTCGAAGCTCTTCACCAGATCGTCAATCGCTTTGATCTGCTTCAGGAACGGCTCCAGCTTATCCAGCGGCAGTGCAGATGGGCCATCGCATTTCGCATTGGCCGGGTCCGGGTGCGCTTCAATGAACAGACCCGCCAGGCCGGTAGCCATACCGGCGCGCGCCAGCTCGGTCACCTGCGCACGACGGCCGCCAGAGGCTGCGCCAAACGGGTCGCGGCACTGAAGGGCGTGGGTCACGTCGAAGATCACCGGAGACTGGCCGGAAACGTTCTTCATTACGCTGAAGCCCAGCATATCCACAACCAGGTTGTCGTAACCGAAGTTTGAACCACGGTCACACAGGATCACCTTGTCGTTGCCGCCTTCGATAAACTTATCGACGATGTTACCCATCTGGCCAGGGCTGACGAACTGAGGTTTTTTCACGTTGATCACGGCACCGGTTTTCGCCATCGCAGCAACCAGATCGGTCTGGCGAGCCAGGAACGCCGGAAGCTGGATCACGTCTACCACGTCTGCAACAGGCTGCGCCTGAGAGGCTTCGTGCACGTCGGTGATCACTTTCACGCCAAAGGTCTGTTTCAGCTCCTGGAAAATCTTCATCCCTTCTTCCAGACCAGGACCACGGTAAGAATTGATAGAGGAGCGGTTGGCTTTGTCAAAAGAGGCTTTAAACACATACGGGATACCCAGCTTCTGGGTCACGGTCACGTAGTGTTCGCAGATACGCATCGCGAGATCACGGGACTCCAGCACGTTCATACCGCCAAACAGCACGAACGGCAGGTCGTTTGCCACGTTGATATCGCCAATGCTAACTACTTTTTGTTTCATATAATCGCCTTTTTCAGGTGTGAATCGGAACTAAGTTAATGCAATGTGATTTGTTTATGCGAGATCGCGTTGATCTGCGCGCGAATCATTTCGCTAATGGGATCTTCCGGACACTGCTCAACGAAATAGTTCAAATCATGTAACGCCACATGCTCACAGTCGAGCTGGGCATAAATAAGCCCGCGGTCGCGAATTTCATACGGATCTTCAGGGTTAAACTGGAGCAGTACCTCGCTGGCACGCAGTGCCAGCTCCATTTGCCGCTCTTCCATCAGTGCGGATTTTAGCGTATCCAGCAACTTGCGAATAACCTCTGAATTATCGGCTTCATCAAGATCTTCGTTAAAAAGCTCAGCCACCGGGCTAATGTTACCTTTCAACCACACATCCAGCGTATGCTCATCCAGCGTATCGCCGTTAAAGGGATTAATTAACCACATCTCCCCATCCAGCCACTCTGCACGCAGGATCATCTGCGTTGGAAAAATGACCGGTACTAGCGGAATATCCAGGCGATGAGCCACCCACAGCAAAATGGCACCCAGCGCAACGGCGCTGCCCTGACGGTTTTTTAACACCTGGTCCAGCCACAATGCATCAGAAAGACGATACACGCCACGCGTGTCGCAGAAACCCCATTCGCCGTAGAAAAGCTCAACCAGCTTCTCTAATTGCCAGTCCTGCGGGCGGGCCTGATTGATCTCTTCGCGCGCCAGGCTGACCAGATTCTCCAGCTCATCGTAGACATACTGTGACGTAAAGTCGTCGCGAATCATCTCAGAAATCAGGATCATGCCATCGCAGAGCGGCACTTTGTTAAATTCGAAATCGGCTAAGGACCTCATGACTTACCCCAGTAACGGTATTCTTGTGGTGGCGAGTTTAATGATGATGTACAGCACCACCAGGCCCAGCAGAAAGGCAATAAACCCCGTCTGCTGGCTGCGCGGACGATGACGCCCAAGCGCGATAAAACCCAAAACGATGTAGATGATAACGCCAAACAGCTTTTCAGTCAGCCATGCGCCTTTATCAGTAAATGGCAGATAGCCGGTCTTCCACATTAACCCCGCGCCGGAAAGGAACAGCACGGTGTCGATACAGTGCGGCGCGATGCGTACCCAACGCGCGTTAATCAGCAGATTATTGCTGTAGCGCCACCAGTAACGGACGATAAAAAAGCCGATGGTCAGGGCTACGGAAATCAGGTGAACGGAGATCAGCACCGTAAACACGCTCACGACCACTGCCCCAGCGTCAGGCGTTCATTGCCGCCGTAATCGCGACAGGTTTCCACTGCGGTGTACCCTGCCTGCGTAAACAGCGCACGAACGGCTTCCCCTTGCGTCCAGCCATGTTCCACCAACAGCCAGCCACCGGAAAGTAAATGTTGCCGTGACGTTGTCACAATGTGATCAAGATCGGCTAACCCTTCGTTAGCGGCAACCAGCGCCGTCAGCGGTTCAAAACGAACATCACCCTGCGCGAGGTGCGGATCGTGTTCGTCGATATAGGGCGGATTGCTGACAATCATCCCAAAAGTACGGTTCTTAAGGGCGGCAAACCAGCTGCTTTGCAGGACAGAAACATTGTTCAGCCCCAGACGTTCAACGTTACGCTGCGCGAGTGCCACCGCATCAGGCATGACGTCCACCGCCGTCACGGTGCAGTCCGGCCGCTCGCTGGCAAGCGCCAGCGCTATCGCGCCAGTGCCCGTACCAAGATCGAGTATGTGGCATGGCTGCGCCGGTAACCGCGCCAGCGCCTGCTCCACCAGACACTCGGTGTCGGGGCGAGGGATCAGCGTTGCCGCCGAGACGTACAGCGGCAGAGACCAGAACTCACGTTCCCCGACCAGATGCGCCACAGGCTCGCCCGTTTTACGGCGGGCAAGCAGCGCGTCCAGCTTCGTTTGCTGTTCAGCGGTCAACCCGGTTTCCCCGAACGCCAGCAGGTACGTGCGGGCTTTACCCGTCACAAAACCCAGTAAAATCTCGGCGTCGCGGCGTGGGCTTTCGCTGGCAGAAAGCTCACTTGCGGCATGGCGTAACCAGTGCTGAAAATCCATTATTCCTGCTCGGACAAGGCCGCCAGCTGGTCGGCCTGGTATTCCTGCACGACAGGCTCAATCAGCATGTCGAGCTTGCCTTCCATCACTTCGTCCAGCCGGTACAGCGTCAGGTTGATGCGGTGATCGGTTACACGGCCCTGCGGGAAGTTATAGGTACGGTTACGATCGCTGCGATCGCCGCTGCCCAGCAGGTTACGACGCGTAGACGCTTCTGCCTGCTGGCGTTTCGCCACTTCGGCGGCGCGGATACGCGCACCGAGCACGGAGAGCGCTTTGGCTTTGTTCTTGTGCTGCGAACGTTCGTCCTGACACTCCACCACAATGCCGGTTGGCAGGTGGGTAATACGGATGGCGGAGTCAGTGGTGTTAACGTGCTGACCGCCCGCCCCTGAGGAACGGAAAGTATCGATGCGCAGGTCCGCGGGGTTGATGTCCGGCAGTTCCGCGTCCGGCAGCTCAGGCATGACCGCGACCGTACAGGCGGAGGTGTGAATACGTCCCTGCGATTCCGTGGCAGGCACGCGCTGCACGCGGTGGCCGCCGGATTCAAACTTCAGGCGGCCGTAAACACCGTCGCCGCTGATCTTGGCGATAACTTCTTTAAAACCACCGTGCTCACCTTCGTTGGCGCTCATGATTTCCACACGCCAGCGACGCGCTTCCGCGTAACGGCTGTACATGCGGAACAGGTCACCCGCAAACAGTGCCGCTTCGTCGCCGCCGGTTCCGGCGCGAACTTCCACAAACGCGTTGCGTTCGTCGTCAGGATCTTTTGGCAGCAAAAGCACCTGGAGCTGCTGCTCCATCTCTTCAGAACGCGCTTTCGCATCCTGCAACTCTTCCTGCGCCATTTCACGCATTTCAGGGTCGTCGAGCATCATCTGCGCGGTTTCAATATCTTCCTGGACCTGTCGCCAGTCGGTAAAGCATTTAGAAACATCACTTAACTGCGCGTACTCACGCGACAGCGCGCGAAAACGTTCCTGGTCTGCAATGGTCCCGGCATCACCGAGCAGCGCCTGTACTTCTTCATGGCGCTCGTGCAGAGCTTCCAGTTTGGCGACGATAGAAGGCTTCATAGGCGTAAATGCACCTTGTAATAGAAAATGGGTGTAGGGCGCTATTCCAGCCCGAGGCTGTTGCGCAGAATAGTCAGGCGTTCATCGTCCCCGTCTCGGGCAGCCTGCTGAAGAGATTTGGTTGGGGCATGGATCAGGCGGTTGGTCAGTTTCCAGGCCAGATCCTGCATAATAGCTTGCGCGTCGCCGCCCTGTTCCAGGGCCGCTAACGCTTTGGCAGTCAGGTCATCACGCACCTGCTCTGCCTGCCCGCGATACTCGCGGATCGTCTCGCTGACGCTTTGCGCGCGCAGCCAGGCCATAAACTCGCTGGTTTCCTGCTCGACGATGGTTTCCGCCTGCATCGCCGCCGCTTTACGCTGCGCAAGGTTGTGCGAAATGATGCTTTGCAGGTCATCCACGCTGTAAAGATAGGCGTTTGCCAGTTTGCCGACTTCCGGCTCGACATCGCGCGGAACCGCGATATCCACCAGCAGCATCGGCTGATTACGGCGGGATTTCAGCGCACGCTCCACCATCCCTTTACCGATAATCGGCAGCGGGCTGGCGGTAGAACTGATAATAATGTCCGCCTCTTTCAGGCGTTCATCAATGTCGCTCAGCGCAATGACTTCTGCGCCCACTTCGTCCGCCAGCACCTGCGCACGTTCGCGGGTACGGTTCGCGATAATCATCTTTTTCACTTTATGTTCGCGCAGATGGCGGGCCACAAGTTCGATGGTTTCACCGGCACCCACAAGTAACACCGTGACAGTCGACAGCGACTCAAAAATTTGACGCGCCAGAGTACAGGCTGCGAAAGCAACAGAAACCGCACTGGCACCAATGTCGGTTTCGGTTCGCACACGCTTTGCGACGGAGAAGGATTTCTGGAACATACGTTCCAGCTCGCTGGCTTTAAGATGCCCTTTTTGCGAATCCGCAAAGGCTTTTTTGACCTGACCGAGAATTTGTGGCTCGCCGAGCACCAGCGAATCCAGACCGCTGGCCACGCGCATCAGGTGGCTGACCGCATCGTTGTCATGATGCCAGTACAGACTATTACGCAGCTCTTCTTCGTCGAGGTTGTGGTAGTCACATAACCAGCGAATTAACGCTTCGTGCAGGTTGTCCTGCTCTTCCACGCTTAAGTACAGCTCGGTACGGTTGCACGTCGAGAGCACCACGCCGCCCTGCACCATCGGTTGTGCAAGCAGGCTGTCCAGCGCCAGGTCGAGCGTATCCGGCGAAAACGTAACGCGTTCTCGCAACGAAACCGGGGCTGTTTTGTGGTTAATACCGAGTGCTAATAGGGTCATGTTGAGCGGGAGTAGTACCAGCGTTAATAAGGTTAGCAGGTCGCATCATACAGGATGCGCGAGATCAATAAAAGAGACTGCCCCCTTTCGGAGTAATAGCTTACACAACGCTTTGAGATAATTTGAACGTAGACGGTAGCACCCTGTGACGCTAGCATTAACAGTTATAACTGCAACGTATCTCAAGGATTTGTCATCATTATGACCCGACTGATTCGCCTGCTGCCTCTGGCGGCGCTGGTTCTGACCGCGTGTTCCATCACCCCGCCCAAAGGACCAGGCAAAAGCCCTGACTCGCCGCAGTGGCGTCAGCACCAGCAGGACGTGCGCAATTTAAGTCAGTACCAGACCCGCGGTGCCTTTGCTTACCTGTCTGACGAGCAAAAAGTGTACGCCCGCTTCTTCTGGCAGCAAACGGGGCAGGACCGTTACCGTCTGCTGTTGCTCAACCCGCTGGGCAGTACCGAGCTGGAACTCATCGCCAGACCGGGTGAAGCGCAGATCACCGACAACAAAGGGCAGCATTACACCGCCACCGATGCGGAAGAAATGATCAGCAAGCTGACCGGCATGCCTATCCCGCTGAACAGCCTGCGCCAGTGGATACTCGGCCTGCCGGGTGACGCGACCGATTACACCCTCGATGACCAGTACCGTCTGAGCCAGGTGAATTACACCCAGAACGGCAAAAGCTGGAAAGTGGTTTACAGTGCCTATGACAGCAACACGAAACCGTCGCTGCCATCCAATATGGAACTGACGCAGGGCAGCCAGCGCATCAAGCTGAAAATGGACAACTGGATCGTTAAATGATGACCCACTGGCCCTCACCTGCAAAGCTGAACCTGTTTTTATACATCACCGGGCAGCGTGCTGACGGGTATCACACCCTGCAGACGCTGTTTCAGTTTCTTGACTACGGCGACACAATCTCTATTGAGCTACGTCAGGACGGGCAGATTCGTCTGCTGACGCCGGTTGACGGCGTAGAGCATGAAGATAACCTGATCGTGCGTGCCGCACGCCTGCTGATGAAGGCGGCGGCGAATACCGATCGGCTGCCTGCGGGCAGCGGCGCAGATATCCACGTTGAAAAGCGTTTGCCGATGGGCGGCGGTCTGGGCGGTGGCTCTTCTAATGCGGCTACCGTACTGGTTGCGCTGAATCACCTTTGGGGCTGTGGGTTATCGAAAGACGAGCTGGCAGCCTTAGGGTTGACGCTGGGTGCGGATGTGCCGGTGTTTGTGCGCGGTCATGCGGCGTTTGCTGAAGGCGTTGGTGAGATACTTTCGCCCGTGGAGCCAGCGGAAAAATGGTATCTGGTTGCCCACCCTGGCGTGAGCATTCCGACCCCTGTTATTTTCAAAGATCCTGACCTGCCAAGAAATACCCCGGTGCGGTCAATAGAAACGTTATTAAATTGTGAATTCAGCAACGATTGCGAGGTTATCGCAAGAAAACGTTTTCGCGAGGTTGATGCGGTGCTTTCCTGGCTGTTAGAATACGCGCCGTCGCGCCTGACTGGCACAGGGGCCTGTGTCTTTGCTGAATTTGACACCGAGTCCGCCGCTCGTCAGGTGCTTGAGCAAGCGCCGGTTTGGCTGCATGGTTTTGTAGCACGCGGGATGAACACCTCCCCCCTACAGCACGCCATTCTGGCGCAGACTGAGTTTCGGTGACAACGTCACCCTGTTCCAGACGTTGCATCGCGCTCTTTAATACACCGCCTGGATAGCATTTCGCTTAGGCCCCGCAGTTAGCGGCGAATGCTATCCACCACTGGACGCATGCCTGAGGTTCTTCTCGTGCCTGATATGAAGCTTTTTGCTGGTAACGCCACCCCGGAACTAGCACAACGTATTGCCAACCGCCTGTACACTTCCCTCGGCGACGCCGCCGTAGGTCGCTTTAGCGACGGCGAAGTCAGCGTACAAATTAACGAAAATGTACGCGGTGGTGATATTTTCATCATCCAGTCCACCTGTGCTCCAACGAACGACAACCTGATGGAACTGGTTGTTATGGTCGACGCCCTGCGTCGTGCTTCCGCAGGCCGTATCACTGCTGTAATCCCTTACTTTGGCTATGCCCGCCAGGACCGTCGCGTCCGTTCCGCGCGTGTGCCCATCACGGCCAAAGTTGTCGCTGACTTCCTGTCAAGCGTAGGCGTTGACCGCGTTCTGACCGTTGACCTGCACGCCGAGCAGATCCAGGGCTTCTTCGATGTTCCGGTTGATAACGTATTCGGCAGCCCAATCCTGCTGGAAGACATGCTGCAGCTGAATCTGGACAACCCAATCGTGGTTTCTCCGGACATCGGTGGTGTGGTCCGTGCACGTGCTATCGCAAAACTGCTGAACGATACCGACATGGCAATCATCGACAAACGCCGTCCGCGTGCTAACGTGTCTCAGGTGATGCATATCATCGGTGACGTTGCTGGCCGCGACTGTGTGCTGGTTGATGACATGATCGATACCGGCGGTACGCTGTGTAAAGCAGCTGAAGCCCTGAAAGAGCGTGGTGCCAAGCGCGTGTTCGCTTACGCGACTCACCCGATCTTCTCCGGTAATGCGGTGAATAATCTCCGTAACTCCGTTATCGACGAAGTTGTGGTTTGCGATACCATTCCATTGAGTGATGAAATCAAAGCGCTGCCAAACGTGCGTACTTTGACCTTGTCCGGAATGTTGGCCGAAGCGATTCGTCGTATCAGCAACGAAGAATCGATCTCAGCAATGTTCGAACACTAAGCGAACATGGCCGAAAAACCCGCTGCGGCGGGTTTTTTTGTCTCTGATATGTATTTGTATGATTAATGCCTCCTTCACCTGCCATTCACATGACAGATGATGCGCACACGGATGAAAGATAATTGTGAAAAACGTAACTTCCTCACATGTTCTGCCCTTTCGCGCCCTCATCGACGCTTGCTGGAAAGAGAAATATACCTCGTCACGTTTTATACGTGACGTCATCGCCGGGATCACCGTCGGTATTATCGCCATACCGCTGGCGATGGCGCTGGCGATTGGTAGCGGCGTGGCACCGCAGTACGGCCTTTACACCTCGGCTGTCGCCGGGATTGTGATTGCGCTGACGGGCGGCTCACGCTTCAGTGTTTCCGGGCCGACCGCTGCTTTTGTGGTGATCCTTTACCCGGTTTCTCAGCAGTTTGGCCTGGCTGGCCTGCTGGTCGCCACCTTGATGTCCGGCGTCTTTCTGATCCTGTTTGGCCTGGCCCGCTTTGGTCGGTTAATTGAGTACATTCCCCTTTCCGTGACGCTGGGGTTCACATCCGGGATTGGCATTACCATCGGAACAATGCAGATCAAAGATTTTCTTGGCTTGCAGCTGACGCACGTGCCTGAACATTACCTGCAAAAAGTCGGAGCGCTGCTGATGGCGCTACCGACCCTCAACGTGGGTGATGCCGCGATTGGGATTGTCACCCTGGGGACGCTGATTGCCTGGCCTCGTTTGGGCATTCGTCTGCCGGGGCATTTGCCTGCGCTGCTGCTGGGCTGTGCGGTGATGGCCATCGTTAATTTATTCGGTGGAAACGTCGCCACTATCGGCTCACAGTTCCACTATGTTCTGGCGGATGGTTCTCAGGGTAGTGGTATTCCACAGCTATTACCGCAACTGGTTCTGCCGTGGGATATGCCTGGCTCCAGCTTCACGCTGAGCTGGGATTCGCTGCAGGCGCTGCTGCCCGCCGCCTTCTCAATGGCGATGCTGGGGGCGATTGAATCCCTGCTGTGCGCCGTGGTACTGGACGGTATGACCGGCACCAAACATAAAGCCAACAGCGAGCTGGTTGGTCAGGGGTTAGGGAATATCATCGCGCCATTCTTTGGCGGTATCACGGCAACGGCCGCCATTGCCCGCTCTGCGGCCAACGTGCGCGCAGGGGCCACCTCACCGGTTTCGGCGGTTATTCACTCCGTGCTGGTGATCCTCGCCCTGCTGATCCTCGCGCCGCTGCTTTCATGGCTGCCACTTTCGGCTATGGCGGCTCTGCTGCTGATGGTGGCGTGGAACATGAGTGAAGCGCATAAGGTGGTAAATCTGCTGCGCCGTGCGCCAAAAGACGACATCATCGTCATGCTGATCTGTATGTCCCTGACCGTGCTGTTCGATATGGTTATCGCTATCAGCGTGGGCATCGTGCTGGCCTCGTTGCTGTTTATGCGCCGCATTGCGCAGATGACACGCCTCTCACCGGTTAACGTTGAGGTGCCTGACGATGTGCTGGTGCTACGCGTGATCGGCCCGCTGTTCTTTGCCGCTGCCGAAGGTCTGTTTAGCGATCTGGAGTCCCGCATTGCGGGCAAACGCATTGTTGTGCTGAAATGGGATGCCGTGCCGGTGCTGGATGCCGGTGGCCTGGATGCCTTCCAGCGCTTCGTTAAGCGTCTGCCGGAGGGTTGCGAGCTGCGGGTCAGTAACCTGGAATTCCAGCCGCTGCGCACCATGGCACGCGCTGGCGTACAGCCAATCCCCGGTCGCCTGGCTTTTTATCCCGATCGCGAAGCCGCGCTAAAGGATCTGTAATCTGCAACCGCAAAAAAAACGACTCTGAAAAGAGTCGTTTTTTATGTTCTTTATTGCAACGCACTAACTGTGCTTATGCTGGTCACGGCGGCAACGTTTGTCGTAATGGCGCACCCACCAGTATCTGTCACTCACCTGTTCGTGGCCGCTCACACGCGCCCCTGCCAGCCACAACACTGCACCAATAAAGATGCTCAGCACCGCGCCATGCGCGAAGTATTGTGGAAGGTCAAGCTGCGGTAACTGGTTTAAAATAGAATAACCCACACCGACGACCATCACCAGGAGTCCCAACCCCATCAGTACGTTACCGAGTATCGAAGCGTTTTTGCGTTTCATATGTCACCTCCGGAACCTGGGTTGTAAGGGATAATCCCCTAATCCTTGTGTGTAAAGTATAGACAACACCGCTTATATGAGTTGCGTGAATGATCACAATTACAGACGACGTCCGGACAAAAGTTTACAAATAAGCGCCTGAACAGCTTGAAATTCTAATGGTTCAGACCAGTAATTATTCACATTTCCGCCTGACTGCCCCATAACTTTGTCAAGCGGCTCGCCAGACAGTAAACTACGCGCCAGATCTGGAACCCATTAGGAATTGAATCGTGACGATTAAACTGATTGTCGGCCTCGCCAACCCAGGCGCAGAATATGCAGCGACCCGCCATAATGCCGGTGCCTGGTATGTCGATCTGCTGGCCGAACGGTTACGAGCCCCGCTGCGTGAAGAACCGAAATTCTTCGGGTATACCTCACGCATCAACCTTGCCGGTGCAGATGTACGGCTGCTGGTGCCCACCACCTTTATGAACCTGAGCGGCAAAGCCGTGGCGGCAATGGCAACGTTTTATCGCATCAATCCGGATGAAATTCTGGTTGCTCATGACGAGCTTGACCTGCCCCCTGGTGTGGCAAAATTTAAACTCGGCGGCGGTCATGGCGGTCATAATGGCCTGAAAGACATTATCAGCAAACTGGGGAATAACCCGAATTTTCACCGTTTGCGCGTGGGAATCGGTCATCCGGGCGATAAAAACAAAGTTGTGGGTTTTGTTCTGGGTAAGCCTCCGGTTTCTGAGCAAAAATTAATTGATGAAGCGGTAGACGAAGCGGCGCGCTGCACTGAAATCTGGCTCAAAGAGGGCTTAACAAAGGCGACAAATCGCTTACATGCCTTTAAAGCGCAATAATCAGGGCAATACGGCTTTTTTGCCGCGCACCCTGCAGGTTACGTGTATAATAGGCGTAGTTATTTACTTTTCTTCAATCGGTTATCTCTAACGGATTGATTATCAAGATATTAAGGTGATTTAGAAATGGGATTCAAATGCGGTATCGTCGGTCTGCCAAACGTGGGCAAATCCACCCTGTTTAACGCGCTTACCAAAGCGGGTATCGAAGCGGCGAACTTCCCGTTCTGTACCATCGAGCCAAACACTGGCGTTGTGCCAATGCCCGATCCGCGTCTGGACCAGCTTGCGGAAATCGTTAAGCCACAGCGCATTCTGCCAACCACCATGGAGTTCGTGGACATCGCGGGCCTGGTTAAAGGGGCTTCCAAAGGTGAAGGTCTGGGCAACCAGTTCCTGACCAACATTCGTGAAACCGAAGCGATCGGTCACGTTGTGCGCTGCTTCGAGAATGACAACATCATCCACGTGAATAACAAAGTGGACCCGGCAGACGACATCGATGTTATCAACACCGAACTGGCGCTCTCTGACCTCGATACCTGCGAACGCGCTATCCACCGTGTGCAGAAGAAAGCGAAAGGCGGCGATAAAGACGCAAAAGCTGAACTGGCCGCGCTGGAGAAGTGCCTGCCACAGCTGGAAAACGCGGGCATGCTGCGCGCGCTGAAAAACCTGACCGAAGAAGATAAAGCTGCGATCAAATACCTGAGCTTCCTCACTCTGAAGCCAACTATGTACATCGCGAACGTCAACGAAGACGGTTTTGAAAACAACCCGTATCTGGACAAAGTGCGCGAAATCGCCGCTGCTGAAGGTTCTGTCGTGGTTGCCGTCTGTGCCGCCGTTGAATCTGACATTGCTGAACTGGACGACGCCGACCGTGAAGAGTTCATGGCGGAGCTGGGTCTGGAAGAGCCTGGCCTGAACCGTGTGATCCGCGCAGGCTACGAACTGCTGAACCTGCAGACCTACTTTACCGCTGGCGTAAAAGAAGTCCGTGCATGGACCATCCCGGTTGGCGCGACTGCGCCGCAGGCAGCGGGTAAAATCCACACCGATTTCGAGAAAGGCTTTATCCGTGCTCAGACCATCGCGTTTGAAGACTTCATCACCTATAAGGGTGAACAGGGTGCGAAAGAAGCCGGTAAAATGCGTGCAGAAGGTAAAGATTACATCGTTAAAGATGGCGACGTGATGAACTTCCTGTTCAACGTTTAATCCTCTCCATCCTGCTTACAAAATCCACGCCGTTGCGTGGATTTTTTATTTCTCGCCGGACGCGGTTAGATAATAACGTTAATACGGAGCGAGAAGCCGGGCATACGGCTGACGCGTCATCTCACTAAATCCCTTAATCAACACGGCATCGCAAACGCCTCTGTATTCCGGTGCTTTTACCAGCGCATTCAGCGCATCCCGAAGGGCATGCAGGGTGTCGGCTGATGTCGCACGGGAGGTGATTAACGGCAAACCCGGCGTCAGTGGAGTACAATCAATCACTGCCAGTCCTTCAGATAATTGTGGTTCATGGCGTTGCAGCAGCGTATACGTTACGCAGTCGATAGCCGCGATGTCCCCTTCCCCGCGCCTTACAGCCCTCAATGATTGGCGATGGCTGCCGCTAACGTTCATCTGCGAGAAAAATCGTCCGTTAACTGCGAGCGGTGCCACCTTTTTCAGCAGGGCGTTATAGCCTGACTGGGAATCGAGCGAGTTACATACCGCACGCCGCCCGCGAAAATCGGCAAGCTGATGATGTTTATCTTCCTCACGCACCACCAGAAAACTGCGGTACTGCTCCCCTTCGCAGCCCGGTGCAGAGTAGTGAAAACAGCCGACAACCTGCACGTCTGGCAACTGTGTGACCAGCGGATAGCCGCAGGTCTGGCTCAAAATAAGCCGGGGATCTCGCCAGTGTTCCAGCAATTCCACGTCCGGTGCACCTGGCGCAGCATCGCCCACCGCCACGCCGCGCGCGGCCAGCAGCGTTTGAACTACCCGCCATAACGCGTCGGTATTTGCGCGATCCACAGCATACATCGGGAACGCCAGCAGGTTACTCATTCCCCTAATCCTTTTTAATTCCCGGATGAACGGTAATGTCCACCGCCTTGCCCCAGAACTGGCGAAGCCATTCGCCGTATCCTTTCACCAGAAAACCGTGGTTTCGCTGTTGATAATCGTCGCGATTTCGCAGATAGATACTCTTCAACCCGTACCAGGGTACACCAGGGAGATCGTGGTGCACTGAATGATAGTTGAGATTTAAAAACAGCACCTGCCAGAACAGTCCGGCCTCGTTAATCACCGACCGCGCCAAAGGATCGTCCGCCGCGCGATGTTCAAGGAAGGAGCGCACCTTAGTCAGCGCCAGCGCAGGGTAGCTCACCGCCAGCACAAACCAGAGAGGTGAGAAACCGATGTGATCCATCCAGGCGAAAAGCACAACCAGCAGCGCAACATGCACCAGCCACATCACTATCGCCCGAAGGTGACGCTGCCGAAACGCCACCACCGCGCTGTTGAGTGTCTGAACAATATCCAGCAGCGGTGCCAGCAGCACGCGTCCGATAAAGGTATTCCGCGCGTGGATGAGCCTTTGCTGCCACGGCGAAAACCGCGCCCAGCTCTCTTCGGTAAAATAGTATGACTCCGGATCATCCACCGGAACAGTCAGGTGATCGTTACGGTGATGGGCCAGGTGGGAATCCCGGTACAGACCATACGGATACCAGACAGCCAACGGCAGCGTGCCGAAAAGCTGGTTAATCCGCGGGAAACGCGTGGGATGACCATGAATTAACTCATGCTGAAGTGACATATACCAGGCGGTAAACCAGACAAGCAGCAGCGTGGCGGGCAGCAACCCCAGCGTTTGCCAGTACGCCAGCGTGGAAAACCAGCCGCCGTAAAGAGTGATGATTAAGAGCCAGGTTGGTAGTTCACTTCGCCACAGAAAACCCGCGGCGAGATGATGAATCTCATTGCGTTGTTGTTCATGCAAATAGAGGGAGTGTCGTTTACCCATTCCGTCAGACGCCGTTTCCGTCAGTAACTATTGAGCATGACGATCCCGGATAACGTCTGAAATAACAAACAACTTAAATCGCTTTGCTTTGCCAAAAGTGATACAGCCCCCGCAACTCCGGCTTGACTTATTCTGTGTTAAAGGTACTTTTCAGGACATGAAGAAGATCCTGATTATCGTTCCTGACGGCGGCATGCTGTTTGAAGCCGCCGGTATCGCCGACATTCTGATGCAGGCCAACCGGCTGCACCCGGAAGGCACGGCCCATCCCTGCTATCGCATTATCATTGCGACCACCCAGCCTCACCAGGTGATCCACGGCCAGTCCGGGTTAAACCTGCTGGCAGACTACCGCCTGCCGGAGCTGGACCCGCGCGAGCCGCTGGACACCATCATCATTACCGGGCGTGGCATGAACGAGCAGGAGAGCACCGCCGTGGTGGACTGGCTGCATCTTGCTGCTCCGCATGCGCGTCGGATTGCCTCCATTTGTGGCGGTGCGATGCTGCTGGCACAAACCGGTTTGCTTGATGGACGGCGCGCGACGACGCACTGGCGGTTGCTGGAAACCATGCAAACGCTGTACCCGGCAATCACGGTTGAAGGCGGCCCGCTCTATATCCAGGATGGCCCAGTCTGGACCTCAGGAGGCGTCAGCTCCGGGTTCGATCTCACGCTGGCGCTGGTTGAGGACGATTACGGTTTTTCCCTCGCCCGCGATGTCGCCCAGGATATGGTGATGTATCTGCGCCGCCCTGGCGGACAATTGCAGTTCAGCCGTTATAACCTGCAGCATTCCGGCTCCACCGGCCCGATTAGCGAGCTACAGACCTGGATACTGCAAAACCTCACCGCCGATTTGTGTGTGGAAAATCTGGCGGAAAGAGTCGCCATGAGTCCACGCAATTTCACCCGCGTGTTTACTCGCGATACGGGCGTCTCTCCGGCGCGTTATGTGACCGAAGCACGCCTTGCCGCCGCTCGCCAGCTGCTTGAGCAAACAGCGGAGACGCTTGAGAACATTGCGGAGAAAAGTGGTTTTGGCAGCAGCATCAATCTGCGCCGCGTTTTCGAGAAACAACTTCATCTCACGCCGGGTGAATACCGCCAGCGCTTCCACTGCCGCAAAATGGCGTAATGTGATCCTTTTTTGTCGTTTACGCCACTTAGCCTGACGCCTACAGTAACGCCAGACAACACTGATAAGGAGTCCATCATGGTTAAGGTCGGTATTAACGGTTTCGGCCGTATCGGGCGTAATGTTCTGCGTGCAGCGCTGGGTAATCCGGAAATTCAGATTGCCGCTATCAACGATCTGACAGACAGCAAAACGCTTGCTCATCTGCTGAAATATGATTCCCTGCTCGGTACGCTGCCAGTTCCTGTTGAAGCGGCAGACGGCGCTCTGCAGGTGGATGGTCAGCGGATCACGGTGTTTAGCGAACGCGACCCGGCAAATATCCCCTGGCGTGATGTCGGCGTTGACGTGGTGATTGAAGCGACAGGTTTCTTCACCGAACGTGACAAAGCCGCGGTGCATATTACGCACGGCGGGGCGAAACGCGTCATCATCTCCGCACCAGGCAAGAACGACGATCTGACGATCGTGATGGGTGTCAACCACACGCTGTACGATCCCGCTCAGCACGTTGTGGTGAGTAACGGCAGTTGCACCACGAACGGACTCGCTCCGGCGGCTCAGGTGTTGCATCAGGCGTTCGGTATTGAGCATGGGTTAATGAATACCACCCACGCCTATACCAACAGCCAGGCGCTGCACGATCAGCCGGAGAAAGATCTGCGTGGTGCGCGAGCTGCAGCGCTGTCGATTGTCCCTTACTCCAGCGGGGCGGCTAAAGCGCTGGGCAAAGTGATCCCTGAGCTGGATGGGCGTCTGACCGGGTATTCTCTGCGCGTTCCTGTTCCGGTAGTGTCGATTGTCGATTTAACGGTAACGCTAAGCCGTGATGTCACCGCCGACGAGGTGAATGACGCGTTCCGCAAAGCCGCCACCAGCGGAGCACTGAAGGGGATTCTGGGTTACAGCGATGAGCCGCTGGTCTCCAGCGATTACCAGGGCGACCCGCGATCGTCCATTATCGACGGGCTCTCAACGCTGGTCATTGGCGGCAACATGGTCAAGATCCTGGCGTGGTATGACAACGAGTGGGGCTTCTCGAACCGACTGGTGGACCTGGCCGTGTGGATGGATAAGAAAGGGTTGTAAGCTCACCTCATTCCCTCTCCTCCGGGAGAGGGAACAGGGCTACTCCGCCTTAACTCTGACGCCCATAAACACGATCACCATTGCGGTCACCAGCAACAAGCCGCTCCCCATGAATACCCCGCTGGCACCGTTGAGATCGAACACCGCACCGCCCCCTGCCGCACCCGCGCTTATCGCCAGCTGGATGGACGCCACCAGCAGCCCTCCGGCACTTTCTGCTTCATCCGGAACCGTGGTTGCAAGCCAGGTTGACCAGCCCACCGGCACCAGGCCAAAGGCAAAGCCCCACAGCGCGACCAGTAACCCGTCCAGCATCGCCAGATGACCAAACGCCACCATGGTCAGCGCCAGTACACCCATCACAAAAGGCACCAGCGCCAGCGTCAGACGTAAGTTGCGTGCCAGCAGATGTCCGGCGAGAGACGTGCCGACAAAGTTGGCGAGCCCGAAGCCCAGCAGGATCAGCGAGATGCTTTCCACACTCGCCTGCCCGACGGTTTCCAGGAACGGACGCAGGTAGGTGAAGAAGGCGAAATGACCGCTGAAGATCAGAATCGTCGCCAGCATCCCGCCGATCATTCCCGGACGTCGCAGCACGCGGAATAACGTTCCCAGACTGCCGCTACTTTCCGGTTTCATTGACGGGAGCACCCACAGCTGCCACAACAGCGCCAGCATGCTAGGCAAAATACAAAGGATAAAGACGTTACGCCAGCCAATCAGGCTACCCAGATAACTCCCCAACGGCGCAGCCACTACCGTTGCAATCGACACGCTGGAGAAGATCACCGCCAGCGCTTTGGGCACTTTATCGGCAGGCACCAGACGCATTGCCGTGGCGGTGGACATCGCCCAGAATCCCCCAATCGCGATACCGAGCAGCAGACGTCCCATCAACAGCACATGCAGCGTGGGCGCGAAAGCAACCAGCAGGCTGGAGATAATCTGTAAAACAGAGAAGAACATCAGTACCCAACGACGGTCGATGCTTTTGGTGGCTGACGTGATAAGCAATCCGGTGACCAGCGCCACCAGGGCGGTGGCGGTCACGGCTTGTCCGGCCATGCCTTCCGTCACGCCCAGGCTTGCCGCCATCGGCGTTAATAAACTGGCTGGCAGGAACTCCGCCGTAATCAAGCCAAACACCCCCAGCCCCAGAGAATAGACGGCTCGCCAGGCGGGTTTTGCGGGCGTAGCGGCCTCTCTCGCTGCGACACATGTGTTCATCTGTTGTACTCCCGTTATAAAAATGTGACTAATGTCGCAAAAGCATAGAGTGTTCCTAATGGACGATCTATGACATATAATCTCCACTTATTGATTATTCGTCCGGAGTTGTGCCGATGAGCGTCCAGTCACCCGATTTAATCAGCGAGCTTTTACGGGGTATGCGCCTGTCGGGCGTGAAATACCGGCGGATCGAAGCCAGCTCACCGTTTGGCGTGGCATTTCAGCAAGCGCCTGGGAAGGCACAGTTTCACTTCGTGAGCCACGGTACGGCACTGCTGCGCATGGAGAGCGGCGCGACGTTCGGGTTGAATGGCGGCGATGCCTTATTCATCCCAAACGGCAACGCCCATGCCCTCCTCTCTGACGAACATGCGAACGTGACGCCGGTGAATGCCTTTCCAAGCGAGCCAATATGTAACTCGGTCTGCGCCATTCGCTGCGAACCCTGCCCGGAGAGTGAGAAGACCGTTATCTTCAGCGGATGCATGGATTTTGAGCTTGGCGGGATGCAGCCGCTGATTAAGGCGATGCCGGAAGTGATGATGGTAAGCCGGTTAATGTCCACCTGGCCGGAGATCCACCCACTGCTGGCGGCCATGGAGCGTGAGTCGATGACGCGTCAGGTCGGGTTTGCCGGAATACTGGCACGTCTGGCGGATGTGGTCGCCGCGCTGATTGTGCGCGGCTGGGTAGAAGCCGGGTGCGGCAAAGCCACGGGTTGGGTACAGGTGCTACGCGATCCCCGTCTGAGCCGGGCGATTTATGCCATGCATCAGCAACCTGGCGTAAACTGGAGCGTGGCAGATCTGGCGAAAGAGGCGGGCACATCGCGCTCCGTATTTGCTGAACGTTTTCTCTCGGCTACGGGCACCACGCCGGCAAAATACCTCGCCGAGTTAAGGATGCGGCTGGCGATCCAGTACATACGCCATGAGCATCAGCCTGTCGAAACCGTCGCGCTGCGTCTGGGATACGGGTCGCTGGCGGCGTTTAGCCGGGCGTTTAAGCGCATCGTCGGCCATGCGCCGGGAACATTGCGGGAAGCCAGCCAGGCCCCGGAAGAGGTCTGACCGGCAGGTCCATCAGAAGTAATATTTGAAGCGCACGCGGCCGCCATAGCGATCGTCGTTTTTATCGTTACCTTCTTTAGGCGACGCGTTCACCCAGGACGCATACGCCCCCAGATAGATGTTGAAGTTTTTCATCTTCATCACGTTTGGGATCAGGTATGACGTATGGATGGTATGAATGTCATATTCGCCGGGATCGGTGATCCAGCAGTCGTTATCGCAATCCGCATCAAACGTGGAGGCGTTAAATTCATCGATTTCGTTGTGAGCATAGATATAACCCAGCTCAAAGTTGTGCCACAGGCCGTTAATCCCGGTGGTCAGGTCTGTCTCGTCAGCCGCATCCAGATAAGCCGTGTTGACATTCACGACGACACCATCTTCCGGATCAGTTTTGAGCCCGTCCCAGGTGAGGGTAAAACCGTAGCCCGTGCGGTCAGACTGATCGACCCAACGCCCCGCATCATCCCGATATCCGTAAGCGTTGTTGACCAGGTTGGTCTCCATCGCCACGGCGGTTGAAAACGGCCCGTCCTGCCACGAAATGACCGGGCGCACGTATGCCACATTTTTGTCGTTTTCAAGTTCTGCACCGTGATAACGCTGATCGACAAACAGATCGCTTCCATCCTTAAACAACGTATTCAGCTCGAAATACCAGTTATCCAGCGTTTTGCTCATCAGGAAGTTACCGCCACTGTCGGTACGGCCACGTCCCTCTTTCAGCATATAGATATAACCGTAGCCGTCGCTATAGAGATCGTCTGCGGTATTACCGGAATATTCAACAAAGGTATCCTGATTAAGCGGAAACATATCGTAGGCTTCGAAGCGTCCGACTTTCACTTCCCAGTCGTTTTCTGTGCCAAAGAAGAATACTGCATCATCAAGATACATTTGTCCGACGAGATCTCCCAGCGGCTGAACAGAGAAGCCAGCAAAATTACCGTTATCCATTTTTCGATAGCCATCAAAGCCGAGCAAAATACGTCCGTTAATATCCCAGCGCTCTTTATCTCCGGGAGCCCAGTCATTATTAGCGCTTTGCTTAACAGAGGTCAGACTGCCAGTTTTACTTGCTGCGTCCATATTAAATTCCACATCGCCGTAGAATTTAATATCACCGAAACCAGACAACGTGAGCTTCGGTGGCGCGTCTGCGTTTACGGGCTCCGCCGACTGTACTGCAACGGTTGTCGCTGGCTGGCTGGCCACCTGCTGTTGTTTTAATTCCTGGATTTGCGCTTCCAGTTGCGCCAGTTTTTCTTCCACGCTCAACGGCGTTTGTGCAGCAAACAGAGCCCCCGAATAGAGCGCCCCCATAACGACAGCTATTTTATTTAGTTTCATAGAATCCATCCTGATAACAAAAGTGAACACCCAAAAAGATGAGTTCCGCAATTTCGTATAAATGCCGACAAAGACGCTATTATGTTTTTTGGTATGGGTGTTATGTTTTTTACTTTGTGTGACTCTCGCAGAAACTTTCCACCTATTTTCGTTTTAAAACAGAACGTGACTCACATTATTAAATACGGCTTCAACCCATAACCACAACCAATATTAAAAAGAATCTTTAATATAATATTTAATATCAATTATTCCTGAGGATTTATTCCCTTCAAAAATATTCTCCTGCCACCCCTGCGCTGCGACCGCAGCGGTAAATCGTCTGGTTGTGCGCAAAATGGGATGTTCAACACGCGAAGCGGGCAATATTCGTCTAAGGTTTTCAGGTGATTGACAACAGCGGTCACGCTGTTCAGCGAATACAGGAGATGAACCGATGATAAGACCTCGTAGACTACGCCCTGCTCTTTTGCATCTTGCGCTGGGAGGCGCACTACTCGGCGTTACCACGTTGGGTTATGCAGACGATCAGCTAACGAGCCAGAAAACCTCACCCGACATTCTGTTTGGCCCACTCTTTAATGATGTTCAGAGCGCGAAACTGTTCCCGGATCAAAAAACCTTTGCGGATGCGGTCCCCAAAAGCGATCCACTGATGATTCTGGCGGATTACCGGATGCAGCGTACCCAGTCTGGTTTTGACCTGCGCCACTTTGTGGAAATGAACTTTACCCTGCCGACGGAAGGCGAAAAATATGTTCCCCCCGCAGGTCAGAACTTACGTGAACATATCGACGATCTGTGGCCTGTGCTCACCCGCACAACCGACAAAGCCAGCAAATGGGATTCACTCCTGCCGTTACCGAAATCCTACGTGGTGCCCGGCGGGCGTTTCCGCGAGGTCTATTACTGGGACAGTTACTTCACCATGCTGGGCTTAGCCGAGAGCGGGCACTGGGACAAAATCAGCGATATGGTGGACAACTTCGCCTATGAACTGGATACCTGGGGCCATATTCCTAACGGCAACCGCAGCTATTACCTGAGCCGCTCTCAGCCACCGTTCTTCTCTTTAATGGTGGAACTGCTCGCCACCCACGACAGCGATGCGCTGAAAAAATACCGTCCGCAGATGGAAAAAGAGTATGCCTACTGGATGGATGGGGTTGACGCACTGCAGCCTGGTGACGCCAGCAAACGGGTGGTGAAGCTGGACGATGGCTCCGTTCTCAACCGCTACTGGGATGACCGCGACACGCCGCGCCCGGAGTCCTGGCTGGATGATGTGACCACGGCCAAAAACAACCCGAATCGCCCGGCCACGGAGATCTACCGCGATCTGCGTTCTGCCGCCGCCTCAGGCTGGGATTTTAGCTCCCGCTGGATGGACGATCCGCAGAAACTCGGCACAATCCGCACCACCAGCATTGTGCCGGTGGATTTGAATGCGCTGATGTTTAAGATGGAAAAACTGCTGGCGCGGGCAAGCCAGGATGATGGCGATGCCGCCAGCGCGAGCAAATATGAAGCGCTGGCGACGGCGCGTCAGAAAGCGATTGAAAGCCACCTGTGGAATGAAAAAGAGGGGTGGTACGCCGATTACGATCTTAAAAGCAAAAAGGTGCGTAATCAGCTGACAGCGGCCGCGCTTTTCCCGCTTTACGTGAAAGCGGCGGCGCAGGATCGTGCCGACAAAGTCGCGGCAGCTACCGCTTCTCGCTTGCTGAAACCGGGCGGTATTTCCACCACCACAATCAACAGCGGCCAGCAGTGGGATGCACCGAACGGCTGGGCACCGCTGCAGTGGGTCGCGACCGAAGGATTGCAGAATTACGGGCAAAACAAGGTGGCGATGGATGTAACGTGGCGCTTCCTGAAAAACGTTCAGCATACCTATGATCGCGAACAGAAACTGGTGGAGAAATATGACGTTTCCTCGACGGGCACCGGCGGAGGCGGCGGAGAATATCCCCTGCAGGATGGGTTCGGCTGGAGCAATGGCGTGACGCTGAAAATGCTGGATCTGGTATGTCCGAAAGAGAAACCGTGTGACAGCGTGCCGGAGAATCAGCCTGCGGCGAACGACGATGTCGCGCCCGCGAAAAGTGCGGCGCAGTAATTCCCCTGCGGCCTGATGGCCTCACCTTACCCCTCTCCCGGTGGGAGAGGGAAAAGGTCGTCAGAAACGGTAACTTGCTCCTAACTGATAGGTCCGGTCACGCCCAATCCAGCAGTGAGTCTCGTCGTAACAGGTCAGCGTCTCTTTGTTGGTAATATTCTGCGCACTGGCTTTTAGCGTCAGCCCTTCCAGCGAGGGCAAAAGTTCGCCCATCCGGTAGGATGCCGCCAGATCGTATTGCGTCGTGCCACCCAGTTTGCCCGCTTCGTTGGTCGGTGAAATCTCCATCGCCCCGGTGTAGCGCACCCCGCCCCCCAGCATAAGTCCCTTTAGCGGCGTGCTGTCGAAGGTGTAATCCCCCCACAGGTTGAAGGCATTCTCCGGCACCTGCGTAGGGCGTTTCCCTTTGTATTTATCATCTTCCGTATTGATAGCGTGCGTGTAAGCATAGTTCGCAATCAGCGTCAGATTATCCGTCGGACGGCTGACGGCAGACAGTTCTGCACCTTTAGATTCCACTTCCCCGGTCTGGCGGTAGTTCAGGAAGCCTGGGTCGCTCGTCACCACATTTTTCTGGCGAATGGTGAACACCGACGCGGTAAAGGTGGTGGCGTACTCTTCCAGCAGGTATTTCAGACCACCTTCGACCTGCTTGCTGGTCGTCGGCTTAACGTCTTTCGCTGTCAGCGTTCCCTGCGGCGACACCGGGGCGAAGCCTTCGGCGTAGCTGATAAACGGTGCGAGGCCATTCCCGAAGGTGTAAAGCGCCCCCAGACGTTTGGTGAGACGATCCTGCGCCACCCACGCTTTATCGTCGTGCTGCAGATAGTCTGTGGTGACAGAGCGGTAATCGTCATAGCGCAGGCTGGCCAGCAGGTTCAGCCCGCCAAATTCCACCAGATCCTGCAGGTAATAGCCATTCTGCTGGTAACTCAGGCGGTTTTTCTGCACGGTATAAAGCCCCAAATCGCCCGTGTGGATCTGCGAATAGTCAGGGTTGCGCATATCAATGCCCGGCGTGGTGGCGGACGCGTAGCGATAGCGGAAGTGCGAGTTCAGTTTCTGATAGTCAAACCCCGCCAGCAGGTGATGCTGCCATTCGCCCAGCGCAACCGTTTTGGTGACCTGGTTGTCAATGTTGAAGCTCTGAAGATTTTCATCCGTGGTGTAAGCAAAACGATTGAGTTGATAGACCTCGCTGCCCGGCCCTGTTGAATAGACGCTTCGCTGATGGGTATCGACATCGAAATAGCGCGCTTTCTGATTAACCCCCCAGCCGTTATCAAACTGATGCTCAAAATGGTAGCCCATCATCCACTGGCGCTGTTTGAAACCACTCCACTCATCACCGGCATAGTCGCGCCTGTCGGCATATTTCGAGCGCAGGTATGAAAGCGGCAACGGATCAGACGGCGACAGGCCCGGCGTATTTTGCGCCAGCGTATCGATTGTGAGACGCGTTTTGCTGTCCGGTTGCCAGGCCACAGACGGTGCCAGCAGATAATTTTCATCACGCGTGGTGTGTGGTTGATCGTCACCTTCCGTTGCTTTACCCAGCAGACGGTAGTTCCAGTCGCTTTCCGCAATCTGCCCGGTGGAATCAAGGAAACCCTCTTTCAGGTTGCGCGTTCCGGTGTTGAAGCCCGCCTCGGTGCGGGACGTTTTTTGCGGCTTTTTGCTCTGGATGTTGACCAGGCCGCCCGGCGATCCGCCGCCATAGAGCACGGATGCGGGTCCCTTCAGAATATCGACGCTCTCAATGAGCAGCGGATCGATACGCGCTTTGGTGTTCCCGGTAACGTTATACGGCAACTGAAGCCCATCGTAGAACTCCTGATCGACGGTAAAGCCACGGATTTTGTATTCGCTCATGTAGGACGTATTACCGCGCATCTCGGTCGATACCCCAGGGGCATAGCGCAGGATTTCGTTTACTGAACGGGCATGACGCTTCTCAATCTCCTGCGCTGAAACGGTGTTGATCACCTGCGGCGTTTTACTTTCAGCAACAGCCGATTTGGTGGCGCTGTTGGTCCAGACCGGGAGCGCGCTGTCCTGCTCAGCGCCCGTCACCACGAGGGTCGTTTCTTCGGCGAAAGCCGGTCCCTGCAATGCCAGCGCGACGGCTCCTGCCAACGCACATAACGCAAAACGTGAGGTGTTCATATTGTCGTCTTTATTATTAGATGATATTGGGAACGACAATTATTATCATTTAGGTAGGCAAATCAATATGGCCAAAAAAAACGGCTCTCCAGGGAGAGCCGCTTTCGATAATCTTATGCCCGTCTGAGTAACCTGAATATGCCCAGCACGACGATTGCGCCGACCACTGCGACAAGGAAACTGTGCAGATCAAAGCCGCTGATACTGCCGCCGAAACCAAACATGGTAGCCAGCCAGCCGCCCACCACCGCACCCACGACACCGAGAACGCAGGTCAAAATAAAGCCGCCGCCATCATTCCCCGGCATGATAAGTTTAGCGATAGCGCCAGCGATAAGGCCAAAAATAATCCAGGCGATAATACCCATAGCGATGCCCTCTTGCAGGTTTAACGCATGTGCAGAAACGCTTCTGCGCAAGTCACTTAAGTATAGGCTATCGGCGTAAAACTGGTTTCATCTCACCGACTTAAATTGCTGCCGCGATGAAAAAACTCACAGGTTTGTATTAAGTTTCACATCAGGCTGCCGATAATTCAGAGACAGTCTGTCACACATCGAGGAGCCATCTGGCGTGAGTAATTACAGTGAGCAGTTCCTGAAACAAAATCCGCTGGCTGTATTAGGAGTGCTGCGCGACCTGCAAAAAGGTGAGGTGCCGCTGCGCATCACCTGGTCAACCAATCAGTTTATCAGCAAGATCCTTGATGTCTCGCCGGAGCGCCTGATTATCGACCTGGGTAGCCAGGAGTATGAAAACCGCGCGGCGCTACGGGCAGAAAAAATCTCGGTGATGGCAGAAACGCAGGGTGCAAAAGTGGAATTTATTCTGCCTCGTCTGGCGCTCAGCGAGTATCAGGGGCTGCCCGCTTTTGTCACATCGTTTCCCTCTAACCTCTGGTTCGTACAGCGCCGCGAATATTTTCGCATCAGCGCCCCGCTGCAGCCGCCCTATTATTGCAAAGCCCGAATGCCGGACAAAAAGGAGTTCCGCTTCCGACTCTTTGATCTGTCGCTGGGCGGGATGGGGGCATTGATGGACACGCCAAAACCCGAAGGGCTGGTCGAAGGCATGCGCTTCTCGCAAATTGAACTGGATCTGGGAGGCTGGGGACGGTTCTGGTTTGATGCGCAACTGATTGCCATCAGCGAGCGTAAAGTGGTGGACAGCAAAAACGAGACTATTACCACACCGCGTCTGAGCTTCCGTTTTCTGAATGTCGGGCCGGGTGCAGAGCGTGAACTGCAGCGTATTATTTTCTCGCTGGAACGCGAAGCGCGGGAACGTGCGAATAAAGTTCTGTAACGCGCGTCGGGCAGCGTGGCTGCCGCCCGACAATGGCTTTACATGGCATCCATCGCTTTCTGTACTTTCCAGATATAACGCGGAGCCTGTGGTGCCGGATGGTTCTTCACCACATGCTCAAAGAACTCGTCTTTGTCCATGCCGTTTATCTCTTCAATCGCTTCTTTGCGATCGGAGGAGAAGGTTCTGAGCAGCGCACCTGCGCCATTCACGTAAGAGACCACCAGCGCGTATTGCATCACCTCAGGATCTTCGATGCCTTTCAGCACCCCATGCTCCAGAATGCTCAGATAAGCCGTTCCCATTGAGATGTTGCGTTCCGGGTTTTTCAGCTCGCTGGTCGAAGGCTGTCCGCTCCAGCCCATGTAACGATAGACTTCTCTTCCGGCCGTCGAGGCTTTAAGCTGCATCAGCCCCACGGCATTTGATTTACTGACAAGCGAAGGGTTTCCCCCGGATTCCACCGCGATAATCGCCGTGACCAGACGCGGACTCACGCCCCAGGCTTTCCCGGCTTGTTCGCTGATTGGCATCCACTGCATCGCCCGTTTCACCGGCACTTCCGGGTTCCAGCGCGGGTTTTGATAATCATGTTTTGAACTACAGCCAGCAAGCAACACAATCAAAAAAGCAAACCATCTCAATTTCACGTCATCTATCCTTATAGCCGGTCATCGCGGTGCGCCGCCCCTTGAAGCGGGCAGCGTATAAGCGGCATGATATAGACAATTAGTTTCTCATTCAGCAAGGAATTGCCATGTCTCAGTTTCATCTCATCGCGCCGTCGGGCTATTGCATCAACCAGGACGCGGCACAGCGAGGCGTTCAGCGTTTACTGGAATCCGGCCATCGGGTAGAAAATCAGACAATTATCCCCCGCCGCCTGCAACGTTTTGCCGGAACCGACGCGCAGAGACTGAACGATATCAATAGCCTGGTAAACCTGAAGGACGAGAACACTATCGTACTGGCGGTGCGCGGAGGCTATGGCGCGAGCCGGTTGCTGGACAGTATCAACTGGTCCGGGCTGGCAAAACGCCAGCAGCAGAACCCGCTGCTGATTTGCGGGCACAGCGATTTCACAGCGTTCCAGCTTGGTTTACTGGCGTTGCATAACGTCATCACCTTCAGCGGCCCGATGCTGGCGGGGAATTTTGGTGCACCGGAGCTGGATGCGTTTACCGGGGAACATTTCTGGCGTGCGCTGGAGAACCCGGTATTCAGTATTGAGTGGCAAGGCCGCGGGCCGCACCATGAGTGTGAGGGCCAGCTGTGGGGCGGAAACCTGGCGATGCTGGTGTCGCTGATAGGTACGCCGTGGTTACCGCAGATAGAGAACGGCATTCTGGTGCTGGAAGATATCAACGAGCACCCGTTCCGCGTCGAGCGCATGCTGCTGCAGCTTTATCATGCGGGTATTCTTGAGCGCCAGTCCGCCATCGTGCTGGGCAGTTTTAGCGGCGCGCTGCCCAATGATTACGATGCCGGATACTCTTTTGAATCAATGGTTGAGTTTATCCGTTCCCGGCTGGATATTCCGGTGATTAGCGGCCTGGAATTTGGTCATGAACAGCGGACCGTCACCCTGCCGCTGGGGGCGAAGGCGCACTTATTGCATCATGATTCAGGCAGTCGGTTAACCATCAGCGGTCATCCGGTTATAAAGGCATAAAAAAGCCGTTAAACCGCCTTAATAAAACGCTGTTTCTGTCGTTAATATGTTAGGGTTTTAATAACAGCATTAACATTGAGGTGGGAGTAATAAAACATTGGATGCCGCAGCGATAATCAGCCTTTTCATTCTGGGTTCTGTGCTTGTAACCTGTAGTATTTTATTGAGTTCATTTTCATCGCGTCTCGGCATACCTATTCTCGTTATTTTTCTTGCCATCGGCATGCTGGCTGGCATCGATGGCATTGGCGGTATCCCATTCGATAACTACCCGTTCGCCTACATGGTGAGTAACCTCGCGCTGGCCGTTATCCTGCTCGACGGCGGGATGCGCACCCAGGCAAGCTCGTTTCGCGTCGCATTAGGCCCGGCGCTGTCGCTGGCGACCGTCGGCGTGCTGATTACCTCTGGCCTGACCGGGATGATGGCGGCTTGGCTGTTCCATCTGGACATCATGGAAGGTCTGCTGATTGGTGCCATTGTGGGCTCTACCGATGCGGCGGCGGTGTTTTCTCTGCTCGGCGGCAAAGGGCTGAACGAACGTGTCGGCTCAACGCTTGAAATTGAATCCGGCAGTAACGATCCGATGGCGGTATTTCTTACCATTACGCTGATTGAGATGATCCAGCAGCACGAGACGGGCCTGAGCTGGATGTTTGCCTGGCATATCCTGCAGCAGTTTGGTCTGGGGATTATTATCGGTCTGGCTGGTGGCTATCTGTTACAGCAGATGATCAACCGCATCTCCCTGCCTGCGGGTCTTTATCCCTTGCTGGCCCTGAGCGGCGGTATCCTGATTTTCGCCGTGACCACTGCGCTGGACGGCAGCGGCATTCTGGCGGTCTATCTCTGTGGTTTCCTGCTCGGTAACCGCCCGATTCGCAACCGCCATGCCATTTTGCAGAACTTTGACGGCCTGGCCTGGCTGGCGCAAATCGGCATGTTCCTGGTGCTCGGCCTGCTGGTGACCCCCTCTGATCTGCTGCCAATTGCCGTTCCGGCACTGCTGCTGTCGGCCTGGATGATCTTCTTCGCGCGCCCGCTGTCGGTATTTGCCGGTTTGCTGCCGTTCCGCGGCTTTAACCTGCGCGAGCGGGTATTTATCAGCTGGGTGGGGCTGCGCGGCGCAGTGCCGATTATCCTTGCGGTCTTCCCGATGATGGCCGGTCTGGATAACGCGCGGCTGTTCTTCAACGTGGCGTTCTTCGTGGTGCTGGTGTCGCTGCTGTTCCAGGGAACCTCACTGGGTTGGGCGGCAAAAAAGGCGAAAGTGGTGGTTCCGCCCGTCGGCTGGCCGGTCTCCCGCGTGGGGCTGGATATCCACCCGGAAAACCCGTGGGAGCAGTTTGTCTACCAGCTTAGCGCCGATAAATGGTGCGTGGGTGCGTCGCTGCGCGATCTGCACATGCCTGCCGAAACGCGGATTGCGGCGCTGTTCCGTGACAATGCCCTCCTGCACCCGACCGGTAGCACAAGACTGCGCGAGGGCGATATTCTCTGCGTGATTGGCCGTGAGCGCGATCTGCCCGCGCTGGGCAAGCTGTTCAGCCAGTCGCCACCGGTTGCGCTGGACCAGCGTTTCTTTGGTGATTTTATTCTGGAAGCCAGCGCCAAATTTGCCGATGTCGCCTTGATCTATGGCCTGGATGAAGGCATGGAGTACCGTGACAAGCAGCAAACGCTGGGCGAAATTATCCAGCAGATGCTGGGTGCTGCGCCTGTCGTGGGTGACCAGGTGGAGTTTGCCGGGATGATCTGGACGGTTGCCGAGAAAGAGGATAACGCGGTGCGGAAAGTCGGCGTGAGGCCGATGGAAGAGGAACCGGAATAGCGGTTTTTTGCCGGGTGGCGCTAACGCTTACCCGGCCTACGTTCGGGGATTTTGTAGGTCGGGTAAGGCGAAGCCGCCACCCGACACAACCCATCGTTACACTGTCACAACCGGCACTCTTGGTGCCAGCGCACACATTAATTCATACCCCACCGTTCCTGCCGCGGCCGCCACATCATCAATTTTGATTTCATTGCCCCACAGTTCGACAGGCGAGCCAATGCCTGCCTGCGGGCATGGGGTCAAATCTATCGCCAGCATATCCATTGACACCGTGCCGACAGTGCCGGTACGTACCCCATCGACCCACACGGGTGTACCACTCGGCGCGATACGTGGATAACCGTCAGCATAACCGCCTGCAACGATCCCGATACGTTGCTCGCCCGTCGCCCGGTAGCGGCTGCCATAACCTACCGTGTCTCCGGCTTTCAGAGTCTGTACGCCTATGATCTCACTGCGCAGGGTCATCACCGGCTTCAGGCCACTGTTGGCAATATCCTGCCACTGGCCGGACGGCGACGCACCGTACAGAATAATTCCCGGACGCACCCAGTCAAAATGCGCTTCCGGGTGCCAGAGCGTGGCCGCCGAGTTAGACAGCGAGCGCGGACACGCCAGCCCTTCTGCCGCCTGCTCAACACGCACCATCGCATCAGCAATGCCGTCCGGCTTTTCCGCGTCCGCGAAGTGCGCCATCAGCGTCATTTCACCGACGTTTTTCAGTGCGCGCAACTGCTGCCAGACCGTATGTACGCGCTCAGGCTGAAAGCCCAGGCGGTTCATGCCACTGTTGACCTTGAGGTAGATGTCCAGCGGAGCGTGTAATTTTGCATCCTGCAGGGCTTTAACCTGCCAGTTACTGTGAATGCTGGTCGTCAGCCGATACTTGTCCAGCAGCGGTAAATCATCCGCACGGAAGAACCCTTCCAGCAGCAGTATCGGCCCTTTCCAGCCGCGCTCGCGCAGCAGAATGGCCTCTTCCAGATTCAGTAACGCAAAGCCATCAGTGGAACCGAGTGCGCTCCAGATGCGATCGATGCCGTGGCCGTAGGCATTAGCTTTCACCACCGACCAGACGCGTGAACCTGGCGCAGCACGGCGAACAATCTGCAGGTTATCTTTCAGGGCCTGCAAATCCAGCTGAGCCAGAATGGGACGGGACATGACGACTCCTTAATTATGCGCGCCGTGCAGGTGCTGTGGACGCGTTGGGGTAAAACCTGATTGATAGCGTGCGGCACTTAAATCGTCAAACGGAATTGCCGGAGTGCGCCCGGAGATCAGGTCACTCAACAGCTGACCGGAGCCGCAGGCCATCGTCCAGCCGAGCGTGCCGTGCCCGGTATTGGTCCACAGGTTTTTATACGGCGTGCGGCCAACAATCGGCGTGCCGTCTGGCGTCATCGGGCGCAGGCCGGTCCAGAAGGTCGCCTGCTCAATAAAGCCCCCGCGCGGGAAGAGATCGCCCACCACCATCTCCAGCGTTTCGCGACGCGGCTGCAGCAGCTCGGTATTGAAACCGACAATCTCCGCCATGCCCCCCACACGGATGCGGTTGTCGAAGCGGGTGATCGCGATTTTGTAGGTTTCATCCAGGATGGTTGACACCGGCGCGCCGCTCTCTTCTTTCACGGGAATGGTCAGTGAGTAGCCTTTCAGCGGGTAAACCGGAATATCGAGGATACCTTTCAGCATGGCGGTGGAGTATGAGCCAAACGCCATCACGTAGGCATCCGCTTTGATCACCTCTTCGCCACACTTCACGCCGTATATCTTTTCCCCTTCCGACAGCAGTTTATCGACAGCAGTGTTAAAGCGGAATTTAACGCCCGCCTGCTCGCACATGCTGGCCAGACGCTGGGTGAAAAGCTGGCAGTCACCGGTTTCATCATTAGGCAGGCGCAGGCCGCCGGTCAGCTTGTGCGCCACTTCCGCCAGCGCCGGTTCAACCCCGGCGAGCTGGCTGGCTTCCAGCAGTTGATAGGGTACGCCCGCATCTTCCAGCACCGCGATATCGCGGGTGGCGTTCTCATACTGTTGCGCGGTGCGGAAAAGTTGCAACGTACCGCCCTGACGGCCCTCATATTCAATGCCGGTCGATGCGCGCAGCGCTTTCAGGCAATCACGGCTGTATTCCGCCAGACGCACCATGCGCCCTTTATTTTCCATGTAGTGGCGGGTATCGCAGTTGCGCAGCATCTGCCACATCCATTTAAGCTGGAACTGCGTGCCGTCGAGGCTTATCGCCAGCGGCGCATGACGCTGGAACATCCATTTGATCGCCTTCAGCGGGACACCAGGTGCCGCCCATGGCGCGGCATAGCCCGGAGAGATTTGCCCGGCGTTCGCCGCGCTGGTTTCCAGTGCAGGGCCGGATTCGCGATCGATAACGGTAACATCATGTCCCGCCTGACTTAAATACCAGGCGCTGGTCACGCCAACGACACCACTTCCCAGTATGACAACACGCATAGCCACTCCATAATGAGCAAAAGAACAATCATCTAATTACAGATTGATAACCTAGTTGAAAATATTATTCAACATACGACTTTTTTATGGTGACTTATCTCACATCCTCCCCTGTATACAGGGTAAAGGCTTATTTGCGATCTCGTGCTGCGCGTCATTTTTAACCAGCATAAAATGCTGGTCAGTGGGCTTTTTTTGCCGAATCAAAAATGGAAAATCGCAAAGAAAAAATTTCTGCGTCAGCACGTTTTTTAACACGTTGATCTATGCTTGAAAGGAGGCTCTCCAGACAGAGAGAGCACCAACAACGAGGGCGCGCTAATGGCTACTATTGATTCCATGTCCAGGGACAGCACACGTCTGAGCGATGGACCCGACTGGACCTTCGAGTTGCTGGATGTCTACCTGGCGGAAATTGACCGGGTAGCAAAACTGTATCGCCTGGATACCTACCCCCATCAAATTGAAGTCATTACGTCCGAACAGATGATGGATGCCTACTCCAGCGTCGGGATGCCGATTAACTACCCGCACTGGTCGTTTGGTAAAAAGTTCATCGAGACAGAGCGACTGTATAAGCACGGCCAGCAGGGGCTGGCATATGAGATCGTCATTAACTCCAACCCGTGTATCGCCTATCTGATGGAAGAGAACACCATTACCATGCAGGCACTGGTGATGGCGCACGCCTGCTACGGGCATAACTCGTTCTTCAAGAACAACTATCTTTTCCGCAGCTGGACGGATGCCAGTTCCATCGTCGATTACCTGATTTTCGCCCGTAAATACATTACCGACTGCGAAGAGCGCTACGGCGTGGATGAAGTGGAAAAACTGCTCGACTCCTGCCACGCGCTGATGAACTACGGCGTCGACCGTTACAAACGCCCGCAAAAAATCTCCCTGCAGGAGGAGAAAGCCCGGCAGAAAAGCCGCGAAGAGTATCTGCAAAGCCAGGTGAATATGCTGTGGCGTACCCTGCCAAAGCGTGAAGAGGAAAAAACCATCGCCGAGGCGCGTCGTTACCCGTCTGAGCCGCAGGAAAACCTGCTCTACTTTATGGAGAAGAATGCGCCGCTGCTGGAGCCGTGGCAGCGCGAGATCCTGCGCATTGTGCGTAAGGTGAGCCAGTATTTCTACCCGCAGAAACAGACGCAGGTGATGAACGAAGGCTGGGCGACCTTCTGGCACTACACCATCCTTAATCATCTGTATGACGAGGGGAAAGTCACCGAGCGGTTTATGATGGAGTTTCTGCACAGCCACACCAACGTGGTGTTCCAGCCCGCTTACAACAGCCCGTGGTACAGCGGCATTAACCCGTATGCCCTCGGCTTTGCCATGTTCCAGGACATTAAGCGCATTTGCCAGTCGCCGACGGAAGAGGATAAATACTGGTTCCCGGACATTGCCGGTTCGGACTGGCTGGAAACGCTGCATTTTGCGATGCGCGACTTTAAGGATGAGAGCTTTATCAGCCAGTTTATGTCGCCGAAAATCATGCGCGACTTCCGCTTCTTCACCGTGCTGGATGATGACCGGAATAACTACCTGGAAATTTCAGCGATCCATAACGAAGAGGGATACCGGGAAATCCGCTCTCGCCTCTCTTCTCAGTACAACCTGAGCAATCTTGAGCCAAACATTCAGGTGTGGAACGTGGATTTGCGCGGCGATCGCTCGCTGACGCTGCGCTATATCCCGCACAACCGCGCGCCGCTGGACAAAGGGCGCAAGGAAGTGCTGAAGCACGTGCATCGCCTGTGGGGGTTTGACGTACTGCTGGAGCAACAGAACGAAGATGGCAGCGTGGAGCTGCTGGAACGGTGCCCGGCGCGGTTGAATACGCTGTAGTACCGCTTTTTTTGCCCGGTGGCGCTGCGCTTACCGGGCCTACAAAACCCGTAGATCGGGTAAGGCGTAGCCGCTACCCGACGAAAAAAAACCTCTCATGCGAGAGGTTTTTTATTTTAGCGGCTCTGAATTGCTAAATCGCCCGGCAGCGTTTTCTGCATACGGTGCCAGATTTCACCGGAGTCATGGCCATAACGACGCACCGTTTCATAGACCTGATCGTGCAGACCTTCAGAACACAGTTTGCTCAGTTTATGGTAGAAACCCAGCGCCAGACTGCGGGCTTCAGGGTTGGCAAAATAGTGACGACCAATGCGGGTATACAGCCCTTTCATCCCGTTCAGGATCAGGCCGTAAATCGGGTTACCGGATGCAAACGCCAGACCACGGAAGACATTGTAATCCAGTGTTGCAAACGCATCGGCGTGATCTTCCACTGCATTCGCACTCGCCAGCACAGCGAGTGCATCTTCAGGATGCTGACGAAACGCAGTACGAATAAAGATGGTGGCGATGTTGGTACGCACGGAGAGCAGATTATCGATCAGCTGTGGCACACTTTCGTGGTCGAGACGCGCAAGCGTTTCAAGAATATTCAGCCCGGACGTTTCCCAGAAGTTATTCACTTTGGTTGGCTTGCCGTGCTGAATCGTCAACCAGCCATCACGTGCCAGTCGCTGAAGCACTTCGCGGAGCGTGGTACGCGTGACGCCAATCAGTTCAGAGAGTTCGCGTTCAGCAGGTAGAATTGATCCCGCAGGGAAACGATTATTCCAGATGCTTTCAATGATGTACTCTTCCGCGAAACCCGCCGGGCTCTGCGCCTTAATGACCATAGTGAGATTTCCATTACACAGCTTTAGCAAATTGCACTCATCATACCAGAGGCTCGCTAAGGCAGATAGCGCAGCAAAGTGAGAAAAGAGGGATCGCCGTTTCATTTTTGTGAAATTTACAAAATGGCTTTGCCGCCCTCTCCGTCGCCATTTTTGCGTATACTGATGTTTTGTCTCATTTGACGGGGAAGGACGTCTGTCGTGGAAATTTCATTTGGCCGCGCGCTGTGGCGCAATTTTTTAGGCCAGTCACCTGACTGGTACAAACTGACTTTACTGGTATTCCTGGTCGTTAATCCCGTTATTTTCGTTGTGAACCCGTTTCTTGCCGGGTGGCTTTTGGTTGCGGAGTTTATCTTTAGCCTGGCGATGGCGCTGAAATGCTACCCGCTCCTGCCTGGTGGACTCCTGGCGTTTGAAGCCGTAGTTATCGGCATGACCCGCGCTGAGCATGTTAAAGAGGAGCTGGCGTCGAACCTGGAAGTCCTGCTGCTGCTGATGTTTATGGTGGCCGGGATCTACTTTATGAAGCAGCTGTTGCTGTTTATCTTTACCCGCCTGCTGTTAAGCATTCCCTCAAAAACCGCCTTGTCGCTGGCGTTCTGCCTTGCTGCCGCGTTCCTGTCGGCCTTCCTTGATGCGCTGACGGTGGTCGCGGTTGTGATCAGCGTCGCCGTCGGGTTTTACGGTATTTATCACCGGGTGGCTTCGTCGCGCCCCGGAGATGACCTGCAGGATGACAGTCACGTGGATATGCATAACCGCGAGGTGCTGGAACAATTCCGCGCGTTTCTGCGCAGCCTGATGATGCATGCGGGCGTCGGTACGGCACTGGGCGGCGTGATGACCATGGTCGGCGAGCCACAAAACCTGATCATTGCCAAAGCCGCAGGCTGGAATTTCGGTGAGTTTTTCCTGCGCATGGCACCTGTCAGCGTCCCGGTACTCTTCTGTGGATTAGCCACCTGTATTCTGGTCGAGAAATTCAGGGTCTTTGGCTATGGCGCGCAACTGCCAGAACCGGTTCGCCATGAGCTGCATTCGTTTGATCTGCAGAGCCGCCGCCAGCGTACTCGTCAGGAGACGTTGCGTCTTATTGCCCAGGGGATTATTGGCGTCTGGCTTATCGCGGCGCTGGCGTTCCATCTTGCCGAAGTCGGTTTGATTGGTTTATCCGTCATTATTCTCGCCACCACCTTTACCGGCGTAACGGATGAGCATGCGATCGGCAAAGCCTTTACCGAAGCCCTGCCGTTTACCGCGCTGCTGGCGGTATTTTTCGCCGTTGTCGCGGTGATTATCGACCAGCATCTGTTCGCGCCGATTATCGCCTTTGTACTGCAGGCCGCACCGGACGCGCAGCTTTCGCTGTTCTATTTGTTTAACGGCCTGCTGTCGTCGATTTCCGATAACGTGTTTGTCGGGACGGTCTACATTAACGAGGCCAAAGCTGCAATGGAGCAAGGAACCATCAGCGCCGGGCAGTTCGAACTGCTGGCCGTGGCGATCAACACCGGCACCAACCTGCCATCGGTGGCAACACCTAACGGCCAGGCCGCATTCCTGTTCCTGCTGACCTCAGCGCTTGCGCCACTCATACGGCTTTCCTATGGAAGGATGGTGTGGATGGCCCTGCCCTATACGCTGGTGCTGACACTTGTTGGCTTGCTGTGCGTCAAAATTACCCTCATTCCTTATACGCACTGGTTGATACAAGCGGGTATACTTGCTGCGCCTTAAAACACGCATAGCGGGCAGTTTGCTGCCCGTTTGCCTTTTCGCATGATAAACATCCAATTACGTTTATTTCGTCAGGTACAGGTGGCGCGAAAAACGAATTCGTTTACACTGCGCTTTCTAAGCATGTTCCAGGGAAATGATTATGTTGAGATTTTTAAACCAGTGCTCCCGCGGTCGCGGAGCGTGGTTGTTAATGGCCCTGACCGCCTTTGCGCTGGAAATGGTCGCGCTGTGGTTCCAGCACGTGATGGGGCTGAAACCTTGCGTGCTGTGCATTTATGAACGCTGCGCGCTGTTCGGCATTATGGGGGCAGGCCTGGTGGGTGCGATTGCCCCAAAATCGCCGCTACGCTACGTCGGTATTGCTGTCTGGCTGTACAGCGCCTGGAAAGGGATTGAGCTTTCCTGGCAGCACACCATGATGCAGCTGCATCCGTCACCGTTTATGACTTGTGATTTCGCCGCCCGCTTCCCGAGCTGGCTGCCGCTGGATAAATGGCTGCCGCAGGTGTTTGTGGCATCCGGTGACTGTTCAGTCCGTCAGTGGGAATTCCTGACGCTGGAGATGCCACAATGGCTGGTGGGTATCTTTGTGGCCTACTTCGTTGTGGCGCTGCTGGTATTGATTGCGCAGCCGTTCAAACCGAAGAAACGCGATCTTTTTGGGCGCTAATTTGCCCGGCGGCGCTTCGCTTGCGCGGGCCTACGGTTGTGTAGGTCGGTAAGCGTAGCGCCACCCGACACAACAGCGCATAAAAAACCCGCCTCGGCGGGTTTTTTATTATCAACGATTGGGATGGTTCATAATGTGGTCTTCCCAGTCCCGCACCTCAGACTCTTTCACCGCAATGTGGCGCACGGAAATACGCTCGCCATGCATCGCCGCTTTAGAGCCGGTCAACAGTGGATGCCATGTCGGCAAATCCTTCCCTTCCGCCAGCAGACGATAGGCGCAGGTATGCGGCAGCCATTCAAACGTTGGCAGGTTTTCGCGGGTTAGCTTGATGCAGTCCGGCTCATATTCGAAGCGGCGCTCGTAGTTGCGGCATTGACAGGTTTTGATGTTGAGCTGCTTGCAGGCAACGTTGGTGAAATAGATCTCGTCGGTATCTTCATCCATCAGCTTATGCAGGCAGCACTGCCCGCAGCCGTCGCATAACGACTCCCACTCCACGTCGGTCATTTCGTCGAGCGTTTTACGTTGCCAGAAAGGGATGTCGTTCATCAGGATGTCCACACGTCAAAAGAAAGCGCACCTTATAACGAGTCTGGCACGTTGATGCAAGTTTTGCCGCCCGATAAAGGCGGCAAGATGCTTTTACAGCACGCGGGTTTTCAGGGAAAGGCCATTAAAGCTGACGTCCAGTTCGTCGCCACCGTGAAGCGGGCCGACGCCTTCAGGCGTACCGGTCAGAATCACATCGCCCGGTTTCAGGGTAAAGTAGCGGCTCATATAGGCTATCAGCGGCACGATCTTGTGGATCATATCGGCGGTTGTACCCTGCTGGCGGATCTCGCCGTTCACCTTCAGGCTGAGCGGGGTGTTCTGCGGATCGTCGGTAAACTCTCCTGCCGGCACAAAGCCTGAAATCGGGCAGGAATTATCAAAACCTTTGGCTTTTTCCCACGGCTGCCCTGCTTTCTTCATTTTACCCTGCACGTCACGCAGGGTGAGATCCAGGGCGACACCGTAACCGGCAATGGCTTTTTGCACATGCTCTTCGGAAGCCTGACGCAGGGTTGCACCGATGAGCACGGCCAGCTCCACTTCATGATGAACGGACCCCAGTCCCTGCGGTAGCGCCAGCGGCTGACGAATATCGCAAAGCGCGGTCTCTGGCTTTATGAACAGCACCGGCTCTTCTGGCGTCGCGCTGCCCATTTCCTGAATGTGTTTGGCATAGTTGCTGCCGACGCAGACCACTTTGCTGACGGGATAATCCAGTAATGCACCTTGCCAGTTATGATGTTGATACATGGTCGACCCCTAAACGGTTGATGTGTTGTTTCCGGAAGCGTCCCGGACTATTTCTTTCCGTTCACCTCAAGATGCTGTTTTAATAAATTCTCGGGTGGTGGTGGAAGCTGTAAATAATAGCCTTGCTCGGTTAATGCCGTTTTCACTTTTTCCAGATCGGCATTCACCAGTTTCTTACGCCCATCCAGCGGTAACAGCATGGCCAGCTGTGGCCGGCCAAAACTTTTCATTAATTCTTCAGGCACGCGGGAAAAATCGTCTTTCTTTTCGACATACAGGTAGGTCTGGTCGCGGCTTGTACTTCTGTAGATCACACAAAACATGTTTTTACTCTGAATTAATGGGTGGTTGCTTGCCTCAATATACTCCTGACTATAACATGCCTGATACTCTTCGGAATATCGCAGCGACGTGTTGCGGTTAATAGCAAATTGAGTAAGGCCAGGATGTCAAACACGCCCATCGAGCTTAAAGGCAGTAGCTTCACCTTATCAGTGGTTCATTTGCATGATGCAAAACCCGAGGTTATTCGTCAGGCGTTAGAAGACAAAATTGCGCAGGCTCCCGCATTTTTGAAACATGCCCCCGTCGTCGTCAATGTCAGTAGCCTGGACGCTCCCGTTAACTGGAAGCTGCTCCAGCAGGCCGTCTCGTCGACCGGGCTGCGTATTGTTGGCATCAGCGGCTGTAAAGACGCTGAGTTAAAAGCAGAAATTGACCGCGCAGGGCTGCCGCTTCTTAACGAAGGTAAAGAAAAAGCCCCACGTCAGGCTCCTGTCGCCGCACAAACAGCCCCGCCTCCGGTGCAAAACGCTACTTCCGTCACAAAAACACGATTGATTGATGTGCCGGTTCGTTCCGGTCAGCGTATTTATGCGCCAAACTGTGATCTTATTGTTACAAGCCACGTCAGCGCTGGCGCAGAACTGATTGCAGATGGCAATATTCACGTCTACGGTATGATGCGTGGGCGAGCGCTCGCAGGTGCAAGTGGCGATCGGGATGCACAAATATTTTGTACTCACCTGACGGCGGAGCTGGTGTCCATCGCAGGTGAATATTGGCTGAGCGACAAGATCCCAGCCGAATTTTATGGCAAAGCGGCTCGCCTGCTGTTAGCAGACAACGCTTTGACCGTTCAACCGTTAAATTGATCCCTTTTAACAAGGAATTTCTATGGCACGCATTATTGTTGTGACTTCGGGTAAAGGAGGCGTTGGCAAGACCACCTCCAGCGCGGCCATCGCTACTGGTTTGGCCCAGAAGGGAAAGAAAACTGTCGTTATCGATTTCGATATCGGCCTGCGTAACCTGGACCTGATCATGGGCTGTGAGCGTCGCGTTGTGTATGACTTCGTTAACGTCATTCAGGGCGATGCCACGCTTAACCAGGCGCTGATTAAAGACAAACGCACCGAGAATCTCTACATTCTCCCGGCTTCTCAGACCCGCGATAAAGACGCGCTGACCCGCGAAGGCGTGGAAAAAGTGCTCGACGATCTGAAAAAGATGGAGTTCGACTTTGTGGTCTGTGACTCCCCTGCCGGTATCGAAACCGGTGCGCTGATGGCGCTCTACTTCGCCGATGAAGCGATCATCACCACCAACCCTGAAGTCTCATCCGTTCGTGACTCTGACCGAATTCTGGGTATTCTGGCCTCCAAATCCCGCCGTGCGGAAAATGGCCAGGAGCCGATCAAAGAACACCTGTTGCTGACCCGCTACAATCCGGGTCGTGTGAACAAGGGTGATATGCTGAGCATGGAAGACGTGCTGGAGATCCTGCGCATCAAGCTGGTTGGCGTGATCCCGGAAGATCAGTCCGTGTTGCGCGCGTCTAACCAGGGTGAGCCGGTTATTCTGGATACACAGGCAGACGCGGGTAAAGCGTATGCGGATACCGTAGACCGTCTGCTGGGAGAAGAACGTCCTTTCCGCTTCATTGAAGAAGAGAAGAAAGGTTTCCTCAAACGCCTGTTCGGAGGATAAGTTATGGCATTACTGGACTTTTTTCTCTCGCGGAAAAAAAGCACCGCCAACATCGCTAAAGAGCGTCTGCAAATCATCGTTGCGGAGCGTCGTCGTAGCGACGCCGAGCCGCACTACCTGCCGCAGCTGCGCAAGGACATTCTGGAAGTGATCTGTAAATACGTGCAGATTGACCCGGAAATGGTCACCGTACAGCTTGAGCAGAAAGACGGGGATATTTCGATTCTGGAGCTTAACGTGACGCTCCCGGAAGCGGAAGAGTCGCGTCCGTAGGTTTATGATTTCGTAGCCCCGGTAAGCGTAGCGTCACCGGGAAAATGTGCCGGGCATGGTTTCATGACCCGGCATAGTCTTTATCGTGGGTATGCTTCCAGCAGCGTATTCAGGCGATCGGCCATCAATTCCCCGCGCCAGCCCGCCACCATCTCCGGCAGTCCATTTTGTGGTTTCAGCTTCCAGTGCCAGTTCAGCAACTGGTTAATCTGACGCCGTGAGGCCAGCAGCTCCGCGCTCAGTTTACTTTCGCTCGCCACGTCCTGCACCAGCGCCTTTATGTCCTTGAACGCTTTACGATAGCCCGGCATGTCCATCAGATTCAGCAGTGACTCCGGCAGTGCGTCATCCGGCATTTGCTGCGCTTTTGCCACCAGCGCAAGCAGCGTTTTGCCATGGAAACGGATCTCGCTACCGGAAAGCCCGATGCTATCCAGCTCGCCCATGCTGCCAGGCATATAGCGCGCAACCGCCCAGAGATGCTCTTCACGCACCACAAAGTTAACGGCCAGGTCGCGCTCGCGCGCTTTACGCAGACGCCAGTCGGCCAGCAACTGCAGGCATGCCAGCTGACGCGTGCGGAGCTGCCATGCGTTGGTGATATCGCGCCACGCATCCTTTGGATCAACCACTTCCTGACGGCGTAGCTGCGTCATACGACACTCATCCAGTGCGGCTGGCAGCCATCCGGAGGCGTCGGCCTCTTTCATCAGCTGTCCGGCAATGGGCAGCAGGTAGAATACGTCAGCCGCCGCATATTCCAGCTGACGCGCCGTCAGCGGGCGGGCGAGCCAGTCGGTGCGGGATTCGCTTTTGTCCAGCACTAAGCCCGTGTACTCCTCCACCATGGCCGCAAACCCCCACGACAGCGGGCGATTGCTGAAGGCGGCGAGGATCTGCGTATCAATCAGAGGCTGCGGCATGATGCCAAAGGTGTTGAGAAACACTTCCAGATCTTCACTGCCCGCGTGCAGGTATTTGGTCACGGCGGTATCGAGCAGCAACTCACGCATCGGCGTCCAGTCGGTAATACCGAGAGGGTCGATCAGCGAGACGTGTTTGCCGTCGTACATCTGAATCAGCCCCAGCTGCGGATAATACGTGCGGGTACGGACAAATTCCGTATCCAGAGCGATAGCGGGAAAATCGCGCGTCACCTCGCACAGCGAAGCCAGCTCGTCGTTGGTAGTGATCATCTGGTAATTCAAATCGGACTCTCTTTTGTTTGCGCCCATAAAAAACGCCGGCTTAACCGGCGTCTGGGCGATTAACGTGAAGCTCAGGCCTTATTGTCCACTTTGGCACGGGCTTCGTCACGTAATTCTCGTCGTAATATCTTCCCGACGTTGGATTTTGGCAGCTCATCGCGGAATTCAACCAGCTTCGGCACCTTGTAGCCTGTCAACTGACGTCGACAGAAGGTGATCAGCTCGTCTTCTGTCAGCGAAGGATCTTTTTTGACCACAAAAATCTTCACCGTCTCACCGCTGCTGCCGGAAGGGACGCCCACTGCCGCCACCTCAAGCACACCGCTGTGCTGCATCACCACGTCTTCGATTTCGTTCGGATAGACGTTAAAACCGGAGACGAGGATCATATCTTTTTTACGATCAACGATGCGCAGGAAGCCTTCATCATCCATCACGGCGATATCGCCAGTGTGCAGCCAGCCGTCTTTAAGGATTTCGTCGGTGGCATCCGGGCGCTGCCAGTAGCCCAGCATAACCTGTGGGCCTCTGACGCACAGCTCGCCCGGCTCGCCATGGGGCACTTCATTACCGTCATCATCGACCAGTTTGGCTTCGGTCGATGGCACCGGCAGGCCGATGCTGCCGCTGTGGTAGTCGATATCGTGCGGGTTAACGCTGACCAGCGGTGCGCATTCCGTCAGCCCGTAACCTTCCAGCAGATATTGCCCGGTGAGCTTCACCCAGCGCTCAGCAACTGCCTGTTGAACAGGCATCCCGCCGCCTGCGGAAAGGTGCAGCGTGGAGAAATCAAGCTGCTGGAACTCTTTGTTATTAAGCAGCGCGTTAAACAGCGTGTTTACGCCCGTCATGGCGGTGAACGGGTATTTAGCCAGCTCTTTCACCAGGCCCGGAATATCGCGAGGGTTGGTGATCAGCAGATTCTGCCCGCCCAGCTCAATAAACAGCAGGCAGTTCATTGTGAGCGCGAAAATGTGATACAGCGGTAGCGCGGTCACCACCAGCTCTTTGCCTGGATGCAGGAGCGGTCCATAGGTCGCGTTCACCTGCTCAAGGTTTGCCAGCATGTTGCGATGCGTAAGCATTGCCCCTTTGGCAACACCTGTGGTGCCCCCCGTGTATTGCAGGAACGCCAGATCTTCAGAAACAACCTCCGGTTTGACGTACTGCATACGGTAGCCAGCATGGAGTGCGCGGCGGAACGAGATGGCATCCGGCAAATGATATTTTGGCACCAGACGCTTAACGTACTTAACAACGAAGTTCACCAGCGTGCCTTTCGCCGTGGAGAGCTGGTCGCCCATGCGCGTCAGGATAACGTGTTTAACCTGCGTTCTCTCGACCACTTTTTCCAGCGTATGGGCGAAGTTCGAGACGATGACAATCGCGGCCGCGCCGCTGTCATTCAACTGGTGTTCAAGCTCGCGCGGCGTGTAGAGCGGGTTGACGTTGACGACAATCATCCCTGCCCTCAGTATCCCGAACAGCGCCACCGGGTACTGCAACAGGTTTGGCATCATCAGCGCGACGCGGTCCCCTTTTTGCAACCCCAGCCCTTCCTGCAGATAAGCAGCAAACGCCCGGCTACGCTCTTCCAGTTTACGGAAGGTCATGACTTCGCCCATATTCACAAATGCAGGCTGGTCAGCGTAGCGTCGTACCGAGTGTTCAAATAATTCAACCAGGGATTGATAACGGTCAGGGTTGATCTCCGCAGGCACATCTGCGGGATAACGGTTAAGCCAAACCTTCTTCAATGCATCACCTCTGAAATGAGCGTTCGTCGTCATCACAACCCCGATAATAAACAGTTCGTTAACATTATATTAACTCAGCGTACCAGTTTATTAATTACCCAGATTTAAGGTTGCGAAGCGCGTCACTCTTTTTTTTCGTTTTATCCGTAAAAAAACAGAGACAGCGGCTGAGCCGCTGTCTCTTTTCTAGTAATAACAGTAAGTTACTCAGTTACGATGGTTTGAACCTGTGCTGGACCAGGGTTGTACCAGCCCCATCCGCCATAACCGTAACGATACGGGTGTGGACCCCACATCCACGGATCGATCGGCTGCGGCGGCATCACCACCTGCTGCGCAATGCGCCAGCGTTTGTAACCGTTCACCTGCATGGTCATAAATTTGTACGGCGTATTGCCGATTTTACCCTGCTCCGAACCGGTGATGGGCCCTACCACCGTGACCAGTTGCCCACGGAAATCAACCGGGTCAAGGAAGCCACTGACGTCAGCATAGATCCGCCCACGCGAAGCCTCGCCCAGCATTGGCCGCGCACCGCTATCCAGTGGCACAGTCGCAATCTCCAGGCGGGTTTTGCCTTGCTGGTTTACGACCTCAACCACCTTACCGCCAAACCGCGCTTCCTGGCCGACATACAGCTCAGGCGCATTCATCACGCGAACCAGATCCTGCTGTGGCGTAGGGCTGCTGCCCTTAATCGCATCAGGAACGGTTACACACCCGCTCAGTGCTATGGCAACCACGCCTGCCATAAAAAGGCGTACAACTTTAGTCTGAACCGCCATGATGCGACTCCTTTTTTCTCAGTTCCTGTTACTGAGATTCATTCGCGGCCTGGAAGTTTCTTCCACGCAACCGTGTTTCGCAAATAAACCGGCTCGGCGTGTTCAACGGCCACGGTTTTTCCTGCCGCCAGCAACTGACGGGCAATTGGGAGCATATCCTCCGCAGCGGGAAGAAGCATGTTGCCATCCACCAGCGTTAAACCGGTGCCGTTCGCCATCTCCGGCCAGGCGGGCCAGCCGGTACCGACCGTTGCCCACTCGCCGGACAACTGCTGCAGACGTTCAGTTACCGCCTCCGGCTTAAGTACCGCTTCTGTCTCTTCACCGTGCCAGACGCCGTTTTCATCACGGGTATATTCAGCCCAGTAGACTTCCCCCATGCGGGCATCAATCGCTGCCAGCACGCGGGTTGCGCCGGTCATTCGCCATGCGCCCTGCGCCATGGTCGCCAGCGTGGAGACGCCGATCATCGGCAGATCAGCGCCCAGCGCCAGCCCCTGCGCGATACCAATCCCGATGCGCACGCCCGTAAAGCTGCCAGGGCCACGGCCATAGGCCAGCGCATCAAGTTCGGTTAAGGCAGTGTTGCCCTCGGTCAAAATCGCTTTCACCAGGGGCAGAATACGTTGGGTGTGTTCCCGTGGGCACTCTTCGAAATGAGCACAGATAGCACCGTCGTTCCACAGGGCAACAGAACAGGCCTCTGTAGCGGTATCAATAGCCAGAATTCGCATCAGTCGTCGCGCTCTCGCAGTGGTCAGTCACAAAATGGCGCGCATCTTAGCATACTCCGGGGCAAATTACTCCGCCGTTGGGTTAGCCAGGAAACGGACTGCGCGTTTAATGTCACGCGTGCGTGGCGCGGGCGGCAGGCTTGCCAGAAAGGTGGCACCGTAAGGGCGCATCACCAGCCGGTTGTCGCAGATAACCAGCACGCCGCGATCGGTGACGTCGCGGATCAGACGCCCGACACCCTGTTTCAGGGTTATCACCGCGTCGGGTAACTGCACGTCGTCGAAGGGATCGCCCCCGCGCAGACGGCAATCTTCCATTCGCGCTTTCAGCAGCGGATCGTCCGGGGAGGTAAACGGCAGTTTGTCGATGATCACCAGTGAAAGCGCATCGCCGCGCACGTCCACCCCTTCCCAGAAGCTGCTGGTTGCCACCAGCAACGCGTTACCCGCACTGACAAACTGTTGCAGCAGTTGTCCCTTGCTGGTTTCCCCCTGCAGCAGAACCGGCAGTGTCATGGTGGCACGGAACTGTTCTGCCAGGTCGCGCATCATGGCGTGGGAGGTACAAAGCATAAAGCAGCGGCCATTGTTGGCCTCAATCATCGGTTTCAGCATCGCCGCAAGAAGGCGCGCTGCACCGGGCTGATTCGGCAACGGTAAATTGCGCGGCACACAGAGCAACGCCTGCTTTTCGTAATCAAACGGGCTTGGCAGCAGCAGTGATTCCGCCTGCTCAATCCCCAGACGCTCGGTAAAGTGGTGCAGATCGTCATTTACTGACAGCGTTGCCGAGGTGAAGATCCAGCTCCCCGGTTTTTGCGCCATCACCTCTTTAAATTTATCCGCGACCGTCAGCGGCGTCAGGGCCAGCGTGAATTGACGCGAGGTACATTCATACCAGTAGCTAAACCCTGGCTGGTTGATCTCTTTCAGCCTTTTGAGCCGTCCGCGGTAGAGCGTGGCGCGCTCAAAAGCGGCATCCAGCAGCGCGGAGCGACCGAGTGACAATTTTGCCACGTCGTAACAGAGTTCAAGCGCATCATCCAGCAGCAACAAGGCGCGCTGGATATTTTTGTCCGCCAGCAGTTCACGCAGGTTGCCGCGATAACCTGGCTCGCCAAGCTGTAAGCGGAAATCCTGCGCGCTTTGTGCCAGACGGTCGGCACATTTCTGTAGCTGCTGGGTGTCTTTTAATTCGGTGCGATAGGCGATGGTGAAATCTTTCGCCAGATCCTGCAACTGGCGGCTGGAGAGCGACTGGCCGAAATACTGGCTGGCGATATCCGGAAGCTGGTGGGCTTCATCGAAGATCATCACGTCCGCTTCAGGGATGAGTTCGCCAAAGCCGCTGTCTTTGACCACCATATCCGCGAGGAACAGATGGTGGTTAACCACCACCACATCGGCGTCCATGGCGGTTTTACGCGCTTTCACCACAAAACAGTCTTTATACAGCGGGCAGTCGCTGCCGAGGCAGTTGTCGTTGGTACTGGTGACCAGCGGCCAGGCAGGGGAATCTTCCGGTACGCTCGCGCAGGTGCTGATATCCCCCTCTTCGGTCTGGTTGGCCCAGGCGCGAAGGATAATGACATCGCTCAGGGTTTGTACCGGCAGATCGCCTCCCGCCAGCGCCTGCTGTTCAAGCCTTTCCAGGCAGAGATAGTTAGACCGCCCTTTCAGCAGCGCCAGACGGCCTTTATATTTCAGCGCTTTTGCAACCGTCGGTAAATCACGGCTGTAGAGCTGATCCTGCAGAGCTTTCGACCCTGTCGAGACAATCACTTTCTTTTTCGCCCGAAGCGCCGGGGCGAGGTAAGCGTAGGTTTTACCCGTGCCGGTTCCGGCCTCAACCACCAGCGGTTGTGCCTTATCGATTGCGCGTGCAACGGCGTGCGCCATCTGGCGCTGTGGTTCACGCGGTTTGAAGCCGGGAATGGCCTGCGCTAACTGACCTTCAGGGGAAAAATCGTCTGCCACGGTGCTCTCTCACTGTATTTTTGCACAGGGATTATGTCAGCCCATCCTCTCCTGTGCCACCCCAAATAGTGACGAAGGGAGAACAATATGGCAGTCTTGCCGCCTGATATGAAAATAACGAGGAAACGTTTATGACAATCGTGCGCATTGATGCCGAAGCCCGCTGGTCTGATGTGGTGATCCATAACCAGACGCTTTACTACACTGGTGTTCCGGCTAATCTTGACGCCGATGCCTTTGAGCAGACGGCGAACACCCTGGCGCAGATCGACGCCGTACTGGAAAAACAGGGCAGCGATAAATCCCGCATTCTGGATGCGACGATTTTCCTGGCGAATAAAGACGATTTCGCGGCGATGAATAAAGCGTGGGATGCGTGGGTCGTAGCGGGTCATGCGCCTGTACGCTGCACCGTACAGGCCACACTGATGAAACCGGAATACAAGGTAGAGATTAAGATTATCGCGGCGGTCTGAGCCGGATTACTCTTCGTCCTCATCCTCGAAACGCGCCACGATCCGCTCGCCGGTATGGCTGGCGCGAAGTTCTTCCGCCACCTGCGCAATCGCCTGCCCGCTGCTCATCCCCTGGGACATCAGCTCCTGGATACGTTCAACGGCTTTCTGCTGTTGGTCATGGCTGAGAGAAGGTAAACCTGCAAACATCGTCAACTCCTGCTAAATTATTCGCGCTAATTATTTCACGCTGCCCGGTAGTATGCCACACATGAACATGCGCTTCCCCACTGTCATTACTTTGCCCTGGCGTTCTGACGCCGCGGAATTCTGGTTTGCCCGCCTGAGCCACCTTCCTTTTGCGATGCTGCTGCACTCTGGCTACGCGGCGCACCCATATAGCCGTTTTGATATTCTGGTGGCCGATCCGCTAAAGACGCTGACTACCGATGACCTGTCGCCGACGGACGATCCGCTGATGCAGCTTCAGCAAGAAATCAGCGCGCTGAAATTATCCGCTACACCGAACCCGGACCTCCCTTTCCAGGGTGGGGCGCTGGGCTTGTTTGGCTACGATCTGGGTCGCCGTTTCGAAACGCTGCCGAACCACGCGAAAGAGGATATCCCGCTGCCCGATATGGCTGTGGGGCTGTACGACTGGGCATTGATTGTCGATCACCACCGTCAGGTGGTTTCCCTGCTTAGCCATTCAGATGTGAATGCCCGTCTCGCCTGGCTTGAGGCGCAAAAGTCTGCACCCGCCGACGCATTCAGCTTGACCTCAGACTGGCGTTCAAACATGAGCAGGCAGGAATATGCAGAAAAATTCGCACGCGTTCAGGCTTATCTGCAAAGCGGCGATTGTTACCAGGTCAACCTCGCTCAGCGTTTCCAGGCAACCTATCAGGGCGACGAGTGGCAGGCGTTTACCCGCCTTAACGCCAGTAACCGCGCACCGTTTAGCGCGTTCATACGTCTCGAACACGGCGCGATCCTCAGCCTTTCCCCCGAGCGGTTTATCCATCTTGCGGATGGCACCATTCAGACGCGCCCGATCAAAGGCACGCTTCCGCGTCTGGCCGATCCCGTTGCCGATCGCCTTCAGGCAGAAAAGCTGGCTGCGTCACCAAAAGATCGCGCCGAAAACCTGATGATTGTCGACTTGATGCGCAATGACATTGGCCGCGTCGCGGAACCGGGCAGCGTGCGCGTGCCCGAACTGTTCGTTGTTGAGCCGTTCCCCGCGGTGCATCATCTGGTCAGCACCGTTATCGCGCGCTTACCCGGAGCTCGCACCCCCTGCGATCTGCTGCGAGCCGCCTTTCCCGGTGGCTCCATCACCGGTGCACCAAAAGTGCGGGCAATGGAGATCATCGATGAGCTGGAGCCGCACCGCCGCAATGCCTGGTGTGGCAGCATCGGCTATGTGAGCCTGTGCGGCACCATGGATACCAGCATTACCATCCGCACCCTCACCGCCTGCAACGGAAACCTGTACTGTTCCGCAGGCGGCGGCATTGTTGCCGATAGTCAGGTCGAGGCGGAATATCAGGAAACCTTTGATAAAGTTAACCGTATCCTGAAACAACTGGAGAATTAACGGGTGGAAAAAGAGAACCTGACGCTGGATGATTTTTTATCACGCTTTCAGTTGTTACGTCCGCATGTGAACCGTGAAACCCTGAACAGCCGCCAGGCTGCGGTGCTGATCCCGGTGGTACGCCGTGAGCAGCCCGGTTTGCTGCTCACGCAACGTTCACCGCATATGCGTAAACACGCGGGTCAGGTTGCTTTTCCGGGAGGCGCGGTGGACAGCACCGATGCGTCGTTAATTGCCGCAGCACTCCGTGAAGCGCAGGAAGAGGTCGCCATTCCGCCTGAAGCCGTCGAAATTATTGGCGTCCTGCCACCGGTAGACAGTGTCACCGGTTTTCAGGTAACGCCGGTGGTCGGCATTATTCCGCCCGATCTTCAGTACCACGCCAGTGTCGATGAAGTCTCTGCCGTGTTTGAAATGCCGCTGGAAGAGGCCCTTCGCCTGGGGCGTTACCACCCACTGGATATTCAGCGTCGGGGCCATGCCCATCGGGTCTGGTTGTCCTGGTATCAGCATTATTTTGTCTGGGGCATGACGGCGGGCATCATTCGTGAGCTGGCGCTGCAAATCGGCCTGAAGCCTTGACTATACTTTACATTCCACCCTCTTCTGCCTGGTTTGCGATCGGCGTCGCGCTATTAGCAAAACCATCGTTAACCATTAGTTTAATTCATGTGAATAGTTAAGCCGAGGTGGATGTTCCCTCTTACACTATGCGCAGTTATAACATCGTTACTGGAACCCCGGTAACCCTGTCAGGAGTGTGAAAGTGATTAGTATATTCGACATGTTCAAAGTGGGAATTGGTCCTTCTTCTTCCCATACTGTCGGGCCGATGAAGGCCGGTAAACAGTTCGTCGATGATCTGGTCGAAAAAGGATTACTGGAAAGCGTTACCCGTGTCGCCGTGGATGTCTACGGCTCGCTGTCTCTCACGGGTAAAGGCCACCACACCGATATCGCCATTATTATGGGTCTGGCAGGTAACATGCCGGACACTGTTGATATTGATGCCATTCCGGCATTCATCCGCGACGTGGAAACGCGCGGACGCCTGCTGCTGGCGAACGGCCAGCACGAAGTGGATTTCCCGCAGGATGACGGCATGCGTTTTCGCAGCGACAACCTGCCGCTGCATGAAAACGGCATGACCATCCACGCCTGGAACGGCGAGAAAGAAATTTACAGCAAAACGTATTACTCCATTGGCGGTGGTTTCATCGTCGATGAAGAGCACTTTGGCAAAGAATCCGCAGGCGATGTCAACGTGCCGTATCCGTTCAAATCGGCGACTGAGATGCTTGCGTTTTGCAAAGAGACGGGCTTGTCGCTCTCCGGCATGGTGATGCAGAACGAACTGGCGCTGCACAGCAAAAAAGAGATTGAAGACTATTTTGCCAACGTGTGGCAGACCATGCGCGCCTGTATCGACCGCGGCATGAACACCGAAGGCGTGCTGCCGGGCCCTCTGCGCGTACCGCGCCGTGCTTCAGCGTTGCGCCGTATGCTGGTCACCACCGACAAATACTCCAACGATCCAATGAACGTGGTGGATTGGGTGAATATGTTTGCGCTGGCGGTGAACGAAGAGAATGCGGCAGGTGGACGTGTTGTTACCGCGCCAACGAACGGCGCGTGCGGTATCGTTCCGGCAGTGCTGGCTTACTATGACCACTTTATCGAGCCTGTGACTGCAGACATCTACATTCGTTATTTCCTGGCGGCAGGCGCGATTGGCGCATTGTATAAGATGAATGCGTCGATCTCGGGTGCTGAAGTGGGCTGCCAGGGTGAAGTGGGTGTGGCCTGTTCCATGGCCGCAGCGGGCCTTGCAGAACTGCTGGGCGCGAGCCCTGAGCAGGTGTGCGTGGCAGCGGAAATCGGCATGGAGCATAACCTCGGTCTGACCTGCGATCCGGTTGCGGGCCAGGTGCAGGTGCCGTGCATTGAGCGTAACGCCATTGCCTCGGTGAAAGCGATCAACGCCTCGCGTATGGCCATGCGCCGTACCAGCGAACCTCGCGTATCGCTGGATAAGGTTATCGAAACCATGTACGAAACCGGCAAAGACATGAACGCGAAGTACCGTGAGACCTCCCGTGGCGGTCTGGCTATTAAGGTGCAGTGCGACTAATACTCCTTTCGCCCGTCTGCAACGGATGGGCGAATTTTTTCCTCACGTCTCGTCTGATGACGCATTCCCCACTACACTTTCTCTGTTGCTTCCGGCTTTTGGGGCTGGCAGCGTAACGGGCGACCGTGTCATGCAAAATGCACAAACGATAATCAAAAAATATCGCCGAAAACGCGTTATCGTCTGTGGGACGGTTGCGCTCCTTACGCTCATCCTCACGCTGGGCATCCGCTTTATTTCACAGCGTAATAGTAATCAGGATCGGATACTCGAATTTGCCAGCCATACCGTTCACTCGCTGGATAATATTTTGCTTTCACTGGAAAACAGCCGTGACGCGCTACTCCCTCTGGTGGGGCAACCCTGCCCACAGGCTCACCTTGTGTTGCGAAAGCAAGCCGCCATTCTGCAGACCGTACGTTCTATTGCCCTGATTAAAGAAGGCATCCTCTACTGTTCAAGTATTTTCGGAACGCGGCGTGTACCGATAAACGATTTTCAAGCGGTTTTGCCCGCCGCAGAGCCAAAGCTAATTTTATCGACGGATCAGTGGCTGTTGAAAGGCAGCCCGATCCTTGTCCAGTGGTATCCCGTCTCTCTGAGCGGTCAGGATGGGGTGATGGAGATTGTGAATATCGATCTCATCACCAAAATGATACTTGAGCCACAACGACCGCTGATTACTGACGTTGTGCTGAGAGTGGGCGACAGTTTTCTGCGTTACGGCCAGCAGGTCACTGACAAATTAACGTTGAGCAGCAACGATGCGCGGATGCAGCAAGCCTCAGCGCATTATCCTTTCACTATTACCGTAAGCAGCCCTGGTCCGGGCAAAATGGCGCTAAAAAATCTCCCCACGCAACTTCCACTGGCGCTAATGCTCAGTTTACTGGTGGGTTATATTGTCTGGCTGGCCACCGCACGCCGGATGAGCTTCACCTGGGAGATCAACATGGGGCTTGCGGCGCGGGAATTTGAGCTTTTCTGCCAGCCGCTGGTGAATGCCCGCACCCAGGACTGCATCGGTGTTGAGATCCTGCTGCGCTGGAAGAACCCGCGTCAGGGCTGGATCTCACCCGACGTGTTTATCCCACTGGCGGAGGAACATAACCTGATTGTGCCGCTGACCCGCTACGTCATCAGCGAAACGGTACGCCAGATAGGGTATTTCCCGGCATCAAGCGGTTTTCATATTGGCATCAACGTTGCCGCCAGCCATTTTCGTCACGCCGCCCTGCTGCAGGATCTCAACCGCTCCTGGTTCAGCGCCAGGCCGATTCAGCAACTGGTGATTGAACTGACAGAGCGTGATGCGCTGAAGGATGTGGATTATCGCATTGTCCGTGAGCTGCATCATAAAGGAGTGAAACTTGCCATTGATGACTTCGGCACCGGGAACAGTTCCCTCTCCTGGCTCGAAAAACTTCATCCGGACGTGCTGAAAATTGACCGGTCCTTCACCACTGCAATCGGGACCGATGCCGTGAATTCGACGGTGATGGATATCATTATTGCTCTGGGGCAACGGCTGAATATTGAACTGGTTGCAGAAGGGGTTGAAACCGAGGAGCAGTCGCGGTATTTGCGTCGCCACGGTGTGCATATCTTGCAGGGATTTTTCTATGCCCGGCCCATGCCGCTGCGGGAGTTTCCGAAATGGCTGGCGGGGAGCACGCCCCCGCCAGCGCATCATAACGGACACATCGTGCCCTTGATGCCATTACGTTAGAAAGGCTTATTCTTCTTCGTCATGTGCTGATTGCTCTTTAACAATGCGCACCATATCAACGCGATAGTCGTTGGCTTCGACAATCGTGATATGTAACGGCGGCAATTCAATGACATCGCCGACATGCGGGATTTGCCCGTTAACAGCAATGACCAGCCCTGCCACGGTGGCAATGTCTTCATCGTCATTAACGACGTTTTCTACACCCAGCGTATGCGAGAGCGCATGCAGGTCGGTCGTTCCTTTCACCAGCCAGCCTTCACCATCAGCAACGATTTCCGGCGTTTCGTCCGCATCCGGGAACTCGCCGGCAATCGCTTCAAGTACGTCCAGCGGCGTGACAAGGCCCTGCACCACGCCAAACTCGTTGGTCACGATGACGAAGCTCCCGCGCGCGCGGCGCAGCACACCCAGCAGGTTAATAGGGTCCAGCGTTTCCGGTACGACAATAGCAGGCGACGCGGCCGCAATGGCTTCAACGTTGACGCCCTCTTCCAGCGCCACCAGCATCTCTTTTGCACGCACCACGCCGATGATTTCATCCAGTTCACCGCGGCAAACCGGGAACAGGCTGTGCGGTGAAGAGAGCAACTGCTGGCGGATCTCATCGACGCTCAGATTGGCATCTACCCAGCTGATTTCACCGCGCGGGGTCATAATGCCGCGCAGCGAGCGGGACGCCAGGGAGAGTACGCCGTTAATCATGTAGCGCTCTTCTTCCACAAATGCGCCTTCAGGAACCGGAACCGGATTGCGGCTCTCGGAATCAGACTGCACGTTTACCTGGCGACGACCGCCCATCAGACGCAGGATGGCGTCCGCGGTGCGGGCACGCAGCGGCAATGTGGACTGCTGCTTAATAAAGTTACGACGCGCAATCTGGTTAAACAGCTCGATAAGAATCGAGAAGCCAATCGCGGCGTACAGGTAGCCTTTCGGAATATGGAAGCCAAAGCCTTCCGCCACCAGGCTCAGACCAATCATCAGCAGGAAGCTCAGACACAGCACCACCACCGTCGGGTGTTGGTTCACGAAACGCGTCAGCGGTTTCGAGGCCAGCAGCATGACCGCCATTGCAATGACAACCGCCGCCATCATGACCGGCAGGTGGTTCACCATGCCGACCGCCGTGATCACCGCATCCAATGAGAAGACGGCATCCAGCACGACAATCTGCAGAACAACAACCCAGAAGCTGGCATAGCCTTTACCGTGACCGTCATCGTGCTGACGGTTCTCCAGCCGTTCATGTAGCTCTGTTGTGGCTTTGAACAGCAGGAATATCCCCCCCAGCAACATGATCAGGTCACGTCCTGAGAAGGTGAAATCCATGACGGTAAACAGCGGTTTCGTCAGCGTAACCATCCACGAAATCACGGACAGCAGTGCCAGACGCATAACCAGCGCCAGCGAGAGGCCAATCAGACGTGCTTTATCACGCTGTTTTGGCGGTAGCTTATCCGCGAGGATGGCGATAAACACCAGGTTATCAATGCCGAGAACGATCTCCAGCACAACCAGCGTGAGCAATCCCACCCAGATTGACGGGTCCATTAAGAATTCCATGACAAGCTCCTGCTAAAGGAATGACCAAACGGTGCCCCGATTAGAGTGGGCGAATCAATGGCAGACAGAGTTGATGCGTGGCGAGGTTCGCCGGTGAAAAAGGCGCGAAATGGCCTGGTAGATGACTGACGTCGGTGACGATCCATACAGTGGGCTGCTGCCCTCTACTCCTGAACAATTAAACGGAGGCTAAACATATCAGAGACAACAGCTTTTTAGCAAAGATTTACGTTCCTTTGCAAAGATCTGTAACACAAGTGCTTTACCCTACAGGAAAATCTGTAATGCGAAGCTAAATTACGGATCTTCATCACATAAATTATTTTTTCACTATCTAAAATAATTCGCGGAAGTCTTAGTTTATTGAACTCTAACCCTTATCTGAATCGATTCGGTTTACGAGATACGATTCTCAGTACGACTGCCCGGCAGGCGTATTAATGATAATAAAAGGAGGTAGCAAGTGACCATTGCTATTGTCATAGGCACACATGGTTGGGCTGCAGAACAGCTACTCAAAACCGCAGAGATGCTGTTAGGCGAGCAGGAAAACGTCGGCTGGATCGATTTCGTTCCCGGTGAAAACGCCGAGACGCTGATAGAGAAGTACACTGCTCAACTGGAAAAGCTGGATACCAGCAAAGGCGTGCTGTTTCTCGTTGATACATGGGGCGGCAGTCCGTTTAACGCGGCCAGCCGTATTGTCGTCGATAAAGAGCATTATGAAGTCGTCGCAGGGGTGAATATCCCGATGCTGGTGGAAACCTTCATGGCACGTGACGACAACCCGAGTTTCGATGAACTGGTGGCGCTGGCCGTTGAAACCGGTCGCGAAGGCGTGAAAGCGCTGAAAGCACAGCCAGTTGAGAAACCCGCTCCAGCCGTTGCGGCACCGAAAGCTGCAGCACCCGCGAAGCCGATGGGCCCGAACGATTATATGGTTATCGGCCTTGCCCGTATCGATGACCGTCTGATCCACGGCCAGGTGGCAACGCGCTGGACCAAAGAAACGAACGTTAAGCGCATTATCGTGGTCAGCGACGACGTCGCCGCCGACAAGGTGCGTAGTACCCTTCTGACTCAGGTTGCACCGCCGGGCGTTACCGCGCACGTGGTGGATGTCGCCAAAATGATCCGCGTTTATAACAACCCGAAATATGCGGGTGAACGCGTGATGCTCCTGTTCACAAACCCGACAGACGTCGAGCGCATTGTTGAAGGCGGCGTGAAAATCACCTCCGTCAACATTGGTGGTATGGCTTTCCGTCAGGGCAAAACGCAGGTCAACAACGCGATTTCAGTCGACGAGAAAGATATCGAGGCATTCAACAAACTGAATGCGCGCGGTATTGAGCTGGAAGCCCGTAAGGTTTCCACAGATCAGAAACTGAAAATGATGGATTTGATCGGCAAAGTTGGGAAATAAGCCCGCGCCGGTTTTTCACATAAAGCATAGGTAATAGGAGAAGTACAATGGAGATTACCACTCTTCAGATTGTGCTGGTGTTCATCGTCGCGTGTATTGCGGGTATGGAATCCGTACTTGATGAATTTCAGTTCCACCGTCCTCTGGTGGCCTGTACGTTGATTGGTGCCGTTCTCGGTGATATGAAAACCGGTATCATCATCGGTGGTACGCTGGAGATGATCGCCCTCGGCTGGATGAACATCGGTGCGGCGGTTGCGCCTGATGCCGCGCTGGCGTCCATTATTTCAACCGTTCTGGTTATTGCCGGTCACCAAAGCATCGGTGCAGGTATCGCCCTGGCTATCCCGCTGGCAGCAGCAGGCCAGGTTCTGACCATCATCGTTCGTACTATCACCGTTGCATTCCAGCACGCGGCAGATAAGGCGGCCGAAAATGGCAACCTGACGGCGCTATCCTGGATTCACGTCTCGTCCCTGTTCCTGCAGGCGATGCGTATCGCTATCCCGGCCGTAATCGTTGCAATCTCTGTAGGAACCAGTGAAGTTCAGGGCATGCTGAATGCGATCCCTGAAGTGGTCACCAGCGGTCTGAACATTGCCGGTGGTATGATCGTGGTAGTAGGTTATGCGATGGTTATCAACATGATGCGCGCAGGCTACCTGATGCCGTTCTTCTATCTCGGCTTCGTTACCGCTGCATTCACTAACTTTAACCTGGTTGCTCTGGGTGTGATTGGTGCAGTGATGGCGATTCTCTACATCCAGCTGAGCCCGAAATATAACCGCGTTGCGGGTGCCCCAGCGCAGGCTGCTGGTAATAACGATCTCGATAACGAACTGGACTAGCAGGTGAGCGAAATGGTTGATATGACTAAAACTACCACTGAGAAAAAACTCACTCCGGGTGATATTCGTGGCGTGTTCATCCGTTCTAACCTGTTTCAGGGTTCATGGAACTTCGAACGTATGCAGGCGCTGGGCTTCTGCTTCTCCATGGTGCCGGCAATCAAACGCCTGTATCCGGAAAACAACGAAGCACGTCGTCAGGCGATTAAGCGTCACCTGGAATTCTTCAACACCCATCCTTATGTAGCAGCACCGGTACTGGGCGTTACGCTGGCGATGGAAGAACAACGTGCCAACGGCGCAGAGATTGACGATGGTGCCATCAACGGTATCAAAGTCGGTCTGATGGGCCCGCTGGCTGGCGTAGGTGACCCAATCTTCTGGGGTACCGTGCGTCCGGTCTTTGCGGCACTGGGTGCCGGTATCGCGATGAGCGGCAGCCTGCTTGGTCCACTGCTGTTCTTCATCCTGTTCAATGCGGTGCGTCTGCTGACCCGTTACTACGGCGTAGCTTACGGCTACCGTAAAGGCGTGGATATCGTTAAGGATATGGGCGGCGGCTTCCTGCAAAAACTGACTGAGGGGGCGTCAATCCTCGGCCTGTTTGTCATGGGGGCGCTGGTTAACAAGTGGACACACGTGAACATCCCGCTGGTGGTATCGACCATCACCGGCCAGGATGGTCAGACCCGTGTCACCACCGTACAGACCATTCTGGACCAGCTGATGCCGGGCCTTGTCCCGCTGCTGCTGACCTTCGCCTGTATGTGGTTGCTGCGTAAGAAAGTTAACCCACTCTGGATCATCGTTGGCTTCTTCGTCATCGGTATCGCGGGCTACGCTATCGGCCTGCTGGGTCTGTAAGACATAACGTTATATATGCCGGGGGCTTGCCCCCGGTTTTTTTATCTGGAGGATGAATGACTGTCACGGACATCGTACTGGTTTTGTTTATTGTTGCCCTTCTGGCTTACGCGATCTATGACGAGTTCATCATGCCCCGCCGCCACGGCGAGACGCTACTTGCCCTTCCCCTCCTGCGACGCGGTCGCGTTGATGCGTTTATCTTCGCTGGCCTGATCGTCATTCTGATTTACAACAACGTCACCAGCCACGGTGCAATATTAACCACATGGTTATTATGTGCGCTGGCATTAATGGCCGTTTATCTCTTCTGGGTCCGTACGCCTAAAATCATTTTCAAAAAAGCGGGATTCTTCTTCGCCAATGTGTGGATAGAATATAACCGTATTAAAGAGATGAATTTATCTGAAGACGGTGTATTAGTGATGCAATTAGAACAGCGCCGCCTGCTTATTCGCGTCAGGAATATAGACGACCTCGAAAAAATATATAAGTTACTTGTTAGAACTCAATAAGTTAGACACATAGCTTTGGCTATATTCTGGCGTTTTCTCATACAATGAATATAGCCTGAGCTATATTCCGAAGAGATATTTCACTTATACTTATTAACGTTATTTTTACGCATAAATCTAAATGAAAATCGTTATCAATGAGTTAATGAAATAATACTTCTCTGTTGTTGTTTTATATTCTCAAAATATGTTAAGGTTGCGCCCGTCGTTGGGGAGTAGCCGATTTCCTGCTCACAGGAAATGTACGTGTCAACATACTCGTTGAAAAACGTGGCACGTACGGATCGCTTTCAGCACATTTACGTGCAGGGTGGTCAGGCGAGACCATAGATACATCAACTGCTGTTTACTGGGGGCAGTGATGTGTCATATGGATATCCCCGGTCTGGACGCTCTTATGAATATCTCCGCTACGATCCTTCTGGCTTTCGGCATGTCCATGGACGCATTTGCTGCGTCGATCGGCAAAGGTGCCACGCTCCACAAACCTAAATTCTCTGAAGCACTGCGTACCGGTCTGATCTTTGGCGCTATCGAAACGCTGACACCGCTTATCGGCTGGGGTCTTGGCATGCTCGCCAGCCAGTTTGTGCTGGAGTGGAATCACTGGATCGCGTTTGTGCTGCTGGTGTTCCTCGGCGGCCGAATGGTTCTTGAAGGTTTTCGCGCTAACAGCGATGAAGATGACGAGCCTCAGCACCGCCACGGCTTCTGGCTACTGGTAACAACCGCGATTGCCACCAGCCTTGACGCGATGGCGGTTGGGGTCGGTCTGGCATTCCTGCAGGTCAATATTATTGCCACCGCGCTGGCAATTGGTTGCGCCACGCTGATTATGTCAACGGTGGGAATGATGGTCGGCCGCTTTATTGGTCCGCTGCTGGGCAAACGAGCCGAGATCTTAGGGGGCATCGTGTTAATTGGGATTGGTGCCCAGATCCTCTGGGCACACTTCGCGGGTTAAACGTCGCGCTGCCAGCAGTGGATACTGAAATCCGTCTGGCAGCGAAATTCTGACTGCGTCGCTAACGTTTTCCACACTTCAGGTTTTGCCCGCCATGCAAACGGTGTCATCTGAAGCAATGCCACGGCTTCCTCACCTTTCAGCTTCATCTCATACGCTACTGACTGCGCCTGCCTGAGCGAAAAACCCGTCAGTTGCTCTGAATGTGGCGCATGCAGGCGTACTTCATCGTAGATCAGCCCTTTCAGCTCCATCAGATGCCGCGGACCCGGCGTGACGGTAATCACCCATCCGCCCGGTTTCACGACGCGCGCCAGCTCTTCCGCTTTACAGGGCGCATAGATACGTACCACGGCATCCATACTGGCATCGTCGAACGGCAGCCTGTGGCTTGAGGCTACGCAGAACGTTACGGCTGAATAGCGTTTTGCCGCCGCGCGAATGGCAACCTTTGAGACATCCAGCCCATACGTTTCTGCGCCTTTCTCACCTGCCATCTCAGCAAACGCTGCAGTGTAGTAACCTTCACCACAGCCGATATCCAGCATAGCCGTTGCGTTCACCGACAGGTGTTCACACAGGACCGCCGCGACAGTATCTCTGAGCGGTTGATAGTGCCCGGCATCAAGAAACGCACGCCGCGCCTGCATCATCTCCGCGCTGTCACCCGGATCGCGGGAACGCTTATGCTGCACCGGCAGAAGATTCACATACCCTTCTTTCGCCATATCAAACTGGTGTCCCTGCGGACAGACAAAACTTTTCGCTGAGCGCGCGAGCCGCGCGTGGCAAAGGGGACAACTGAAAGACATGGTGGCTCCGGGCATTCTTCAAAGGGCGAAAGTGTACCGTTATTCGCCAGGGTTATAAACGGCTGGGTTAACGCATGACGATGAGATGTTCAGAATCTGCCGCCAGGCCGTCCGGTTTCACGTTTTCCAGCCGCAGAACGTTACCCATGATCTCGCTGAAAACCGGTGCAGAAACCGCCCCGCCGTAATATGCCCCGTTTTGTGGATCGTTTATTACCACCACCAGCGCAAAACGCGGATCGCTGGCGGGCGCGACGCCTGCGGTATAGGCCACATATTTATCAACGTACTGCCCCCTATCGTCGATTTTTTTCGCCGTGCCGGTTTTTACCGCCACGCGGTAATCACGCACAGCCGCTTTAATGCCCCCACCGCCTGGAAGCGCAACGCTCTCCATCATATGTTCCACCTCGTGGGCGATCTCTTCAGGCATTACCCTGTGGCCCATTACAGGAGGATCGATACGGGTGATCGACAGAGGGCGCTCAAGACCGTAGCTCCCGATGGTGGCGTAAACATGCGCCAGCTGCAGCGGCGTCACCATCAAACCATAGCCAAAGGCAAACGTGGCGCGATCGAGCTGGCTCCAGAATTTACGTTGTGGCAATAGCCCGGCACTCTCGCCCGTTAAACCAAGCCCGGTGCTCGTGCCAAAGCCAAAATTCTTATAGGTGTCCAGCAATCGCTGGATGGGCATCGCCAGAGATAGACGGGAGACACCCGTATCGCTCGATTTTTGCAGAATACCGGTCATCGTCAGCTCCGGATAGTAACCCACATCACGGATGCGGTGACCATCAAGCATATAGGGTCGGGTGTCGATTACGCTGTCTGGCTGTACCAGCCCCTGCTGCAGCGCCGTCATCAGCACCAGAGGCTTAACGGTGGAGCCGGGCTCGAAGGTGTCGCTGATCGCACGGTTGCGAAAATCATCTAACGTCGCGCCCTCCCTGTTGTTTGGGTTGAAGTCCGGGAAACTCGCCATCGCGAGAATTTCGCCCGTTTGCACGTTAATCAGCACTGAAGCGCCTGACTCGGCTTTATTCCATGCCACCGCGTTATCCAGTGCATCTTCGGTAATAGTTTGCAGGCGCTCATCAATGCTCAGTTGAATATTATGCGCAGGCACAGGAGCCACTTCCGTCAGATTTTCGACCACATGCCCGTAGCGGTCCTCCCTCACCTGCCTGACGCCAGCCTTACCGGTAAGTTGTTTATTAAAACTCTTCTCGACGCCTTCAATACCCTGACCATCAATGTTGGTGAAACCAATCAGGTTAGCCGCCACGTGACCCGCCGGATAAAAGCGTCGAGACTCATCGCGCAGATTAATACCTGGCAGATTCAGCTTGTCGATCCACTGCGCCTGAGAAGGGTCCACCTGGCGCGCAAGATAGATAAATCGCCCTTTTGGATTACTGTTAATCCGGGACGCCAGCGTACCCAGAGAGAGATGCAGAGCATTCGCCAGCGCCTGCCAGCGGTCATCAAACCCTACGCCCCCTTTTGCCAGTACCGTTTTCGGGTCTGCCCAGACAGCTCTGACCGGCACGCTCACGGCAAGCGGTCGGCCTTCGCGGTCAACGATCATGCCACGCGGGGCATCAATCGCGACTTCACGCAAAGAGCGCATATCTTCCTGTTTTACCAGGTTGTCTGGTTTGATGATTTGCAGCCAGGCCACGCGGCCTAACAGGAAAGCGAGACTACAAAAGATGGCAAGACAGAGCAGAGCAAAACGCGCCGGAGTGAAATTTCCGGTGGTCATTATCGTTTTCTTTTTCACCTGAACCCCAGGACTGTTAAACAACGGCCTGATTTAACGGGAAAAAACATCTGAAGGGAGCGAAAACAATGCTAATAACCTCGTAGCTTTGCAACAAGTTACTAACAAGAGAAGCAAACGTAATATTTTGAAAGATAAAGCAATAAAAAAGCCCCGCACAATGCGAGGCTTCATGTCTGAGATCGAAGCGCATAAGCACTTCAGTCAGCAGTGGTTCGATCAGATAGCAGTTACGTTAACTGCAGCTGGGCCTTTCTGGCCGTCCTGAATTTCGAACTCAACGTTCTGGCCTTCAGCCAGAGTTTTGAAGCCGTTACCCTGGATTGCAGAGAAGTGTACGAACACGTCTTTGCTACCGTCAGCAGGAGTAATGAAACCAAAACCTTTAGACTCGTTGAACCACTTAACTTGACCTTTAATCTTTGCCATTTGCAAAATTCCTTAGAGTGTTTTCTTAGCCCGCGGGCATTGACTTAGATAAAACTGAGACATTACTGCATGAGGCACTAATATAAGGTTCGGCAGAGAAGCGGTATTCAACGACAACGTGTTTACTCAGGACTTCTTTACTGAAAATGCCACACATAAACAGAACTGTACCTCGTTTGACCCAAAACGTGTTATCACATACAACGTTTAATATGGCAAGCCATTTTTAAACGTGTCTCGATCCGCCGCACAAATTCTGGGGCTTCCCTGCAACGTTCTGCACAATTATGCGTGTTGCTAAAGGAGGCTTTCCAGTTTTAACTGCCTTACGACTGCATTCGCAACCGCTGTAATCTAAGACATTTTTACCATAGCTCAATCATTTTAAAGCGTCCAGATCCCGCTTAAAGTTTTCTCAACGCAATGATTGAGTTAGAACAAATTGTGAAAACTTATGCTGAAATCTTTGTAACACGTCGGGAATGTTACAAGAAAAATACGGGGTTAACGGTGTCGCACTGGTTGTATTAATTTTCACCGTTTAATAAACATCTTTTGCACTAAAATAATGAAATTTTTATGACTCTGCCTCAAAAGAAGGCAAGCAAAACGTTTCGATAAAAATAAACCCGGTGTTGATAGGTTCAAATACAGAATATATGCAACTTAATGGTGCCTGAGCGATAAGGATAAATATTCGCCAGTTTTCAGTATCCTGAATGAATTATTAACTGATACTACATTTGCGTGGGACGCATGAACCCGGAACATACGGTTTTAGCGCGATAAGGCATGGCAGGTTTTTGTTCGCGATCACGGGAGGGTTTTACCCTGACATGGCCAGGCCGCCTCCCGCATATGACAGATTAACGTTCTGCCACCAGGCGAATGAAATCGTCTTCGTCGTCTTTGTTTTCAACAACCGCTTCTTTCGGTGCTTCTTTTTCTGGCTCGTTGGCTTCACACAGGCGACGCAGCAGCGCGTTCTGGCGTTTCTGCTGATCGAGTAGCGCTTCTAACAGTTCAATTTGCTCGTTCGTGCGAGAACTGGCGCGGTTAACGAAAAACCACAACACCAGACCCACCACCAGGATCACTAATGCGATCGCCAGGGATGCGATGCTTAGCAGCCCCGAATTCAGTAACTCACCCATTTCACCACCTCGATAAAAACAGCTATTTTACCACTGGCGCGAAGGAAGGAAATCACCTTAAGAAAAAATGCGTTCTACCACGGGATAAACTTATTGATTGCACAAATGCCACTAAAAAACTGTACATCCTGATCGCACATCACATTGATCGTCTGTGTCCAGAGCACCACACATGCAATCAACACGATAACCAGAATTACCCAGCGTATTTTTTTCACTCCACACTCCGTCTTATGACTGATGCGACCAGGTTATCACGGTTATCTTAAACAAGGACTAACTGTAACCCTATCAAACTCTTTTCGGAATCATGCACTTGTTTCACAGGGTGAACCGTTTACGCTTAGCACATGACAACAAAGATAAAGAGGCAATGATGAAGTTTATCATTCGTACCATTATTGTACTGGCCATTTTATGGATTGGCCTTCTGTTAACCGGATACGGTGTACTTGTGGGAAGCAACGAAAACGCTGCAGGATTAGGTATCCAGTGTAAGTACCTGACAGCCCAGGGCGTGAGCACAGCACAGTATTTGCATTCGGATAGTGGGATCATTGGCTTAACGAACTGCCCGGTTCTGCGAAAAATGGCCGTAGTCGTTGATAACGGCTAACGCTTCAACGTAACCACAAAACGCCGCAACAGATGCGGCGTTTTTTATTCTCAGCAAGGTTTAGAAGGGATAATCGTTATAACCCATCTGCTCAGAAATTTTACGGGCAGCAGTATGCAGAATAGCGACATACTCATGTAAACGCTCTTCCGAGAAACGCAGTGTCGGGAATGAAATGCTCAGGCCCGCAATCACCACGCCAAAGCGGTCAAAAACAGGCACGCCGATACAGCGCAGGCCTTCTTCCTGCTCTTCGTTATCTTCACCGTAACCCTGCTCACGCACTTTATCGAGCACGGCCAGCAGCTCATCAGTGCTGGTGATGGTACGCCCGGTGCTGCGTTTGTATTCAACGCCTTCGAGGATCTGTTTCACCTCTTCGCGATCGCGCCATGCCAGCAGCACTTTACCAATCGCGGTACTGTACAGCGGGTTGCGACGACCAATACGGGAATACATGCGCAGGTTATACATGGAGTCAATTTTGTGGATGTAGACGATACTGTCTTCATCCAGCGCCCCCAGGTGGACGGTCTCTTTCGTCAGACGAGAAAGTTCACGCATCTGAATGTCTGCGCTACGGATCAGATCCACATTTTGCAGCGCCCGCGCGCCCAGCTCAAACAGCTTCAGCGTCAGAGAGTACTTTTCCGATTCGCCTTCCTGAGCGACATAACCCAACGATTTCATGGTTTGCAAAAAGCGATAAACGGTGCTCTTCGACATCATTACACGCTGCGACAACTCTGTAATACCAATTTCACGCTCTTCTCCGAGCGCCTGTAAGATGCCAAACACCTTCAGCACGGAAGAAACAGAATCTGGCTGCTTATCCAAATCTGCGATTGCCATTTATCACCTCATGGAGAGTGTTTTATAAAATTCAGAACCGGTTTTTATTATAAATTCGTGTCATGTTACCTGCAATCAATCTGCGTTTACTTCGTTACAAATCTGCGACATAAAACCGAATTAACGATGCTAAAATAGTTACTCTGAGAATAATTTCACCTTGAGTCTTTCATTTCCCATGGAAAAAAATCCTTCCGATGGCCTGCCCTTACCGCAGCGGTATGGCGCAATTGCCACGATTATTATCGGCATTTCAATGGCGGTTCTCGACGGGGCTATTGCCAACGTCGCGCTTCCAACCATCGCCAGCGACCTGCATGCCTCGCCTGCCAGCTCCATCTGGATCGTCAATGCGTACCAGATAGCCATTGTGGTTTCACTACTGTCACTCTCATTCCTGGGCGATATGTTTGGCTACCGTCGGGTCTACCAGTGTGGACTGGTGGTCTTTACCCTGACCTCACTCTTTTGCGCGCTTTCGGATTCATTGCATACCCTGACGCTGGCGCGTATTGCTCAGGGTTTCGGTGGCGCGGCCCTGATGAGCGTGAATACTGCGCTGATACGGCTCATTTATCCGCAACGCCATCTTGGGCGCGGTATGGGGATTAACTCGTTTATTGTGGCGGTTTCATCGGCAGCCGGGCCTACCATTGCGGCGGCAATTCTCTCTGTCGCCTCCTGGCAGTGGCTGTTTGCAATCAACGTGCCGCTGGGCATCGTGGCAATCGTTTTTGCCCTGCGCTATCTCCCGGCTAATGGCCCTAAAAGCACCATGCCACGTTTCGATCTGCCAAGTGCAGTGATGAACGCACTGACTTTCGGCCTGCTTATCACTGCGCTGAGCGGCTTTGCACAAGGCCAGTCACTGAGGCTGATTGCCGCTGAAGTGGCCGCCATGCTGGCGATCGGCTTCTTCTTCGTGCGTCGCCAGCTGGCGTTGCCTGTACCTTTGTTGCCGGTAGACCTCTTACGTATCCCGCTGTTTTCACTCTCTATCTGCACCTCAATTTGTTCATTCTGCGCCCAGATGCTGGCACTGGTTTCTCTGCCCTTCTTTTTACAAAGCGTGATTGGCCGTTCAGAGGTGGAAACAGGTTTACTGTTAACGCCGTGGCCACTGGCGACGATGGTGATGGCACCGCTGGCAGGTTATTTAATTGAGCGTGTGCATGCCGGGCTGCTGGGTGCACTCGGGCTGGTCGTGATGGCCGCAGGATTGTTTGCTCTGGCATTGCTTCCCGCTTCGCCAACCGATCTGGATATTATCTGGCGGATGATCCTGTGCGGTGCCGGTTTCGGTCTTTTTCAGTCACCAAACAATCACACCATTATTACTTCTGCCCCACGCCATCGCAGTGGGGGAGCCAGTGGAATGCTGGGTACAGCTCGCCTTCTGGGACAAAGCACCGGCGCGGCATTGGTGGCCTTAATGTTTAACCTCGCCGGACAAAACGGTACTCACGTTGCATTGTTCACCGCCGGAACGCTGGCGACTGTCGCCGCGATTGTCAGCGGACTTCGCGTGACGCAGCCCGGCGCGCAGGCATAAAAAAAGCCGGGCGGAGTGCTCTCCTGCCCGGCTTTATTCTGTCTTTCGCGTTACTTCAGGTATTCACCACTGCGCAGCGCTTCGATACGTTTATCCAGCGGCGGGTGGGACATAAACAACTCACTCAGCGATTTCGATTTACCGTTAATGCAGAAGGCCATCATGCTGTTCGCTTCCTGCGGCTCGTAGCTGGTTTTCAGGCGCTGCAGCGCAGCAATCATCTTCTCACGCCCAACCAGTTTCGCAGAGCCCGCATCCGCGTGGAATTCACGGTGACGGGAGAACCACATGGTAATGATGCTTGCCAGAATACCGAACACCAGTTCAAGTACCATCGAAACGGCGAAATAGATCAGCGGGTTACCGTTGCTCTCTTCACCTTCGTCGCGATTGCCCCCCATAAAGCCTGCCGCGATCTGCGCCAGAATACGTGAGATAAAGATAACGAAGGTATTCACCACGCCCTGAATGAGAGTCATGGTCACCATGTCGCCATTAGCGATGTGGCTAATTTCGTGGGCAATCACCGCCTCGGCTTCATCACGGCTCATGTTCTGCAACAGGCCGGTACTTACCGCAACCAGCGACGCATCGCGACGGGCACCCGTGGCAAAGGCGTTAATATCCGGCGCATGGTAAATCGCCACCTGCGGCATCGCGATGCCCGCCTGCTGCGACTGCTGCGCAACCGTGTTCATCAGCCAACGCTCCATATCGTTACGCGGCTGTTCAATAACCTCACCCCCGACCGATTTGAGTGCCATCCACTTTGACATCAGCAGGGAAACAAAGGAGCCACCGAAACCAAACAGCAGCGCCATAATTAACAGGCCCTGAACGCTGCTCGACTGAATTCCCGTCAGGCTTAGCACGAGCCCGAAAACCACCATAACCGCCAGGTTAGTGGCCAGGAAGAGCGCGATTCGCATCATAATTTTCTTTTAACCTCAGTTTAACAAAGCGCACTATGCGATTACCCACATCGTATGGGTATTGTGGCTATTTTCAAGGTTTCGGGGCGCGTAAGTCACCAGAAAGACACAACTTTACACAATTGAAATTCAGGTTGACGTGAGGATGCAGAACTAAAAAAACAGGCACAATTTCTTGTGCCTGTGCGGGGATTATTTTGCCGGTGTCGGTTGCACGGCAGGCTTCTCTTTTTCCAGCTTCGCCAGGTCGAGCGCGATGTGGACCGTCTCATCAAGATACGGGTCCGGCTCCTGGTAATCTTTTGGCAGATCGTCCAGTTTTTTGAGCAGCGGCTTACCTTCACGTTTGAAGCGGTCGTTGATGCGCGCCAGACGCGTCGCGTCATCTTCGTTGTTCTCTTTCTCACGCTGAGCGTAGTTAAGAGAGACAATATTCCGTTTTTCTTTCAGGGCATTGAAACGCGCAATGTCCTTCATGATGTACTGGAATTCCGGATCTTTCGCGATGCGCTCGTTATGGTCTTTCAGCAACTCAGGGCCAAACGGGGTCATGTCGCCAGACTTCACAAATGTCGCGGCATTGATGCTGTCCCACGGCAATGCGTTATCTTCAAACTTCTCACCCGTTTCCGTCTCTTCGGTGCCCGTCGGCATCATGATGTCCGGCGTGACGCCTTTACGCTGCGTACTGCCGCCATTCACGCGGTAGAACTTCTGAATGGTGTACTGCACGGAGCCGAGCGCAGGCCATTCCGGGCGCAGCATCTGATCGTAAATACGGTTCAGAGAGCGGTACTGCTGCACGGTGCCTTTACCAAACGTCGGTTCACCCACGATCAGCGCGCGGCCATAATCCTGCATTGCGGCAGCAAAAATTTCAGACGCGGAAGCACTGAAGCGATCCACTAATACCACCAGCGGACCTTTGTAGTAGACCACGCCATCGGTATCGGCATCTTCACGCACTTTACCGTTGTTATCACGCACCTGAACAACCGGGCCGGACGGGATAAACAGGCCAGAGAGTGAAACCGCTTCAGTCAGCGCCCCACCACCGTTACTGCGCAAATCGATGATCACGCTGCTGACATTCTGCTTCTCAAGTTTCTGCAGTTGCACTTTCACATCGTCGGTCAGGCCAACGTAGAAGCCAGGAATATCCAGCACGCCGACCTTCTCTTTACCCACGGTTTTCACCGACATTTTCACCGCGCGGTCTTCAAGACGAATACGCTCGCGGGTCAGGGTAACGATACGGGTTTTGGTGCCTTTACCGGCAGGCAGAATTTCCAGGCGAACTTTGCTGCCTTTCGGCCCTTTAATCAGCGCAACCACGTCGTCAAGACGCCAGCCGATGACATCAACCATGCTCTGCCCGGTTTGACCCACACCCACAATGCGATCGCCTACGCTAATCGCTTTGCTTTTGGATGCCGGGCCACCCGCCACCATGGAGTTGATCACGGTGTAATCATCGTCCATCTGCAGCACCGCACCGATACCTTCCAGAGACAGGCTCATTTCGGTATTAAACTGTTCGGTGTTGCGCGGAGAGAGATAGTTAGTATGCGGATCGATTTCGTGGGCAAACGCGGTCATCGCCAGTGAGAACACATCTTCACTGTTGGTCTGCGCCAGGCGACGAATAGCAAATTTGTAACGACGCGTCAGCGTGTCACGAATCTCTTTCTCATCTTTGCCGGTGAGCTTGAGGCTCAGTTGGTCGTATTTCACTTTTCCGTCCCACAGCGCATTCAGCTCGGCTTCATCTTTCGGCCAGGGCGCTTTGCTGCGGTCCAGATTAAAGGTGTCGTTGCCGGTGAAGTCCATTGGACGTTCCAGCACTTTCAGCGCGTATTGATAACGTTCAAAACGACGCTTTTGCGAAAGGTTGTACAGATCGTAAAACAGGTCAAGTTTACCGGAACGGAGTTCATCACCCACTTCGGTTTTACGTTTGGCGAACTGTTCAACATCGCTGGCCAGCAGCACGTTATGGCTGTAATCCAGCAAGTTCAGATAGCGGTCGAAAATTTTGGCCGAAAAGGCCTGATCGAGATCGAACTGACGATAGTGCGAACGAGTGAAGCGCGACGTCACGCGCTCGCTGACCGTCGCATGCTGAGTCTCTTCCTTTAAGACCGGAATTTGGTCAACACGCGTAATATCGTCCACTGCGAAAGCATGGCCTGTTATGGCAAACAGGCCCGCTAACGCGGTGAGCTTAAAAAAAGTGTTCATGCCAGGCTTGGCCTCCGTTTCAGAACAACAAGTGTTCTGCGCGTACAATCATTGACATACCAGAAGTCAGCTGTACACGAACGCCATCTTTGGTGATTTCCAGTACGGTGGCGTCCATCGCATTGTTACCCGCCTTGACCTTCAGTGTCTGGCCTACGCTCAGCGCAGTGATGTCAGAAACCGGAGTATGGCGCGGCTCCTCACGTGGCGCACGCGGAGCTTTAGCGGCTGGTTTGTCAGCACGCGGTTTGCGATCGTTATTCTCATTGCGACGCTGCGCAGGACGCGGTTTACGTTCACGACGTGGCGCGTCTTCCTGGCCATTTGCCGCTGCAGCTTCGCGTTTTTTCGCTTGCTGTTCAGCGCGTTGCGCCTGAACGCGCGCTTTGGCTTCTTCCAGCTGCTTGCGAGCGTGCTCTACGTGCTGCTCATCCAGCTCACCACATGGGTTGCCGTCGAGATCGACACGGGTCGCGCCCGGTTTAATACCGTACAGGTAACGCCAGCTCGAAGTATAAAGACGTAAGGCAGAGCGAAGCTGAGTTTTGCTGAGGTTCATCTCCCCCTCAACGCGCGCGACCAGATCCTGAAAAATACCGACTTTCAGGGGACGAGCCTCACCTTCAGCGCTGAAGCACTGTGGGAAACGCTCGGCCAGAAATGCGATAACTTCTTTACTGCTATTCAACTTAGGTTGATTTTCCATGAAATTTCCTGATTACAACGGACGTTGCCAACAAGCGCAGGCATGAACAGGCGACATTATAATGACGCTATCAGTAAATGCTACGTTATCCGTTGATTATCCTGCGACGCTCGCAAAGAATTTTTGATAATCGGTTGCTGCCAGAACATTTTCCAGATTTGCCACCAGCTCGCGCAACCCTTGTTCGTCCTCGGCTGTAAAGCGACTGAAGTCTGTACTGTCGATATCCAGAACGCCAATAATCTGATTTTTTACCACCAGAGGCAGTACGATTTCAGAATTGCTGGAGGCATCGCACGCAATGTGTCCATCAAAGGCGTGAACATCTTCTACACGCTGAACCTCGTTTGTGGCAACCGCAGTACCACACACGCCGCGACCTACAGGAATACGCACGCAGGCGATTTTCCCCTGGAATGGCCCGAGCACCAGTGTGTCACCTTCGAGAAGGTAAAAACCAGCCCAGTTCACACCGGAGAGACGTTCAAACAGTAATGCACTTGTATTTGCCAGAGTGGCTAAGAAGCTGGTTTCACCTGCCATCAATGCCTGAAAATCGCGATTAAGATCCGCGTAGAATTCTGTTTTGTTCATTATTCAATCACTTAGTTGTCTAACAAATTTACCGCTTTGCCTATTAAAATAAGCATTAAATGCGCTCATGCTCAAGGTGAATCAATTCATGAGTTACTATAACATTCAACAATACTTATCTGTGCGCGACTCATGGCTCTAAAAACACCCAAAATTACGCCGACACGAAAGATCACCGTCCATGCGGTAAGCGAATCGTTGCCTCGTGCACATTATCAGCGTTGCCCTCAGTGCGATACGCTTTTTATGTTGCCGAAGATGAAATCGCACCAAAGTGCCTTTTGCCCTCGCTGTGATGCCAAAATCCGCGACGGGCGCGACTGGTCTTTAACGCGACTCGCGGCCATGGCGGTGACGATGCTGCTGCTGATGCCGTTTGCGTGGAGCGAGCCGCTGCTGAAGCTCTATCTTCTCGGTGTCCGTATCGATGCCAACGTGCTGCAGGGGATCTGGCAGATGACACGTCAGGGCGATCCGCTCACCGCCGCGATGGTGCTGTTTTGCACCGTCGGTGCGCCGCTGGTGTTGGTTGCCGCCATCGCCTATCTGTGGTTTGGCAATATTCTGGGGATGAACCTGCGCCCTGTCCTGCTGATGCTGGATAAACTCAAAGAGTGGGTGATGCTGGACATCTACCTCGTCGGCGTGGGTGTCGCCTCGATTAAAGTCCAGGATTACGCCTTTTTGCAGCCAGGTATTGGCCTGTTCGCCTTTATCTCGCTGGTGCTGCTGAGCATCCTGACGCTCATCCACCTCAATGTGGAACAGCTTTGGGAGCGCTTTTACCCGCAGCGCCCTGCCACACGGCCCGATGAAAACCTGCGCGTCTGCCTGGGCTGCCATTATACCGGGCTGCCTGACGCCCGTGGACGCTGTCCACGCTGCCATATCCCGTTAAGGCTACGTCGCAACAACAGTCTGCAAAAATGCTGGGCGGCGCTGATTGCCTCAATGGTATTTCTGATCCCCGCCAATATGCTGCCGATTTCCATTATTTATGTGAACGGAGGCCGCCAGGAAGATACTATCCTTTCAGGTATTATCTCCCTCGCCCACAGTAACGTGGCTGTGGCGGCGATTGTTTTTATCGCCAGTATTCTGGTGCCATTTACCAAGGTGGTGGTGATGTTTACGCTACTCATCAGCATCCACTTCAAATGCGAGCAGGGCTTACGCACCCGTATTCTGCTCCTGCGATTCGTCACCTGGATTGGTCGTTGGTCGATGTTGGATCTGTTCGTGATTTCGTTGATGATGTCACTCATCAATCGCGATCAGTTGCTTGCTTTTACAATGGGACCCGCAGCTTTTTATTTCGGCTCTGCGGTGATATTGACTATTCTTGCAGTGGAATGGCTGGACAGCCGCTTACTTTGGGACGCACATGAGTCAGGAAACGCCCGCTTCGCCGACTGAAGCGAGAATTAAAACAAAACGCCGCATTTCGCCATTCTGGTTGCTGCCTGTCATCGCGCTGATGATTGCAGGCTGGCTTATCTGGACGAGCTATGAAGATCGCGGAAGTACCATCACCATCGATTTCCAGTCTGCCGACGGTATTGTCGCAGGGCGCACGCCTGTGCGTTTCCAGGGCGTTGAAGTCGGTACGGTTCAGGATATTACGCTCGGAAAAGGACTGAATAAAATTCAGGTTCGGGCCAGCATTAAGTCCGATATGCAGGACGCGCTCCGCAGCGAAACTCAGTTCTGGCTGGTGACGCCGAAAGCCTCGCTCGCAGGCGTTTCAGGGCTGGATGCGCTGGTAGGCGGGAACTATATCGGCATGATGCCGGGCAAAGGTGAGCCGCAGGATCACTTCGTTGCGCTGGATACGCAGCCGAAATACCGGCTTAACAACGGGGATTTGATGATCCACCTACAAGCTCCGGATTTAGGTTCACTGAACAGTGGTTCGCTGGTTTATTACCGTAAAATCCCGGTCGGCCGCGTTTACGATTACGCCATTAATCCCAACAAACAGGGCGTGACCATTGATGTCCTGATTGAGCGACGTTTTACCAATCTGGTGAAAAAAGGCAGCCGGTTCTGGAACGTCTCTGGCGTGGACGCCGATGTCAGCCTGAGCGGAGCAAAGGTGAAACTTGAGAGTCTGGCGGCGCTGGTTAATGGCGCTATTGCCTTTGATTCCCCGGAAAACTCAAGCCCTGCCAAAGCCGATGATACGTTCGGACTGTATGCCGATCTGGCGCACAGCCAGCGAGGCGTGATCGTCAAACTGGCTCTGCCGGATGCAAAAGGGTTAAAAGCGGGCTCAACGCCATTGATGTATCAGGGCTTACAGGTTGGTCAGCTCACCAAAATGACGCTCAACCCTGGCGGCTCTGTTACCGGTGAGATGACGGTCGACCCGAGCGTGGTCGATCTTCTGCGTGAGAAAACGCGTATCGAAATGCGCAGCCCGAAGCTGTCGCTGAGCGATGCCAGTATCAGCAGCCTGCTCACAGGCAGCACCTTTGAGCTGATTCCCGGTGAAGGTCAGCCGAGCAATAATTTTGTCGTCGCCCCGGCAGACAAAGCGCTTCTGCAAAAGCCAGGCGTCGTAACGGTGACGCTGAATGCGCCAGAAAGTTACGGCATTGAAGCCGGTCAGCCGCTGATCTTACACGGCGTGCAGGTCGGCCAGATACTGGAGCGCAAGCTGTCGGAAAAGGGTGTTTCCTTCTCTGCCGCCATTGATCCGCAGTACAGCGATCTGGTTCATGGTGACAGTAAATTTGTGGTTAACAGCCGCGTCGATGTGAAAGTCGGGCTGGATGGTGTGGAGTTCCTCGGGGCCAGCGCCAGCGAGTGGGTAAACGGTGGCGTCCGCATTCTGCCGGGCAACAAAGGCCCCCTGCGCGAAAGCTACCCGCTGTATGCCAATCTGGACAAAGCGATTGAAAACAGCCTGAGCGACATGCCGACCACCACGCTGACATTAACCGCCGAAACGCTGCCTGATGTCCAGGCCGGTTCCGTCGTGCTCTATCGTAAGTTTGAGGTCGGGGAAGTGATCGCCGTTCGCCCACGCGCGGACGCGTTTGATATCGAACTGCATATCAAACCGGAATATCGCAAGCTGCTGACGCCAAACAGCGTGTTCTGGGCTGAAGGTGGCGCGAAGGTGCAACTTAACGGCAGCGGCCTGACCGTACAGGCGTCCCCCTTCTCCCGTGCGCTGCGCGGCGCGATTAGCTTCGATAACCTGACCGGTGCGGGCGGCAATATGCGCAAGGGTGACAAGCGTATTCTCTTCCCGTCTGAAACTGCGGCACGTGCCGTGGGCGGACAGATCACCCTGCATGCTTTCGATGCGGGCAAACTGTCCGAAGGGATGCCTATCCGCTACCTCGGCATTGATATCGGGCAGATCCAGAAGCTGACGCTAATCACGTCGCGCAACGAAGTGCAGGCCACCGCCGTGCTCTACCCGGAATATGTGCAGACGTTTGCCCGCGCAGGCTCGCGCTTCTCCGTGGTAACACCGCAAATTTCTGCCGCAGGCGTTGAGCATCTCGACACAATTTTGCAGCCATACATTAACGTTGAACCTGGGCGTGGTAATGCCCGTCGTGACTTTGAACTTCAGGAAGCGACGATTACCGACTCTCGCTATCTGGATGGCCTGAGCATTGTGGTGGAGGTCCCGGAAGCGGGAGGCCTCGCCATCGGCACGCCGGTCCTGTTCCGTGGCATTGAGGTGGGGACGGTAACGGGCCTGACGCTGGGCACGCTGTCCGACCGCGTGATGGTGGGGCTGCGTATCAGCGAGCGTTACCAGCATCTGGTGCGGAACAATTCCGTATTCTGGCTGGCGTCAGGCTACTCACTGGACTTCGGCCTGACTGGGGGCGTCGTGAAAACCGGTACGTTCAACCAGTTTATTCGCGGTGGTATCGCCTTTGCGACGCCTCCGGGCACACCGCTGGCACCAAAAGCACAGCCGGGTAAACACTTCCTGCTGCTGGAAAGCGAACCGAAAGAGTGGCGCGAGTGGGGAACCGCACTGCCACGTTAATATCAAAGGCTCCGGTGTCACCGCACCGGAGCCTTTATGCTACACTGCGCGTCTGAATTTTTCCGTGTGGTGTCTCCGTGGCTCAAAACTCCGTATTTCTTCCTGAACAATTCCTGGCGCAGATGCGCAAGGCGCTTCCTGCTCATCTCTCATTCGACGATTTTATCGCGGCCTGTCAGCGTCCGTTACGTCGCAGTATCCGCGTTAACACGCTGAAAATCAGCGTGGCCGATTTTCTGACGCTGGTATCACCATACCACTGGCAGCTAACGCCGGTTCCCTGGTGCGAAGAGGGTTTCTGGATCGAACGGGATGATGAAGAAACGCTGCCACTGGGCAGCACTGCGGAGCATTTGAGCGGGCTGTTTTATATTCAGGAAGCCAGTTCCATGCTGCCGGTTGCCGCACTGTTTGCGGAGGGCAATACGCCCGAGCGGGTGATGGATGTTGCCGCTGCACCAGGCTCCAAAACCACCCAGATTGCCGCGAAGATGGGGAACCGTGGCGCTATTCTCGCCAACGAGTTTTCTGCCAGCCGCGTTAAGGTTCTGCACGCCAATATCAGCCGTTGCGGGCTGCATAATGTGGCCCTCACGCACTTTGACGGGCGGGTGTTTGGTGCCGCTTTACCGGAGGCCTTTGACGCTATCCTGCTGGACGCCCCCTGCTCCGGCGAAGGGGTGGTACGGAAAGATCCCGACGCATTAAAAAACTGGTCCGTTGAGAGCAACCTTGAGATCGCCGCCACGCAGCGGGAACTGCTCGACAGTGCGTTCCATGCCCTTCGCCCCGGCGGGACGCTGGTCTATTCCACCTGCACGCTGAATCGCGACGAGAATGAAGATGTCTGTCTCTGGCTGAAGGCGCAATACCCGGAGGCCGTCGAATTTCTGCCGCTGGAGGGCTTATTCGCCTCCGCCAGAGAGGCCATCACGCCTGAAGGTTTCCTGCACGTTTTCCCGCAGATTTATGACTGTGAAGGTTTTTTCGTTGCTCGCCTGCGGAAAACCCACGCAATCGCCCCCCTGCCTGCTCCTGCATTCAAGGTAGGCAATTTCCCGTTCGCACCGCTCAAAGGCCGCGAAGCGGCGCAAGCGGAAGCGGCCGCCAGCAAGGTCGGGCTGGTCTGGGACGAGAGCCTGCGCCTGTGGATGCGCGATAAAGAAATCTGGCTTTTCCCGACTCACATCGAGCCACTGATTGGCAAAGTCCGTTTCTCGCGGCTGGGCATTCGCCTCGCGGAAGTCCATAACAAAGGCTATCGCTGGCAGCACGAAGCGGTTATTGCGCTGGCCGGAAGTGAAAATACCTTTGCCCTGACGCATCAGGAAGCCGAAGAATGGTATCGCGGCCGCGATGTTTATCCGGAAAACGCCCCGTCTCAAGATGAGGTTATCGTGACATATCAGGGATATCCGTTAGGACTTGCGAAAAAGGTAGGCTCCCGCCTGAAAAATAGCTATCCGCGAGAGTTAGTGCGCGACGGGCGTCTGTTTACCGGTAACGATCTCACCGCCTGAAAAAAAACGCACTTTTTTACTGGCGAATTTGCTCTCCTTGTCTAGGCTAAAAAATGGACGGCCTAACTGGTCATACCAGAATTTTAACCCAAACCCGGAGAGCAATATGACGAAAACCAGCGTGCGTATTGGCGCTTTTGAGATCGACGACGCAGAACTGCGCGGCGAAGCTCAGGGCGATCGAACGTTAAGTATTCCCTGCAAATCCGACCCGGATTTGTGCATGCAACTCGATGCCTGGGATGCAGACACCAGCGTTCCAGCAATTCTTGATGGTGAACATTCCGTCCTTTACCGTGAGCATTACGATAGTAAAACCGATGCCTGGGTCTTGCGTCTTGCCTGACCAGAGAGAACCCGCCCGAAGGCGGGTTATTTATTACTGGAGTTGAACAAGCGTCAGCACACCGCCGAACACCGCCCCGGTATCGATATAGTGCAGATTATTGAAGTCATAACGTCGTTCAATAGGCGTATGACCGAACCAGAAGTGATCCGCTCCGGTTATTCCCTGCCCCTTCCCGGCCATCAATCCCATCAGCCGATCGCGATCCCACAGCACACGCTGGGCGCTCACCGGTTTGTTCCAGACATACTCCGGTGCGGGATAATCCGCATGAGCAATCACATTCAGGCCGTTTGCACAGGTCGTCTCGATAATATGCGGTAAGGCCCGGCACTCTTCGAGTAGCTTCAGCGCCAGTTTTTGTTGTTCGCTATCAAGCCTCGCAAACCAAATACCGCCATTGATTGTCCAGAGGGCAAAATCATTATATTGAAGCGCATCCAACGCCATTTGTTCATGATTACCTCGTACTGCGCAAAACCATTTTTCATGCATAAGCTGTAAACATTTCACGCTGTCCGGACCGCGATCGATAATATCCCCGACGGAGATCAGCAGATCTTCATAAGGATTAAAATGACGACGCTTCAGTTCGTCCATAAGCGCTTGATAGCAGCCATGTATATCGCTCACAACCCAGACATGACGCCAGTGTTCACCGTCGATTCGCTGATACATAACGCCTCCTTTAAAAAGTATAGCTGCACCCGAAAATGACACCAGACGCGTATTGATTTCACAAAGCCAAACAAACGGTAAACCAACCGCAAATAAAGATCTCCGCGGTATTAATCCGTTTTTTCCTGCCCTTTAGAATAAGAGGTGAAAATAACAAGAGGTCTTCACGTGTCAAATACACACCTGCAAAACGATGTGCTGTATCCGCATCGCACCAATATCATTTCCGGTCTGGTGAAAGGAAAGCTCATTCCGGGCCCCATCTGGCAGAAACGCGATTACCGGCTGAAGTTTCTTTTACGTTCGCTTCTGTTCTGGTCTTCCACCCATCGCATGCTGGATGCCCTCTCGGGCCGTGATGATTTCGACCGTCTGCTGGCCTCTCAAATCACCCTGCCGAGCAAAACCCATCGCCAGTACCTGATGCGTGGCCTGCACGCCAGCGATCGTGCGGACGCTATCATTAGCCACTATCACTGGATCGATGGCCTGAAAGACGCCGTCCTCGCCCATGCGCTGACGAGCCCACAAGAGCAGTCGGTTGTGCAATTTCAGGCGAAAAACGACGTTATCTATACTGTCAACGCGTCTTCCGCCCGAAAAGCCGAACGCGAAGGCGAAAGCACCCTGTGGCTGCGAGATAACGATAACACGCTGCTTGCAAGCCTGACCTTTAGCGTTGCCCGCAGCAACGGGCAGTCCGTGCTGGTGATTGGCGGCCTTCAGGGTCCACGACGCAATGTCTCTCGTGACGTGATTAAGCATGCAACACGTGCCTGTCACGGTCTGTTCCCCAAGCGCGTGCTGATGGAAGTGCTTTTTCAACTGGCGACCCACTCCCGCATCCATGCCATTTTTGCCGTCAGCGACGAAGGCCACGTTTTCCGCGCATTGCGTTACCGGCTGAGCAAAGGCCGTCATTTCCATGCCAGCTACGATGAATTCTGGGACTCGCTTGACGGTAAAAAGCTCTCGAATTTTTGCTGGCAGTTGCCCCTGCAGATGGAACGTAAATCCCTCGACGAGATTGCCAGTAAAAAACGGGCTGAATACCGTCGCCGCTTCGCACTGCTTGATGAAATTGAAGCGTCAGTAAAATCACGCTTTTAAGCTCACTGACGCCTTTCGCTAACTACGCACAAGAATTTAACAAAACAGTCAAAAAGGGCTGGACTTTCGCCCGCTGTAGTGTGGTATGGTTGAAGCAGTTGCACAGGAAGTGTACGCTCTGCGAAAGTCGATTAGTGGATTTTATCGTTTACTTTTATGCAGATAAAAAGAGACCGAATACGATTCCTGTATTCGGTCCAGGGAAATGGCTCTTGGGAGAGAGCCGTGCGCTAAAAGTTGGCATTAATGCAGGCTCAATCGCCTTGCCTTTTAAGAATAGATGACGACGCCAGGTTTTCCAGTCCACAGCAAAAGTGGCCTGAAAAAAAGCGTCACAGCATCATTAAAATTGAAAAACCGCAGAGCTTTCACAAGCGCCTGCGGTTTTTTATTGGAAACCAGACGGCTAGCAGAGCGTGTTGGCCCGCTCGATAAACGGTGCGAGGCTCATTTTCTGCCCTGGGTTCGCCGGATCATCAATCTGGATCACGCTGACAGGCTGGCCGTTACTCTTTCCACTGGCGACCTGCTGTTCAGCGGTGTCGTTTAGCGGATACTGCACAAGCGTACTGGGGTTAATCACATACAGCGCGTGCCCTGGACGGCAGGTCAGCATCACCTCTTCGCGATTGAACGCCCATTTATCCTTACCCACTTCAAAACGGCTGACGGTGATAACCTGCGGTGCCGCCAGCGCATTTCCGGCGCAGGCCAACAGTAAGAGAGAAAGCAGTGTCTTTTTCATATGTTCTTTAACCTTGTCAGAAGGGTTCCCAGGTCGCAAACAGACTGACCGTTGCCAGTACCAGCGCGCCCAGCACCACTTCTGTCTGTGTCATCCTGATAAAAATCTGTTGTTCCCGCCCGGCGTCCGGGCGAAAGCGTGGCACCAGAAAATACCGATTCACCAGCGCAATTGCCACCATCATTACCACCAGCGCACATTTGAACAACAACAGTTGTCCATAAGCTGTGTGCCAGGGCACAGCAAAACCGAGGATAAAGAGTGCATTCACAATCCCGGTCAGCAATACACCCGCCACGGCGTAATGTCCCACGCGTGAAAAGCGCATCATGGTATAGATAGCCGCCGTCTGCCAGCGCCCTTTTGCAAGATGCATACAAAACAGCAGAGGCAGTAATCCGCCAAGCCAGGTTGCTGCGCATAAAAGGTGAATGGCATGGTTCAGACGCTGCAGCGCCCCCGCCGCACCTTCGTTCATCGTCGCGTGGCCGACGCCCGCCAGCAGAACAAATTGCCCCAGCGACAACAGCAATAGCCGCGCTCCCCTTTGCGGTGCCAGCCACGCGGCACCGGCAGTGATAACAGCGAGAATTATTTGCCACAGCCAGACGCTACCAAACTGCGTACCGAGTACGCTATGCCAGATAGCCGGGCGAAGTACGTCGCTCCAGCCGTTACCCATCAATCCCCCCTGAACCGAGAACATCAGGAGTGCAGCCGTCAGGCTGATTACGGCGGCGATTTTCTGCTGTAACTGGAAACGTCTCACCATCAGGCGATGCAGGGAAGAAGGCGCAAACCAGACGCTATATAACGCGTTGCCGAAAATCAGCATCAATGCGCCAAAATGGATGAAGCGCAACGCGACATAGCACAAAGCCAGCATTCTATTTCACGCTAAAGTGATAGCTGCCTTTGGTTTTGTGGCCGTCCACAGAGACCACATGCCAGTCGACCTGGTATGTACCCGCCTTCAGCGGTTGTTCAAGCGGAACAATGAGCTGCGCGTTGTTCTTTTCGTCACGCTTCACTGTGCCGGTTTTGATCGGCTGCTGTTGTGCGTCGGTCACTACCACGCCACTAAACGCCGGTTCAATGCCTTCAGAGAAATTCAGCGTCAGTGTCTGCGGGGCCGCAACCAGAGAATCCGCTGCGGGAGTTTGCTGTTTAAGATGAGCATGGGCCAGAACAGATGGCGTCATTGCCGAGGAGATCAGTAAAGCCAGTGCGCACACCACGCGGGAGGAGTTGAAACGCATCGCAATCATTCCTTTTTGTTATGCCTGTATGGTAAAGAATAACTCTGTATAATAAGCGAGTCGAGGATCATCCTGCGCCTGCTTGTCATCATCGTGCAATCGCGGTAACGTTGCCGCCGCATAAAAAGGAGAAGGTAATGAAGATCAATCTGGCCGCCCTTCCTCAGGACGAGATGGACAAAATGAATGTCGATCTCGCTGCCGCTGGCGTCGCATTCAAAGAGCGTTACAACATGCCTGTCGTGGCGGAAGTGGTAGAACGTGAGCAACCCGCGCACCTGCGTGACTGGTTTCGTGAGCGCTTAATCGCCCACCGTCTGGCCTCTGTAAACCTCTCGCGTTTACCGTATGAACCTAAAGTGAAATAACCTTAACGACTCGTTACACTTCCTTACATGTATTCTGGCAGGATAAGAAAACCCTTATTAAATTAGGTGTATTCTTAAACCCCAGCGACTTAGTGTAAAAGGAAGTCACGATGTCACGATGGAATATTGCTGCCGCCCAATATGCCCGACAGCACCACAGCGTTAATGACCATGTTGAACACCATCTCCGTTTTATTGCCGAAGCAGCCCGGCAAAAGTGCGATTTAGTGGTGTTTCCTGAACTCTCATTAACCGGTCCGGGTGAGGCAACGTTACCCGCCCCGCCAGACGATCTACAGCTTGCCCCACTGCTTCACGCCGCGCAGTCGTTGAATATCAGCGTCATTGCGGGGATTACGCTTCTTCAGGACGGTCAGCCTCAGAAAGGGCTCGCGCTCTTCACACCACATCTCGATACCATACTGCGTTACCCGCAAGGAAGTGGAGCAAGTTTGATTCCCGGCGACAAGCAGTTAACCATCATCGAAAGCCCGTCTGACGCCCCCAATCTCGACCCGCTGGCGACGTTATTTACCAGTAGCCAGGCGGTGGGTGATAACCGCTGGCGGCAATCCATCAATACGTTACAGCGTTTTGCGCATAAGTATGCCATTGCGGTGTTAATGGCGAATGCGCGTAGCGGTAGCGCCTTATGGGACGAAAAAGGCCAACTGATTGTCCGCGCCGACAAAGGGGAGCTGTTATTAACCGGATCTCTGGGTCGACAGGGTTGGCAAGGCGATATCATTCCATTAGGCTAAGCGTTTTATGGTCAGGAGCGATCAATGCTGCGCGTCATCGATACCGAAACATGCGATCTTCAGGGTGGAATTGTGGAAGTGGCCTCTGTCGATGTGGTTGACGGAAAGATAGTCAACCCAATGAGCCACCTGGTACGTCCAGACCGCCCGATAAGCCCGCAGGCGATGGCCATCCATCGCATTACGGAATCAATGGTGGCGGATAAACCGTGGATTGAAGAGATTATTCCTCACTACCACGGCAGCCAGTGGTACGTGGCGCATAACGCCAGCTTTGACCGTCGGGTATTGCCGGAAATGCCGGGTGAGTGGATCTGCACCATGAAACTGGCTCGCCGTCTGTGGCCGGGAATTAAATACAGCAATATGGCGCTGTATAAATCCCGTAAGCTCAGCGTCAGAACGCCGGAAGGGCTGCATCATCACCGCGCCCTGTACGACTGCTATATTACCGCTGCACTGCTGATCGACATCATGAATACTTCCGGCTGGACGCCAGATGACATGGCGACGATCACAGGACGCCCCGCGCTGCTGACCACCTTTACCTTCGGCAAATATCGCGGTAAAGCGGTATCTGAAGTGGCTGATAAAGATCCGGGCTATCTGCGCTGGCTGTACAACAACCTCGACAGAATGAGCCCGGAATTACGCTTAACGCTGAAGCACTATCTGGGCGAAGCCTGACGCTCCGCACGGCCTGGCAGCGTGCCCTGCGCCAGGCCGATCAAAAAAGCATACTCCAGCGCAACCCCTTCATAGGATTTAAACCGCCCCGATTTACCGCCATGCCCCGAGTCCATGTCGGTACACAGCAACAGCAAATTATCGTCGGTTTTCAGTTCACGCAGTTTCGCCACCCATTTTGCCGGTTCCCAGTATTGCACCTGCGAATCATGCAAGCCGGTGGTTACCAGCATATGCGGATATGCTTTCGCCTCTACGTTGTCGTAAGGGCTGTACTCTTTCATATAGCGGTAATAGATCTCATCCTGCGGATTCCCCCACTCTTCAAACTCACCGGTGGTGAGCGGAATGGATTCATCCAGCATTGTCGTCACCACATCCACAAATGGAACCTGCGCAATGATGCCTTTAAAGCGTTCGGGACGTTGATTAATCACCGCGCCCATTAACATCCCTCCCGCACTGCCGCCCATTCCAAAGCAAAGCTGCGGATCGCCATAACCTTGTTCAATCAACGCATCACAGACATCAAGATAGTCGTTGAAGGTGTTTTTCTTTTTCAGGAACTTACCGTCTTCGTACCAGTGCTGCCCCAGCTCACCGCCGCCGCGAACATGGGCGATGGCAAACACAAAGCCGCGATCGAGAAGGCTCAGCCTGCTGCTGCTGAAATCCGCATCCATGCTGGAGCCATAAGAGCCGTAGCCATAGACCAGAATCGGGTTTTTACCTTTGTTGAAATGCGCCTTGTGATACACCAGAGAAACGGGCACCTCTACGCCATCGCGGGCGATCACCCACACGTGCTCACTGCGGTAGTTATCGGCGTCAAACCCTTTCACCTCAGCCTGTTTGATCACCTGCCGTTGCCCGGTATCCATATCCAGCTCGAACAGCGTGTCCGGCGTGGTCATTGACGAATAGCCGTAACGCAGTCGTGAAGATTCTGGCTCAGGGTTAAAGCCAATCCAAGTGACATAGGCCGGATCATCAAACGCAATCCCCACCACTTCCCGCGTTTTCCGGTTGATTTGCCGGATACTGGTTAACCCTCGCTGACGCTCTTCCACCACCAGCCAGTCGGTAAACAGCGTAAAGCCTTCCAGCATCACCTGCTCGCGCGCGGGAATGAGCACTTCCCACTTTCGTTCGTCTCGCACTTTGGTTTTATAGAGGCCAAAGTTTTTACCTTCGCGATTAGAACGCAGGTAAAAACTGTGCTGAAAGTGATCCAGGCTGTATTCATGATCTTTGCGGCGCGGCAGGAAGCAAAGCGGCTGCGCGTCCGGTAGCTCGGCATCCAGAAGCAGAACTTCTGAAGTGGTCGCGCTGGCAAGGAAAATAATCACATAGTGCCGCGACGAGGTTTTATGCAGGCTGACATAAAAGGTCTCGTCTTTCTCTTCGTAGACCAGCTCATCGTCAGCGGAATCCGTACCCACGGTATGCCGCCAGACCTGGTAAGGCAGCAGCGTGGAAGCATGTTTTTTAACGTAGTAAACCGTTTCGGAATCATTCGCCCAGACAAAATCGGGGGAGACATTATCCAGCATTTCCGGATACCAGTTTCCCGTTTCCAGATTGCGAAAACGCAGGCCATACTGGCGGCGCGAGAGGTAATCTTCCGCCAGCGCCATAATGGCGTTATCCGGGGAGATGGACATGCCGCCCAGCGTATAAAACTCACTGTGGGCGGCGCGTTTATTCGCATCGAGCAGAATGTCCCAGTCGTCCCACTCGGCGCTTAATACGGACTGCCGCTGGTAGATGGGATATTCATTGCCCGGCTCATAGATATGGCGATAGCGGTAGCCGTTTTTTGTCCACGGCGCGGAAATATCACGCTGGGGGACACGCTGTACCATTTCATTGAGCAACTGGTCCTGAAGCGCCTGCTGGCTGGACATAACCTTGCGGCCGTAGTCGTTTTCCTGGTGCAGATAGTCAAGCACCTCTGGCCGGGAACGGGAATCGTCCCGCAGCCAGTAATAGTGATCTATACGCGTATCACCATGCGTGGTGATCGCATAAGCAGTACGTGGGGCTTTCGGTGGCATGTCATGAATTCTTTTTCGTTTTACACCCTATAAGGTTGGCAAAACACACGCATGATGCAAGCGAAACATGACCACGGTAAGACATTACGTGCCCTGTAATGCCTGTTTTTGTTGCTGAATATCCTGCTCAATCCCTTCGCGAACATCCTGAGGAATTTTCAGTGCATCCCCCAGCGCATTCAGGTAACTCCGCTCCATAAAGTGATCGATATCGATGGCCGCACAGCTCAGAAAATAGAGTTCGAGCGCCTCTTCCTCGTTTTTAACGCTTTGTGCCAGGCGCTGTGGATCGAGCGGCTGTTCAATCGCCTGCGTTACCAGCGTTCTGCCCTGCGCTTCCACACCGGCTTCACGCAGTTGCTGTTCAATCGCCGAGCGTTCTTTGTCATCAATATGACCGTCACTTTTTGCAGCAAATACCAGCGCGAGGATAAGCCTCTCGGTGCGCACGTCCAGTGGCGACGTATGCTGCCCATACTGCGGTTCATCCTGATGCGCAGTGCGGACTTTGTCCTTATATTTGTTCCACAACACAGTCCCTGCAATCGCGCCGCCACCGGCCAGCAGTGCGCCGGTCCCGTATTTTGCCAGCAGCTTACGTGATGACTTATTGGCAACCAGCAGACCCGCCAGCCCCCCAAGCGCACCCGGCACCAGCAGCTTACTCAGCCCTTGCTCGCCAGATGACGAGGCTTTCTGGCCCAACATGGATTGCAATTGATTCAACCAGCCTGACATGATGTCCCTCGCTTAACAGTGCATAATCTTCACAGACTAAGCGAGCGCGTGTCAGGAAATGTCTGGCGGTACTAAAGAAGCGCAAATTTCTTACCCCCCTCACAGCCCCTGAGCAAGACAGACGCAAACGTTTTCGTTTATACTGCGCGCAACTTTTTCAGGGGGATTATTATGACTCGTTTAGGAACCGCGCTGCGACCTTCAGCGACGCGCGTCATGTTATTGGGATCGGGCGAACTGGGTAAAGAAGTGGCGATTGAGTGCCAGCGTTTAGGTGTGGAAGTCATTGCCGTCGACCGCTACGCTGACGCACCGGCCATGCAGGTTGCCCACCGCTCACACGTGATCAATATGCTTGACGGCGATGCCCTGCGCACGCTGATTGCCACAGAAAAGCCCGATTTCGTGGTGCCTGAAATCGAAGCCATTGCTACCGACACGCTCATTGCACTTGAGCAGGAAGGCCAGCGCATAGTGCCCTGCGCTAAAGCCGCAAAGCTGACCATGAACCGTGAAGGCATTCGTCGCCTGGCGGCTGAAGAACTTCAGCTCCCGACGTCCAGCTACCGTTTTGCCGGTGATAAAAATGAATTCCTGCAGGCCGTCGGGGAGATTGGCTACCCGTGCATCATTAAGCCAGTGATGAGTTCTTCCGGGAAAGGACAGAGCTTTATCCGCGACAGCAGCGCGCTGGACAACGCCTGGGACTACGCCCAACAGGGTGGCCGCGCCGGTGCCGGCCGCGTGATTGTCGAAGGCGTCGTAAAGTTTGATTTCGAAATCACCCTCCTGACCGTCAGCGCCACAGATGGCGTCCATTTCTGCGATCCGATTGGCCATCGTCAGGAAGATGGCGATTATCGCGAGTCCTGGCAGCCGCAGCAGATGAGCGCCCTGGCGCTGGCGCGGGCGCAGGAGATTGCCCGCAAGACGGTGCTGGCGCTGGGCGGCTATGGGTTGTTTGGCGTGGAACTGTTTGTCTGCGGTGACGAGGTGATTTTCAGCGAAGTCTCCCCTCGCCCGCACGATACCGGCATGGTGACGCTGATTTCGCAGGATCTCTCCGAGTTCGCCCTGCACGTTCGCGCATTCCTCGGTTTGCCCGTGGGCGGCATTCGTCAGTATGGCCCGGCAGCCTCGGCAGTGATCCTGCCGCAACTGACCAGCCAGAATGTCACCTTTGATAATATTGAAGGGGCAGTGGGAGCAGGCTTGCAGGTACGTTTGTTCGGTAAACCGGAAATCGACGGGACACGTCGACTGGGTGTGGCGTTAGCGACCGGGGCTAATGTGGACGAAGCCGTGACAAGAGCCAAAACAGCCGCCGCGAATGTGAAAATCGCAGGGTAAAAAAAACGGGCCAGGCGGCCCGTTTTTCATGGTGCTTTACTGCTTCGCACCTTCAACCGCTTCGCGGGCCAGTCTGGTGATGCGATCCCAGTCACCGGCTTCCAGCGCGTCAGCCGGAACCAGCCAGGAGCCACCGATGCACAGCACGCTTTTCAGCGCCAGGTAGTCACGGTAGTTCGCCGGAGAGATACCACCAGTCGGGCAGAAACGAACCTGTGAGAACGGGCCTGCAATGGCCTGCAGCGCTTTGGTGCCACCGTTAGCCTCAGCCGGGAAGAATTTGAACTCTTTCAGGCCGTAGTCCATACCCAGCATCAGTTCAGACACGGTGCTGATACCAGGGATCAGAGGGATTGTCCCTTCAGTTGCCGCTTTCAGTAGCGGCTCGGTCAGGCCAGGGCTGATCGCGAACTGTGCACCCGCTTCAGTCACTTCAGCCAGTTGCTGTGCGTTCAGAACGGTCCCCGCACCGATGATCGCATCCGGCACTTCTTTGGCAATCGCGCGGATCGCGTCCATTGCACAGGCGGTACGCAGCGTCACTTCCAGAACACGAACACCCCCTGCAACCAGCGCTTTCGCCATCGGAACAGCGTGCTCCAGTTTGTTCACCACGATAACCGGCACTACCGGGCCAGTCGTCAGGATTGCTTCTGCACTTGTTTTCCAGTTTTTCATCAGAGTTTTCTCTCGCCAGATCGATAAAATCAAGTCGTCTTAAAACGTAATACAGGTTGCGCCCTGCTCCGCGCCGGAGAGCTTCTCACGCAGCGCACCGAACATTTCGCGTCCGGTGCCTGTGCGCGACGCGCTCAGGTCAGGAATATATGGCTTACGTGCCGCCAGTTCTGCTTCATCCACCAGCAGCGTTAACTCACCTGTCTTGCCGTTGACGCGGATCATGTCGCCATCCCGGACTTTCGCCAGCAGGCCGCCGTCGTAGGCTTCGGGAGTCACGTGGATCGCCGAAGGCACTTTACCTGATGCGCCAGAGAGGCGTCCATCGGTCACTAGCGCAATTTTGAAACGGCGGTCCAATAATACACCAAGTGGCGGCATAAGTTTATGTAATTCTGGCATCCCGTTCGCTTTTGGCCCCTGATGACGCACCACAACAACGCAATCTTTGTCGAGAAGGCCGGCATCGAAAGCGGGCAAAACGTCATGCTGGCTTTCGAAGACAACTGCGGGTGCTTCGATAATCTGATTCTCTTCCGGTACGGCAGAGGTTTTCATGACCGCGCGGCCCAGATTGCCGCTCAGCACTTTCGTCCCACCATGATGAGAGAAAGGTTTATCGATAGTGGCGATAACCTGCGCATCAAGAGAGGCGGCAGCCCCATCACGCCAGTCCAGCTCACCGTTGTTCAACCACGGCTCCAGGGTATAACGCTGCAGACCAAACCCTGCTACGGTGTTCACGTCTTCATGCAGCAGACCGCCCTTCAGCAGCTCGCGCATCAGCACCGGTACGCCACCCGCGGCCTGGAAGTGGTTGATATCTGCCGGACCGTTCGGGTACAGGCGTGCCATCAATGGCACAACGGCAGAGATATCGGAGAAATCATCCCAGTTGATCAGAATGCCTGCAGCCCGCGCCATCGCCACCAGGTGCATGGTGTGGTTGGTTGAGCCACCGGTCGCCAGCAGAGCAACGATGCCGTTCACCACAACTTTTTCATCGACCATTTTGCCGAGCGGCATCCACTCAGTGCCGTTGCCGGTGAGACGCGTAACCTGGCGAGCTGCGGCCTCCGTCAGCGCCTGACGCAGTGGTGCATCTGGCTGAATAAAGGACGAACCCGGAAGCTGCATCCCCATAAACTCCACCACCATCTGGTTCGTGTTGGCCGTACCGTAGAAGGTGCAGGTGCCTGGTGCGTGGTAAGACGCCGCTTCTGCTTCCAGCAGCGCTTGTCGGTCCGCCTTGCCTTCAGCATACAGCTGGCGAATACGCACTTTTTCTTTGTTTGGCAGGCCGCTTGCCATCGGGCCGGACGGCACGAAAATCGCAGGCAGATGACCAAACGACAGTGCGGCCATCGCCAGGCCGGGAACGATTTTGTCGCACACGCCCAGATAGAGCGCACCATCAAACATATTGTGTGACAAGCCCACAGCAGCAGACATGGCAATCACTTCGCGGCTCAGCAAGGACAACTCCATCCCGTCCTGACCCTGCGTCACACCGTCGCACATGGCTGGCACACCGCCCGCCACCTGACCTACCGCATTCACACTGTGCAGCGCTTTACGGATGATCTCCGGATAGACTTCGTACGGCTGGTGCGCGGAAAGCATGTCGTTGTAGGAGGTTATGATCGCAATATTGTTACGCAGCATACTTTTCAGCGACGCTTTATCATCGGGCTGGCAGGCTGCAAAGCCGTGGGCTAAATTGCCGCACGCCAGCTGTGAACGATGAACCGTTGCTGATTTGGCCTGTTCGATACGTGCGAGGTAGGCAGTACGTGTCTTTTTCGAGCGATCAATAATACGCTGTGTTACCCGTAACAATACTGGATTCATAAAAGCTCCTAAAATTTGTTTTCCCTGGCTCGAATATTAACAAGGTAAGGCGCATGTATTAACAAGGCTGAAACGCTTGCAGTCAGGGCCAGTGGGCAAAATTACTGGAGGCAGTGTAATAAAAAAAGCTCCGTGGGTGAATCCACACGGAGCTTAAATGATTAAAAATTGTGCCACAATCTGTGCCAGATCATGTTACCGGTAAAATAACCCGTTTGGATTACCCGGAATGCTTACTCAAACTCGTTCCAGGAGCGACCATCGCGGGTGATCATCGCAACAGAGGCGACCGGTCCCCAGGTGCCCGCCTGATACGGTTTTGGCGCATCCTGATCGGCAGCCCACGCTTCGGTAATGGAGTCGACCCATTTCCACGCCTCTTCCACTTCATCACGACGCACGAACAGCGCCTGAATACCACGCATGGTTTCCAGCAGCAGGCGCTCGTAAGCGTCGGCCAGGTGCGTTTCGTTAAAGGTTTCGGAGTAGCTCAGGTCCAGTTTGGTGGTCTGTAGGTTATGTTTGTGATCCAGACCCGGCACTTTGTTCAGGATCTGAATATCCACACCTTCGTCCGGCTGCAAACGGATGGTCAGCTTATTCTGCGGCAGCTCCTGCCATGACTCTTTGAACAGGTTCAGCTCAGGGTTTTTGAAGTACACCACCACTTCGGAACATTTAGTTGGCAGGCGTTTGCCGGTGCGCAGGTAGAATGGTACGCCCGCCCAGCGCCAGTTATCGATATCCACGCGGATTGCGACAAACGTTTCGGTGTTGCTGGACTTGTTAGCGCCCTCTTCTTCCAGATAGCCAGGCACTTTTTTGCCCTGGGCAAACCCGGCGGTGTACTGCCCGCGGACGGTTTTCTCACGCACGTTTGAGCGATCGATGCGGCGCAGCGATTTCAGCACTTTCACTTTTTCATCACGGATGCTGTCTGCAGTCAGATCTGACGGCGGAGACATGGCGATCATGCACAGGATCTGCAGCAGGTGGTTCTGGATCATGTCGCGCATCTGACCGGCCTGGTCAAAGTAACCCCAGCGCCCTTCGATACCCACCTCTTCGGCCACGGTGATTTCCACGTGATCAATGGTGCGGTTATCCCAGTTGTTCACAAACAGGGAGTTGGCAAAACGCAGCGCCAGCAGGTTCAGTACCGTCTCTTTACCGAGATAGTGGTCAATACGGTAGACCTGGCACTCTTCAAAATATTCGCCCACCTGGTCGTTGATTTCACGCGAGGTTGAAAGCGATGTCCCCAGCGGTTTTTCCATGACCACGCGCGCAGGTTTGGCATTCAGTTTTGCCTCGCCCAGACCTTTGCAGATTGCGCCGAAGGTGCTTGGCGGCATGGCGAAATAGTTAATGGTGACGCGGTTTTTCTGATCCAGCATTTCGCCCAGACGGGAAAACGCACTCACGTCATTCACATCCAGGTTACAGAAATCGAGGCGTCCGCTCAGCGTGTCCCACAAACTTTCATCAATTTTCTCTTTCATGAAGGTTTCGAGCGCTTCGCGTACAACCTTAGTATAAGCGTCCTTGTCCCAGTCGGCGCGCCCAACACCCAGGATACGGGTATCCGGATGAAGCTGGCCCGCTTTCTCCAGTTGATACAGGGAAGGCAGCAATTTTCGGCGTGCAAGATCGCCTTTCGCGCCGAAAATGACCAGGTCACATGCCTGGGCTGTTTGCGTTACCGCCATGTCATTCTCCTCAGTTGGATCACCTGGTACTTCTGCCAGGTATCGTTGTAATTTTATTACAATGCACTGTACTGCTTTTACGTCATTCCCGAAACCATTAGCGCTTAGCGTCACGTGCGATACCGCGATTTTTCACCACTCAAAGGCACAGGAGACGGTTATCACGCAAAAAGCGTTGATTCTTTGTACTGATACGCCACAGCAAAACCCGACAGCGATCAAGTAATGAAAAAAAACAACAACATTTCTTGCCGACTGTTACCCTTTAGGGAAGTCACAGGGGTAATATCGGCTAAATCGAATCACGATTTCATCTATAAATGAAATCGTTTCCACACATGAGCGCCTTGTTAACAATGAACATGCTGGAAAAAATCCAGTTTCAACTGGAACACCTTAGCAAATCCGAGCGAAAAGTGGCTGAAGTTATTCTCGCCTCTCCCGCTCAGGCGATTCATTCAAGCATCGCCGCTCTGGCTCAGGAATCGGGCGTCAGCGAGCCGACGGTAAACCGATTCTGCCGAAGCCTGGAAACGCGCGGCTTCCCTGATTTTAAACTGCATCTTGCGCAAAGTCTGGCAAACGGTACTCCGTATGTTAATCGCAATGTGGATGAAGACGACAGCGTCGATGCATACACGGCGAAAATATTTGAGTCGGCCATGGCGACACTCGACCATGTCCGCCAGTCGCTGGATATGAGTTCAGTGAATCGTGCGGTGGATTTACTGACCCAGGCCAAACGGATTGCGTTTTTCGGCCTTGGCTCCTCTGCTGCCGTCGCCCATGATGCCATGAACAAGTTTTTCCGCTTCAATGTTCCCGTCATTTATTCCGATGACATTGTCCTGCAACGCATGAGCTGTATGAATTGTAGCGAAGATGATGTCGTGGTTCTGATTTCACACACCGGACGCACCAAAAGTCAGGTTGAACTGGCGCAACTGGCGCGTGAAAACGATGCCATGGTCATCGCCCTGACGACGGCCGGTACGCCGCTGGCACGAGAAGCGACGCTCGCCATCACTCTGGACGTCCCGGAAGACACCGATATGTATATGCCAATGGTTTCCCGCCTTGCGCAGCTCACGGTGATTGATGTACTGGCGACCGGATTTACCCTGCGTCGTGGCGCAAAATTCAGAGATAACTTGAAGCGGGTCAAGGAAGCGCTGAAGGAATCGCGTTTTGATAAAGAATTGCTTATAAAGAGCGATGTTCCCTAAAAGTTTATAACGAAGATGTAACAATTCACGGCATTCGGTCCCCTCCCTGTTGCCTTGCAGCAGAAGATGGCCGATTTATTGTTCACGCAACACCAAAGTTGTTTCAGTCAACGGAGTATTACATGTCCAGAAGGCTTCGCAGAACCAAGATCGTCACCACCTTAGGTCCGGCCACCGATCGCGATAATAACCTTGAAAAAATTATTGCCGCAGGTGCCAACGTGGTGCGTATGAACTTCTCTCACGGTACACCAGAAGACCATAAATTACGTGCAGATAAGGTCCGTGAGATCGCGGCTAAACTGGGCCGTCATGTTGCTATCCTCGGTGACCTGCAGGGTCCAAAAATTCGTGTATCAACATTCAAAGAAGGGAAAGTTTTCCTCAATATTGGCGACAAGTTCCTGCTTGATGCCAACCTGAGCAAAGGCGAAGGCGACAAAGAAAAAGTCGGCATCGACTACAAAGGCTTGCCCGCTGACGTTGTACCTGGCGACATCCTGCTGCTCGACGACGGTCGCGTACAGCTTAAAGTGCTGGAAGTTCAGGGGATGAAAGTGTTCACCGAAGTGACCGTCGGCGGCCCACTTTCCAACAACAAAGGGATCAACAAACTTGGCGGTGGCCTCTCTGCAGAAGCGCTGACCGAAAAAGACAAAGCGGATATCGTGACCGCGGCGCAAATTGGCGTCGACTATCTGGCCGTCTCCTTCCCGCGCTGCGGCGAAGACCTGAACTACGCGCGCCGTCTGGCACGCGACGCGGGCTGCGATGCGAAAATCGTTGCCAAGGTTGAACGTGCTGAAGCCGTTTGCGACCAGGATGCGATGGACGACGTGATTCTGGCGTCAGACGTAGTGATGGTTGCCCGTGGTGACCTGGGTGTGGAAATCGGCGACCCGGAACTGGTCGGTATCCAGAAAGCGCTGATCCGTCGTGCGCGTCAGCTGAACCGCGCGGTGATCACCGCGACCCAGATGATGGAGTCGATGATCACCAACCCAATGCCAACCCGCGCGGAAGTGATGGACGTAGCCAACGCCGTACTGGACGGCACGGATGCGGTTATGCTGTCAGCAGAAACGGCTGCAGGTCAGTATCCGGCAGAGACCGTGGCGGCGATGGCGCGCGTGTGCCTGGGCGCTGAAAAGATCCCAAGCATCAACGTCTCTAAACACCGCCTCGATATTCAGTTCGACAACGTGGAAGAAGCGATTGCGATGTCCGCCATGTACGCGGCGAACCACCTGAAAGGGGTAACGGCAATCATCACCATGACCGAATCCGGCCGCACCGCGCTGATGACCTCCCGTATCAGCTCCGGTCTGCCGATCTTCGCGATGTCTCGTCACGAACGTACGCTGAACCTGACGGCGCTGTACCGCGGTGTCACACCGGTTCACTTCGACAGCACCAATGACGGCGTCGCGGCCGCGCACGATGCAGTGAACCTGCTGCGCGACAAAGGCTACCTGGTGTCCGGTGATATTGTTATCGTGACGCAGGGTGACGTGATGAGCACCATCGGCTCGACCAACACCACCCGCGTATTGACCGTGGAATAAGGTTTGATCCCCTCTCCCCCAGGGAGAGGGGTATTATTTATTTCTTCGGAAAAAGCTCTTTGCGTTTGTAGGGCTCTTTTTCGCCCGGCTTACGCGTTTTAAGCAGTTTGAGTATCCACGTATACTGTTCAGTATGCGGTCCCACCAGCAGCTCCACCTCCTCATTCATACGACGCGCGATGGTGTGATCGTCTGCGGTTAGCAAGTCGTCCATCGGCGGACGCACCTCAATGGTCAGGCGATGCGTTGTACCGTCATAAATCGGGAAAAGCGGAATAACGCGGGCACGACAGACTTTCATCAGGCGACCAATCGCGGGCAGCGTGGCTTTGTACGTGGCGAAGAAATCCACAAATTCGCTGTGCTCAGGACCGTGATCCTGATCCGGCAGATAGTAACCCCAGTAGCCCTGACGCACAGACTGAATAAATGGCTTAATTCCGTCGTTTCGCGCGTGGAGCCGTCCACCAAAGCGACGACGAACGGTATTCCAGACGAAATCAAAAATCTTGTTTCCCTGGTTGTGGAACATGGCTGCCATCTTCTGACCCTGGGATGCCATCAGCATTGCCGGGATATCCACGCCCCAGCCATGTGGCACCAGAAAAATCACCTTCTCATCATTGCGACGCATGTCGTCGATGATTTCCAGTCCTTTCCAGTCCACACGCTTCAGGAGCTTTTCAGGGCCGCGCAGCGCCAGTTCTGCCATCATCGCCATTGCCTGCGGGGCGGTGGTATACATAGCATCAATAATGGCTTCACGCTCGGCGTCGCTTTTCTCGGGGAAGCAGTAGTAGAGATTGATTTGCGCACGGCGGCGAGCGCTTTTTCCTGCTCGTCCTGCAAGGCGGCCAATTTTACCCAGCACGGGATCGCGAACAGACGCGGGTAACAGTGCGATGCCAGCAAACGCGTAAACGCCAAGCCATGCCCCCCAGTTGCGTGGATGGCGGAAAGATTTTTCAAACTCAGGAATGTATTCAATATTGTTTTTTTTGGTTTCCATGCGGGTTCCAGGGTCTGGTGACGCAAAAATTCATTGAGATAGTGTAGCGAGGCAGCCGCTTACGCACAAAAGAAAAAGCCGGCGCATACAGACGCCGGCTTTTTAACAAAACGGATGGCTTAGTCGAAGCGCAGCTGCGGCATGACCTCTTTGACCTGAGCCAGGTAATCAGTACGATCTTTACCGGTCAGCCCTTCGGTCCGAGGCAGTTTTGCCGTCAGCGGATTCACCGCCTGCTGGTTAATCCACACTTCGTAGTGCAGGTGTGGACCCGTGGAACGTCCGGTGTTGCCTGAGAGCGCAATACGGTCGCCACGCTTCACCTTCTGCCCAGGTTTTACCAGAAGTTTGCGCAGGTGCATATAACGGGTGGTGTAAGTACGACCGTGACGGATGGCGACATAATACCCTGCCGCACCGCTGCGTTTCGCCATAACGACTTCACCGTCACCCACCGCGAGCACTGGTGTCCCCTGCGGCATGGCGAAGTCCACACCGCGGTGAGGTGCCACGCGACCGGTTACCGGATTCAGACGACGCGGGTTGAAGTTGGATGACACACGGAATTGTTTTGCCGTCGGGAAGCGCAGGAAACCTTTCGCAAGCCCTGTCCCACTGCGGTCATAGAACTTACCGTCTTCGGCACGAATGGCATAGTAATCTTTACCCGCAGAACGCAGGCGTACACCCACCAGCTGGCTCTGTTCGCGTTTGCCGTCCAGCATTTCACGGGACATCAGAACAGAGAATTCATCACCTTTTTTCAGCTTGCGGAAGTCCATTTGCCACTGCATGGCTTTGATAACCGAGCTAATTTCAGCACTGGTCAGCCCCGCATCGCGCGCGCTGGACACAAAACTCGCGCCGACAGTCCCTTTCATCACGCTGTTAACCCAGTCGCCCTGCTGCAGTTCGCTGGTCATCTTGAAACCAGTGGCAGTGCGATCGTAGGTGCGGGTTTCGCGACGCGACATTTCCCACGTCAGGCGTTGCAAATCCCCCTCCGGGGTTAATGTCCAGGAGAGCTGCTGACCGATTTTAAGGTTACGTAACTCTTTATCCGATGCGGCGAGCTGGCTGATATCCCCCATTTCGATGCCGTACTGGTTCAGAACGCTGCTCAGCGTATCCCCGGTTGAGACGACATATTCATGGATACCTGCTTCGTTCGCGATCTTGTCATCCAGCTCATCCTGAGGGATAGCTTCATCTTCCTGAGCCGCCTGGTCGATTGGCTCGCTGGCCTCAGGCAGCAAAGAACGAATTTCGCTCTTCTCAAGCTCGATGGTTTTGATGATAGGGGCAGAACTCGGGTGGTAAACATAGGGCCGCCAGACGGCGACCGCTAAAGTGAGAACTGTAAGCGACCCCAGCATAACGCGGTGGGGTCGGGGCAGATTATTAAATGCCAGGGCGACAGAGCGGGCTATCTGTTGCACGTATTCACTTCCTCGTTAATCTCCTTTCAGGCAGCTCGCATACTGGTTCGCCAGTTGGCTGAGGAACTGCGAATAGCTCGCTTTGCTCAACTGGATATTCGTTCCTAGCGGGTCAAGGGTACCCATGCGCACGGATGTTCCCCTGGCCACGGCTTCTACGACCGCTGGCCTGAACTGTGGCTCAGCAAAAACACATGTTGCTTTTTGCTCAACCAGCTGTGTTCTGATTTCATGTAAACGCTGCGCACCAGGCTGAATTTCAGGGTTGACGGTAAAATGCCCCAGCGGGGTCAGTCCGTAGTGTTTTTCGTAATAGCCATAGGCGTCATGAAAAACGAAATACCCTTTTCCTTTCAGCGGTGCCAGCTCGTTACCTACCTGCTTATCGGTTGCGGCTAATTGTGCCTCAAAATCCTTCAGGTTGGCGTCAAGTTTGGCTCGACTTTGCGGCATAAGTTCCACTAATTTGTCATGGATTGCAACCGCCGAAAGCCGCGCTATCTCTGGGGAGAGCCAAAGATGCATGTTGTACTCGCCATGATGGTGATGACCGTCACCTTTTTCACCGTGAGCATGATCGTGATCGTGTTCGTCGCCGTCGTCTTCAGCCCCTTTCATGAGCAACGGTTTCACACCGGAAAGATCGGCAATGGTGACCTGCTTTTCCTCAGGAACCTGTTTTGCCGACTTCTGCATAAACGCTTCCATCTCTGGGCCAATCCAGACAACTAAGTCCGCGTTTTTTAAGCGTTTTACATCAGAAGGCCGTAATGAGTAATCATGCTCAGAGGCACCATCAGGCAGTAATACCTCGGTCTCCGTTACCCCATCTGCAATGGCAGACGCGATAAATCCAAGCGGTTTAAGCGAAGCGACAACGGCAGCGTTAACATCTTGTGCTGTTGTACCCCAAAGGGCAGCGGATAATGCTGCGAAAAGAAGCGTATTTTTATGTAACATAATGCGACTAATCATCGTAATGAATGCGTGGAATGTGATATTATAACATTCGATGACTTCTGCAAGCATAAATTGACATGACGACTTTGGTTTCTCTCGAAAATATTTCGGTCTCTTTTGGTCAGCGCCGCGTCCTCTCTGATGTGTCGCTGGATTTGAAGCCCGGTAAAATACTGACGCTCCTCGGCCCCAACGGGGCAGGAAAATCGACGCTTGTCCGCGTGGTGTTAGGGCTGGTAGCACCGGATGAAGGTGTGATCAAACGCGACAACGCCTTACGTATTGGCTATGTGCCACAAAAATTACACCTGGATGCCACGCTGCCGCTGACGGTCAGCCGGTTTCTGCGTCTGCGTCCTGGCACCCGTAAAGCGGATATCCTTCCGGCGCTGAAACGCGTGCAGGCGGGTCATCTGGTTGATGCGCCACTGCAGAAACTCTCAGGTGGTGAAACGCAACGCGTTTTACTCGCCCGCGCCCTGCTAAGCAGCCCCCAGTTGCTGGTGCTGGACGAACCGACGCAGGGTGTCGATGTGAATGGCCAGGTTGCGCTTTATGATTTGATCGACCAGCTTCGCCGCGAGCTTAACTGCGCGGTGCTGATGGTTTCACATGACCTGCATCTGGTGATGGCAAAAACCGACGAAGTGCTGTGCCTGAACCACCACATTTGCTGCTCCGGTACGCCGGAAGTGGTGTCGATGCACCCGGAGTTTATCTCTATGTTTGGCCCTCGCGGTGCCGAACAGCTCGGAATATATCGCCATCATCACAATCACCGCCATGATTTACAGGGACGAATTGTCCTGCGCCGGGGAAATGGACACTCATGATTGAACTGTTACTGCCCGGCTGGCTGGCCGGGGTTATGCTTGCCTGCGCTGCGGGTCCACTTGGCTCGTTTGTGGTCTGGCGCAGAATGTCCTATTTCGGCGATACCCTCGCACACGCCTCTCTGCTGGGCGTTGCCTTTGGCCTGCTGCTGGACGTCAACCCGTTTTATGCCGTGATTGTGGTTACACTGCTGCTGGCCGCCGGTCTGGTCTGGCTGGAAAAACGCCCTCACCTCGCCATTGATACGCTGCTTGGCATTATGGCCCACAGTGCGCTCTCGCTCGGCCTGGTGGTGGTGAGTCTGATGTCAAATGTTCGCGTTGACCTGATGGCCTACCTGTTCGGCGACCTGCTGGCTGTTACGCCGGAAGATCTGATTTCCATTGCCATTGGCGTCGTCGTGGTACTGGGTATTCTGCTGTGGCAGTGGCGTAACCTGCTGGCGATGACCGTCAGCCCGGATCTGGCGTTTGTTGATGGCGTGAAGTTGCAGCGCGTGAAGTTGCTGCTGATGCTTGTGACGGCATTGACCATTGGCGTGGCAATGAAGTTTGTCGGAGCGCTGATTATTACGTCACTGCTAATCATACCTGCTGCCACGGCGCGTCGCTTTGCCCGCACGCCGGAGCAGATGGCAAGCGTGGCGGTCATAATCGGGATGATTGCGGTTACAGGAGGGTTAACCTTCTCGGCGTTCTATGACACGCCGGCGGGGCCGTCAGTGGTATTGTGCGCGGCAGTGCTGTTTATTTTCAGTATGATGAAAAAGACCGCGCAGTAGTCAGCATGTCCCCGGTGATGCTTCGCTTACCGGGGCTACAAAAACGTTCCATAGGCCGGGTAAGGCGTAGCCACCCCCCGGCATTATTTAAGGCATCGCTGGCGGCGTTATCC